>JBAXVB010000796.1:0-2044 GCA_037129415.1 Deltaproteobacteria bacterium
TGATTGATTTCAGTCTGTCGGATGTCTTTGACAGGGTGGGCGATCAGATATCCCCGAAGGCGGAAGAAAAAGGGATTGAGGTGATGTTTTCAATCGCCCCGGAGATTCCACACGTACTGGTCGGAGATCCTCTCAGACTAGGGCAGATACTGAACAACCTGGCCGGCAACGCCGTAAAGTTCACAGAATGCGGGAACGTGGTCATCTCCGTTGAACCAGCCTCCAAAACAATCTCTCCGGATGATAAAAACGCGGCCATCACCTTCAAGGTAACCGACACCGGTATCGGCATGAATGGAGAACAGATAGCGCGTATCTTCGCCCCCTTTGCCCAGGCGGACAGCTCAATCACCCGCAAATACGGCGGTACAGGTCTGGGGCTTACCATTGTGAAACGTCTGGTCGAGTTGATGGGCGGCAGCCTGCAGGTTGAGTCGGAGCCGGAAGTGGGAAGTTGTTTCTCCTTCACTGCCCGGTTAGCCGTTTCATCGCAGAGCCATGCGCCGGCAGACTGCACGATTGTTGACTATCATGGCATGAGCGCCCTGGTGGTTGACGATAATCAGGCGGCGCGGGAGATACTGTGCGCCATGCTAAAATCCTGCGGTCTGCGGGTGACTTCGGCGGATTCAGGAGAGGCGGCGCTCGACATACTGACAAAGGTACGAACAGATGATCCATACCACTTCATTCTGCTGGACTACCGAATGCCCGGCATGAACGGTGTCGAAACTGCGCATCGTATCCGGGAACTGTATGGCTCTGATACGACAAAAGAGAGTGTGATCATCATGGTTACGGCCTACTCCAAGGAGGCGGTACTGCAGGGTATGGAGGATCAGGGCATACGAGCCTTCCTCTCCAAGCCGGTCACGCCGGCATCGCTGTTCAGAACAATGACAGAGATGCTCGGAAAACAGGAAGTATCCTGCCAGATGTGTACCGATGCACGGACTTCCGTCAATGTTGGTGTAATGCATCTGACAGGAGCGCATATTCTCGTGGTGGAGGATAACAGCATCAATCAACAGATCATGTCTGAACTTCTGAAACAGGTTGGTTTGACGGTAGAGTTGGCCGGCAACGGACAGGAAGCGGTGAATCTTGTGGTAGCTTCAGTACCGTTTGACGCTGTTTTGATGGATCTGCAGATGCCGGTGATGGACGGCTATGAGGCTACCCGTCTGATACGACTGATGAAATCCGCCGAAGAACTGCCCATTATTGCAATTACTGCGCACGCCATGACTGAGGAACGGGAGCGCTGTCTGGCTGCCGGTATGAACGCCCATGTTTCAAAACCGATCAATCCCGATGAGCTGTATAAAACCCTTGTACAGTGGATTCAGCCTATGAACGGCCCAGGAATGACAGCCGCAGTTTCCCAGATGAAACAGATCACTCAGACGGTAACTGTTCACTCTCCCTCCCAGTGGGCGGGAGGCAGGGGGGAGGGGTCTGAACGCTTACCTCAAACGACTGACCGAAACAATCAGTATCGCCATAAAGGAGCAACCATGCTTGCGCAGAAACAGACCATCGTTATTGTAGATGATACGCCTATTGATCTTCAGATTCTTATTGAGATTCTGGGGGATCAGTATGAGATCGTTTTTGCAACCAACGGCAAGGATGCGATTGCAATGGCTGAAATCAATCATCCCGACCTGATACTGCTTGATATTATAATGCCGGACATGAACGGCTACGAGGTCTGTAAAACCCTTAAATCAATGCCGCGTCTGGATGGCGTGCCGGTAATATTCCTGACAGCCATGACGCAGCAGGAAGATGAGGTTGTCGGGCTGAAATTAGGTGTGGTGGATTACATCACCAAACCGTTCAATCCCGACATTGTCAGGTTGCGTGTACACAACCAACTTGAGCTGAAACGATATCGTGACGAGCGGGCTGAAGTGGAAAAGACGGAACTCGATGTCCAGAACCAGCTCCGGAAGGCCAAAAGTCTGGGCATCATGGCCGGGGCCATCGCTCACCATTTCAACAATCAGCTCCAGGTCGTGATGGGAAACCTTGAAATGGT
>JBAXVB010000797.1:0-2030 GCA_037129415.1 Deltaproteobacteria bacterium
GGAGGGGTCGTACCGTGCGTCATCAATGCGTTTGTCGGCGTTCGCATGACCAACCCAACCCTCATTCAAATGGCGCGCACCTATGGTGCCAGTGACTGGCAGATTTTTGTCCAACTTTGCATCCCATCGGCCCTGCCCATGGTCTTCGGCGCGTTGCAGATTGCCTTGGTCTGCTGCTGGGTCAACCTTGTGGGCGCCGAGTTGCTTGCCGCGGATCAGGGTTTGGGCTACTTGATCTCCATGGGACGACGATTGGCACTACCTGATATGGTTGTCCTGGGCATGGTATGCGTGGGATTCGTCGGCGCTGTGATCGGTTATGCTATTGAACGCCTGGAGCGTCGACTCCTCGCCGGTATCAGGAGGTAGATATATTGAGCGCCATGATAAAACAACCCACGAATTCCGGAACGGGTAACCGGGCCATCGCCAATGAGGTACAGGAAGCGGTCGGCGAGAAAAAACCCATGACCATTTATCGCGTCATCACCAACGAATATTTTCTGTACTGTGTTTCGACACTGACTTTTTTGTTGGTTTGGCAGGTGATTGGACAAAGCGATATGTTCAAAGGAGCGCTGGCCTCCCCCGTTCAAGTGGTGCTGCGTTTCGAGCGGATGCTGACAGACACGCTGGCGGGCCTGACTCTGTGGGGGCATATATGGGCCAGCACCAGCCGGGTGTTGATCGGATTTGCGCTGGCTTCAGCTTTCGCCATCCCCCTCGGACTGTTCATGGCCCTCAACCCGTATGTGGATGCCATTATAAAGCCGGTCTTCGACATCTTCAAGCCCATGCCGCCCATTGCCTGGGTGTCCATCGCCATTCTATGGTTCGGGATCGGGGAGCCTTCCAAGATATTCATCATTGTTATCGGAACTTTCGTTCCATGCCTCCTGAATGCCTACACCGGCATCCGCCTGATCGAGCCGGAGTTGTATGATGTCGTTAAAGTTCTGGGGGGAAATCGCAGGGATGAAATCATTCAAGTCAGCTTTCCAGCCTCCTTTCCAGCGATTTTTGCTGGTCTTCAGATATCTTTATCCAACGCCTGGACCTGTGTTCTGGCAGCCGAACTGGTGGCATCCCGATCAGGACTGGGTTTTATAATCGTTCAGGGTATGAAAATGTCCGATACATCCCTCGTGATTGGCGGCATGGTTATTATAGCTATTGTGGCCTGGACGACCTCGCTGCTTATCATTATCCTCGAAAAACTGGTCTGTCCCTGGAAACGAAAATTAGAAGGCTTTTAATTCTATCTGTTTAGAAAGAGACAATATGAACACTCCTAAAATTGTTTGCCAAAACATATCCAAGATATTCATCCAGAAAGGGACTCAGCGGGTACATGTCCTCCAGGATATCAGTCTTGAAGTTCGGGACAACGAGTTTCTGGTCATCCTGGGGCCTGGCCAATGTGGCAAAAGCACCCTTTTGCGAATTATCGCAGGGCTGGAGACTCCCACTGAGGGAACGGTATTGCTGGATGGTCAGGCAGTGACAAAGCCAGGACCGGACCGTGGGCTTGTGTTTCAGAGCTACATGCTCTTCGCGTGGCGGACCGTGATGGGCAATGTCGAGATGGGGCCAAAACTCAATGGGGTTCCCAAAGCCGAACGGCGGAAAATTGCGCAGCACTATATCAACCTGGTTGGGCTGCAGAAGTTCGAAAACCATTACCCGCACCAATTGTCAGGCGGAATGAAACAGCGTGTGGGCATAGCTCGCGCTTATGCAAATGGTCCGCAGGTCATGCTGTTGGACGAACCATTTGGTCAGTTGGACGCTCAGACCCGGATTTTCATGGAACAAGAAACCGAACGCATCTGGCAAACGGAAAAACGCACCGTCCTTTTTGTCACCAACAACATTGACGAGGCCATTTTCCTGGCCGATCGTATCGTCAGCCTTGAAGGCAAGCTGCCAGGACGCATGGCTTCGGTCTATGACATTGATCTGCCCCGTCCGCGAGAGCATACGGACATGAAGTTTCTACATCTCCGGCAGATGATCACCGATGCTTCAAC
>JBAXVB010000798.1:0-2026 GCA_037129415.1 Deltaproteobacteria bacterium
ACCTCTCTTTTAATGACAAAATCAATGCTACATAAAAAATAAGCGAAATGTAAGAAAGTCGGAAAACCTTTTTCTGTATAAATGCCTTACCAGGCTTGAAGCCTGTTATCATGAATTCGGGACCTACGAATTTGATCTGGAAATAGCGATTGAAGCCTGCTGTGATTTAGAAGATATCATGGATCAGGAGGCAGGTATCAGAGGTCGGATACAGCAACACAAGATTGAAAATGGCGGCGACCCGGAACGGGAAAAAGGCTGTGATGCCTTAACGGCTTCAGATATGAGCCTGTTTTGCCGGATATTTTCGAATCCTGCGCTGGCTGCTGATTTAATGACTGTTTTTGAGCACGGACGGATAAGAATCATCCTGGAACAGCGTTATCCGGGAATTATTCGGCAGTCGCTACCTGTTTTGATCAGGGAGGCAAAGTCCATTTATCCGGACAGCCTCCAGAAACTTCCTATTGAGGTTCTCTATTGCAGAATAGCTCTTGGCATTACTGATCCTGAAATCTTGGAGATGCCCTCACCAGAGACAGAATTGAAAATTGTCCCAATCATCAACGCCATCGCCATGGATTTTGGCCGGATCATCGAAAAAACATCCAGAGTTGAGGACTGCGCTGCTATGGTATGGAAATCATATCCCCGGATTGAGTCCTGTCTGAAGACAAATGGCCTCGAAAACAATTTCCGGTTGAAAACCCCTTTTGCCAGAGGTCTGCGACCTGATTTAGCAATGAATCGCTCCACAGAGACAAAAGCAGCCCTGCTTAAACACAAACTTGCTGAAAAAGGGATCAAGATTTACAAATCCGAAATCAAAAAGCTTCTGGTGCATCACCATGGAAAAATCGGTAAGGATGATATTCTCAATCTGCTTCGAACATCTCAAAGCACAGACCCGTCCAAAACCTCCGTTCACTCTGCTGCTGTTTCCATGGATATGTCTGATCTGGATCTGTCAGAAATTCCCGGTTTGCTGGATACAACAGCCACCCACGATACTCTCCCTGCAACCTGGCGCCGTGAGTGGGACTGCCATAATCGGGATTATCTGCATCACCATGTTCGCGTGGTGGATCGAATAGCTGAAGGTGTTAGCTACGATTTTTATAACCAGACGCTGGTGCGATACCGGGAGCTGGTCAGCCAGATCCGTTATGCCTTTGAGTTGATGAAACCTCAAGGACTTAAGTTGCTACGAAACTGGAGCGAAGGTGATGAGCTGGATTATCGGGCCGTTCTGGATTTTGTTCTGGATAAAAAGGCAGGCCTGATTCCGTCGGACCGGCTTTACATCAAACGGATCAAGCAGGAGCGAAATGTGGCGGTCCTGTTGCTGGTAGATCTCTCCCGGTCAACTGGCAACACGCTCACTAACAGTCCTTCTGATGCAGGCGTCACAGTGCTAAGTGTTGAAAAAGAGGCCATAGTGCTTTTTTGCGAGGCACTCGACATTTTGGGAGATACCTTTGCCATTGCCGGTTTTTCCGGAAATGGACGCCTTTCCGTGGATTATACGCACATCAAGGAATTCACCGAGCCTCTGAACGATGCCGTCCGCATGCGAATCAGCGGCCTTACCCCCCAGCGCAGCACACGAATGGGCGCTGCAATTCGTCATGCTACCGCCCAGTTTGCTAAAATTCCAGCCAATGTAAGGCTGATGGTTGTTCTGGGGGACGGATTCCCAAATGATGTGGACTACAAGCAGGTTTATGCCATTTCAGATACCCGCAAAGCCATTGCTGAAGCCCTTTCCAGCCGCATTCATACCCATGCCATCACCGTGAACATGCAAAGCGATGCAAAGCTTGATGATCTGTATGGAAATGTCCATCACAATGTGATATCGGATGTCCGGGAACTCCCGGCCAAGCTGCTTCGGATTTATGGCATGCTGACACGAAGTCATCCGGGCGCATAACCGCCAAATACCGGCAGATAAGATTACCGGAGATGGCCAAAAGGTATCATTCTTAAATTTCATCGAACGCTCTTGTGCCCGCTAATCACAACT
>JBAXVB010000799.1:0-2025 GCA_037129415.1 Deltaproteobacteria bacterium
TATATGGCTTAATTTATTGTAGCAATAGTGGGTTAATTTATCTGAGCGCTATAGTAAAGTCAGAAAACAGAAAAAAGTACTCAATACATCTTTTCTTTCAGCGATCCAGGCGACAGATTCAACATGAAGAGGGTGAATCGCAAAAAGGGCGGCGACAAAACTGCTTTTCCAAAATTCTCCTGTCATTGCGTTCAGCCAGACCAGTAACAGGACAGTGTTCAGAATATGAAACCCAACGTTGGTCAGATGATGACCACCGGCATTCATCCCGAATATCTGAATATCTGTCATGTGAGATATCCATGTAAGGGGATGCCAGTTGGATACCTTAGTTGCTATCAGAGACCACAAAATATTCTTGAATGTTAATCCTTCCTTAACTCTGGGATTATCGAACACATAATCGTAATCATCATAGACGACAAAATCAAAGTCTTTAACAGGCAAATATACACTGAGAGTTGCTAAAATAATAACAGAATAAACGAGTACAACCCGGAGCTTTTTTAGTCTTTTGTCCGTGTTTATATCAATCATAAGTGTGCACCTTTGTGGTCTGCGCCACTAAAAACGGTATTTCGGGAATTTCCAAATGCCTAAGAATGCCGATGATGGCGATGTGAAGTGTTTGAGCCGCAATGAAGGCAGGCTATCACCACAGTATTTTTTTTAGTGTTCAGCATTAGGAGGTCATTCTATTTTCTCCCTGAAAAATTTTTCCATTTTAATTCGTCGGGCATCGGCGGAATCAGGGTCGATTCTTTTTGCTTCTTTAAAAAGCGCAAGCGATTCATCAGTTTTTCCAATAAACGCAAGCGCAATACCCAAATTGATCATGGCATTAACATAGTTTGGGTGAATTTTTAACGCTTTTGCGTAATGAATGGTGGCATTATCAATTTGTTTAAGTTCAAAATGAAAATTTCCCAAAAAATAATATGCTTGTGCGAAATTAGGATTGCAAGTTATTCCATCTTGAAAGTGCAAGATAGCCTCCGGAATATCTCCCTGTTGGTATGATGTGAATCCAAGGTTGTAGTAGGGATCACAAAAGATCGGAAGTATTCGAATCGCTGTGCGATAATGCACAATTGCTTCATTGAATTTGCCTTTTTCAGCAAGTGAAATACCCAAATTGTTGTGCGCCACGAAATTTTCCGACGTGGACTTCAGGGCATGCTCAAAAAGTGTAATGCTGTTTTCCCAGTGTCGAATCTGAAACGAGGTTAATACCCAAAGCACACTCAAAATGCCTGCAGCGCTCACTGAAAGAGCAATGGTTTTGTGTTTCCAGGATTGAACCATTTCAGGAACCTGCCATGCAATCATTACAAACAACCCGATAAGGGGAATGTAGGTATAGCGATCAGCGTATCCCTGAACCCCTACTTGAACCAGTCCAATAACCGGCGCCAGGGTTCCAATGTACCAGAACCAGCCTACAGCAAGCCAAGGTTTGCGCTGAAGTCTTCGAATCGCCATAAAGGATATGGATAAGATAACAAAAAGAGAGGCTGTAAGCTTCCATAAAAAATACGTTCGGAGGGGGTATAAAACTGCAAGAGGAAATGGACATACCATTTTTGCCAGATACTCTGTGTATGATATTAATGAATTAGCAATCCGGGGTATCAGGGGGATTATTTCAATAGATGCGGCGGAGTTGTGTTGTGCTGCAAGAGTTTTTAGGCAGGAAAGAAATGAAAGCATTAAAAAAGGAATTTTTTCAACCAGCAAATGCCCTAAAACCCGCTTGTCATAAGCTGAAATATTTTTAGAAAACACTTCTGGAAATCTTTTTAATGGCCAATAATCCAGGATTAGAAAAACAAAAGGTAATGTTACGACCATGGGTTTGGCCATAAGCGCACAGATAAAGAAAAACAGGGATAATAAATATTTCTGGCGATTCTTTTTCTGGCAGTAATGGGTGTAAGACAACAAAGCCAGAAAACAGAAAAAAGTACTCAATACATCTTTTCGTTCGGCAATCCAGGCAACAGATTCCACATGAAGGGGGTGAAG
>JBAXVB010000008.1:0-37404 GCA_037129415.1 Deltaproteobacteria bacterium
ATGGGGTGTACACAGCGATCCCATGATAGCGCATGCGTTTTCGCGGAGGGCTGGCCGAGACAGGTTGAGTACGGGGAAATAATCGTGTTCGAAACGCTCCCAACCCACGGCATTGGTTCCGCCATCGGTGATCACCAAGTCCTCCGTCTTGCGGTCGATGACTGTCAGCAAAAGGTGCATGACATCATTGCAGAGCCAGCGTCCGGGTTCGGCGAAGATGGTGCAGGGGCCTGACCGGAAGATATGTTTCTCAAGAGCGGCTGCGATCCGTTCGGCAAAAGACGTTAGCGGCTCTGCATGTAGAATGTAGTGCAGAGGATTATGCAGGATGCGGTCGGGATAGCAGACCTCCAGAAGGCGTCCCCTGGCGGTGCCTGCCGGTTGGAGCCATTCGCCTTGGGGCGGCCAAAATCCGCCGCCGATGTCGATGAATTCGATCCGGACACGATCCTGTACAGGCAATTCATCCAGGACAACCCCGAGCCGTTCTACGAACCGGACCTGCGCTTCCGGTGTCAGATTCCAACTCGTGTGAAATTGCAGCCCCAGGATATTCACACCGGGAACACATCGTGATGCCGCAAGGATATCCCGGAGCGAGGAAAGGGGAATTCCAAACTTCCGCCATGCGCCCCTTTCTTCCGTCGTTATTCGGATACCGCACCGGATCTCAACCCCCAGGTGACTGGCGAGGAAAGCCAGCCGACGCATTTCCCCTTCGCTGTCTAAGAGGACCGTTACCCGGTCCCAATGTTCCACTACCAGTCGGTGTTCCGCCTCTGTTTTACCCGGACCGCTGAACACGATGTCCCGTGCGCCGGTAGCAAGGGCCAGACGTAATTCATCTCCACTGGAGACATCAAGCCCGATTCCCGCTTTGACGCAACAGGATACGGCAGCGGGCAGGTTGTTGCTCTTGACAGCATAATACAGACGGATATCGGGAATCCTGATGGAAAACGTCTCCCGAAAGACGCAGATATTCCGGGACAGTTGTTCAGGCTCGAAGACATAGAGGGGAGAACCGTGGCAGTGCGCCAGTTCAAGAAATGCGTCTGCCCGGTTGAAGTATGAGCTGACGAAGGGGATAATATCTGCATTGGTTAGTTCAGAAATGGATTCAGACAGGATTTCACTGGCGGCGTGAAGAATGCCAGCTTTGGACGGTTTTCTCATGGCGTTTCCCATTCGATTTGTAGCAGTTTCGACAATTCGGAACATTCAACCTCGGCATCGTGTCCATGTTCCGGGGCAAAGATGACATGTCCGATCAACCGGGAGTCATAGTCACCAGGAGGCAGGATCACACGATGTCCGGAACGGCGATTCACACAGATCTCCCGCACACGCGGGTCCTGTTCCAGAAGCCGGATGTCCATAGTAGCTACAATGCCAGAGCGGTCTGCGAAAAGGCGCAGCCCCAGAAGATGTTCCCATTGGCTGGCCTCTGGAATCTGTACAGTGTGGCCCAAAGCGAGATCAAGTGATGCCTGGAAGATGTCAAAACCCGATGCCTGCCGGATCAGGAAAGGCAGGCAGTCTCCTCCCGGACGCGGTGTCATCTCGATCAGCATGGGCAGTCCGTCACTGATGATGAAATCCACCATGCAGATCGCCTGTTTAATACCTATCGCTCTGGCAGCCCTTTCCAGAATTGTAGTGAGTTCCGAAAGCTTCACATCCTTCGGAAGATTGCCCTGAACCTCGTACGCAAGGGTTGTGCCGAAAGACTGGTCCAACGCAGGTATCTTTCGCGCCAGACGAATCATCCGCGCATCAAACCAATTGACGAGCAGATCGCAACTGTATTCCATTCCGGACACATACTCTTCAACCGTAGCACGCACCGGCGCCCTTGTGCCTGCAGCGGCATCTGGTTCATCCCCATACATGCGCTCATCACCGTACATGCGTTTGTCGCCATGACATCCGATCATGTCGAGAATGAGCCTTGCCTTGTCGCCGCAAGCCTTCTCCGTATCGCAACGAAAAACCCATTCGCTCCCACTGCCCGTGAGGGGTTTGATGACCACTGGTCCGCCCATGGATTTGAAGAATGCTGTCGCCTCTCCGGGATTTGAAAATTGCATGCTTCGGGGACATGGAATCCCGGAGTCTGACCATATCTCCTTGCAGCGGTGTTTGTTCCGGCAATTCGCCACCGTTTCTATGGATGGGTAAGGCAGACGGAAATGACTGCCTATCGCCGCAGTTGTGGACATGAACTCGCAATCGTAGCAGACGATTCCCACAGGGGTCATCCGCCATCGGATCAGGTGATCTTCCAGTGCAGTTATAATGTTCCCCACTCCAGCATACGATGGAAATAAACACTCCTCTCCCGGAGAAGGCTGATCTTCGAATGCCTTTTTTCTCTCTACCTTCGATGTTAGGAAGAGACAGCGGTCCGGCTGTCTCTGACGGAGGATATTGATGTAATCGGCGGTAGTGCCAACAACAAGGATGCGATCCCCGGTGTTCACGGCGCTGTCTCTGCAGCCGCACCTGCATGGTGTCCATGATGGATTCATATATTCTGATGCGTAAGCAGGTAAAGCGGGCGGGGTTCAAGGTGAAACAGCTTTTTCCACGAAAAGTCGCCACAGAGGAAGTCCACCAGCAGCAGCCGTTCCCGGCAGGCCCGGACTATATGATACTGATTGATGAGTTTTGCCACACCTATGAAGTCTTCGTGGGCGCCACCGGCAAGGAGAATATACTGATTGCGATAGATAGCGCCCATGTCCACTGCGACAGGCGCTCCGCCGATCAGAATGGTTGTTATGCGCAGCAAGCCGCGTTCGGCCAGCAGGTCTCTCAGGTCGCGAAAACTGCGGAGGAAACGCTCATCGGCAAAGTATGAGGTTTCGCCGAAACGCCGGAGGTTCATCTGAATCATGTCGTCAAAATCGCCAGGATCATCCAGGCGATACGTCACCCCCACTGCTTCGATGGCCGAAATCTCCCGGGACAAGCCTTTGGCGGCTTTGCGGGAGAAGGTCTTCATATAGTTCGCCATTTCATGCCCGTAGTGTTCCGGGACGAAGATGTATCCAATCTCATCGACGGGCAGTCTGTCTGCAGCAATGGCCCCTCCAGGCGACAGATAGCGCAACTGGAAGGGACCAGGAATTTGGCGACAGAGCCTTTCCAGGGATACATGCCCGCAGCCTTTGATCCGGTTCTGCTCTATCCATGTCCGGGACGACCATATCTCACCAGGGAAATATCCGTAGTAGCCGTGTTCTTCAATCAGGCACAGGGGCAGGAATTCCACAATCCCCCCTTCATTTTCAGTAAAAAGGAAGTGGAGCGGACGCTGGTAATTCCGGTGGAAACACTCGCGAACATCCCAGATGTCCCAGAGCGTTTCCTCGGGAAACGATTTTCGCCAGAGTATCTTTCCCTCGTCAAGATCGGTGACGACGCGCACTGCCGGCACCCGTCAAAGCCTCTCATTGACATGGAGGATGAAACGGGCACCGCCGAAGTAGTCTTTCGCAAAATTGGCGGCCTGCTCTGGATCGTAGGGCTTGCAACTGAAGATATCAAGGTATGTCGTGTTGCTCTGGTTGGCGAAATGAGCGGAAATAAGGGATGTTTCGATCAGTTGTACCATGGAGTAACCGGAAACTCGTTCGTCTTGGCCGAAATGGACACAGATGGTTTCCCCGAAGCGTTGCATATCAATGATTCGGCACAGCTCAATGACGAAATAACGAATTCTTTCCGCATTTCGAATGATTTCCTGGTCACAGTCATAAATGTCGATGCTTGATGCAAGACCCCACAGTCGGGACGGTGATTCCTGGATAGGAACGGATGATGTGGTGTTAGAAACTTTTGCCATGAATATCTTTCACTTCTGGATTTTCTAGTTGCAGATTCGAAAGGGATGACCGGTGTGGCTTGCGATTCCGCCATTACATTAATATGGTGGCTCCGCCGGCCCGACATAACCGCACATGCCCAAACGGGGCGAATTAACTAAAGAAATAGGCTCCTCATTGTCCTTGTGGGGATGCGTCTCGGCATGCTTGTCGCACAGGCTTCCCCATTGATCTTCTTCATACAAACACTCCAGGCATAGCCATGCAGAAGGCAGACCGCATTCGATGCATTCCGACTCAGGCATCACATTACGAACCAGAAGTGTAATCGGATGCGAAGTCACGGACTTTCCTTCACGGACACCGACTGCCTTAATCAAAGTCTCCGATGATGTCCCAAAATCATAGATATGGGTTAATTCAATTCCCGGTTCAAAGATATCCCCAATACGTCGTTCCATGGATATCTCTTCGCCCCGGCGACCGCCAAAAATAAACTGACTCATGTGTCCACAGCACTCCAGCCATATCGCCCGGAGGTACTGATCCAAAATGTTCAGGGTTCCGCTCCCGCGCATTTCCACATCGAACCAGAATTGCGGCGCCCCCGCTGCCTGTATCCGAAGATGATATAATGCTTGGTTGTTTCCCTTTTTGCGTTCAGATTTCGTCATAAGCTCTTTCCAAACAGCACAAGCCGAAAGATGTCGGGTAACGCTACCCTTTGCGATTTCCAGCCCACAATGGTCACACTTTCCTTTTGTTTGTTTTGCGCGAGGCATGTTAATCTCCTTATAGAATAAGTTGTTTGTTGTGCATAATAAAATCCAAGCTGTATCAGCAAGATGTTTTTCTATACCATGTCATACGTTGCTTCAGTTTTATCCGTTCCAGACCGTAAGTCGATAGGTCAACGCTTTCCAGCAGCTCATCCAGCGTATCCTTGTTCGAACTTATAGAACTTTGGGGAAATATATTCAATGAAAAATACGCCCGTCAACACTTGGCAAACAATGAGACTTAATTTCAACAGATATTTCTGAACAGAAAATGTAAAAGGGGGGTTCGATTACTTATTCTGGATAAACAGATAGTTGCTGGACGCGCGAGTGTCCCGTTTCTATATTTTTCAGGTGGGGGTTTTGGGAAGCGCATCCATCAAAATGATTTTCTTGGGGATATTGAAAGGCATCAGCTCTTTTTTGCATCTGGCGGGGTATCGCCACATCCGTCATCCAATGCCTTTTAAGGGATACGGCGATTTCAAATTGACAAATCTCCGGGCCTTCCATAGACTCTTTAAATGAAGAATATTGGGAATACATGACCCTTTGAATCATGTCGTAATAAACCGAACATCTCGTATGCCGGAGGGACCCAGGGGTGAAACAAACAGTTTCAGATCGCTCAAAATTCGGAAATCTGTTTTGGCTCAATATAATCACCCTACTTATCATGCTGGCAAGCTGGGGCCTGGACTACCTGCTCCAGGTTTATGTGGGCCGAAACCTTGGTGCAGAGGACTACGGCGACTACGCTGTCGCTATTTCAGCGACTATCCTTATTTCATATCTCTGCGGATTGGGCGCTGAAGATACTGTTCCCCGTTTTCTCCAGACTTACCAATCCAAGGGGCAGTTTGCCCGCATGGTCGGCTTTCTCCGGGCCTATCTGGTCGCCATTCTCCTTTTTTCGGCAGTTATCTCCATGGGGTGGATGTGTTTCATCGGAGTTATGGGTCATGATCGAATCAATCATCCCCTGGAGATCATCTGGTGGCTCATCCCGCTGCTCTCCGTCGCTGAGTTCTTCTTCATCACCCTAACCAACTTTGGCCGCCCCCTTTTGTCAGCCAGTATCCATCAACTTGTACTTCCCCTTCTGACCCTCGGTGGCGTTTTTCTCTTTGCAACCGAAGGGGGGCCTCTGACGGATTACCGCGCCGTCATTGCCCATGTCATTGCGGCTGCTTTCGTCCTTCCTCTTTTATTGGCCCTTATTCTCCGGATATTTCCGAGAGAAACTTGGATGCTCAATCCCACCTACGAATGGAGGCTGTGGGTCATAACAGCCATTCCCATGCTGGTCTCCATCCTGGCCTACTATGCCCTCGGACAGGTGGACCTTTACGCTATGGAGCAGGTAGGTGCGGAGAAGGATGTCGGGATCATGGCTGCCTGTATCAAAATCTCCGATTTCGTTTATCTCACCTTTTCCGCCGCCTATCTGATCCTGTCGCCCCACATCTCCACACTCGTGGAAAACGGTCAGATTAAGGAACTGCGCCGCCAGGTCCGCACGGCCATAAGGTCCATCCTCATCCTGTCGACGGTCGTGGCCACAGTGATCGTCCTGTTGGGTCGGACCATTCTCGGATGGTTTGGCGATAATTTCGTGAACGGATATTGGCCCATGCTGGTTCTTGTGATCGTCAATATTCCCCAAAGCGCCATGACCCTTGCATGGCCCCTGCTCAGCCTGTCGGGACATGAGCGCATCCCCCTTCCTGGGTTTCTGATCGCCGTAGCGTTTCTTTATGTAACATCCCTGATGATCATTCCCTACTTCGGCATCATGGGCACCTTGATCTGTAAGGCCGTGACGTGCATGCTGCTATTCGGATGGCTTGCAATCGAACTTCGCCGCCGGGTGGGTGTCGGGATATGGGAGGTATTCAGATTGCCGTTACGCTGACATTGCTCCAATGAATTATATCGGACTTTGGACAAACTTATACTTTGAGCGGTCAATAACTTAGTTTTTAGATGAGTATTTTATGGCTTTACCGGTCTTAGCATCTTGCATCACCGAAAAAATACTGTTTCGGGGGATTGAACCTTCTCTCAGAATGACAGGAGGGTCTTCACTTACATCCAGTATGGTAGAGCCTGCGCCGCCTTTAAGTGGCCCGGCATCCAGTATCAAATCGACCGCCGCTGCAACTGCAGGATCAATGTCCGCGATTTGCGAACAACCGATTTGGCCGGAGATATTGGCGCTGGTTGCTGTGATGGGTCTTCCGGCTGCACGAACCAGGAGACGGGCTACCGGATAAACCGGAAGCCGAATGCCGATTTTTCCGGTTCCGGCAGTAAGGCCGGGGAGAATGGCGTCGCCGGCCCTGAAGACCAGGGTGAGTTTTCCGGGCCAGAACGCAGTCATGATCCGCTCTGCCGCCAAAGAGATATCACAGACCAGGTTTTGGATGTCCTGAAGATTCGGAACCAGAATCAGAATGGGCTTGTCAAGCGGCCGCTGCTTGATGGCAAACACCCTTTCAAGAGCTACAGGGTTGGAAGCATCCGCCGCCAGTCCGTAAAGACTGGTCGTTGGAAAGACCACAACCCCGCCGCTGCAAACAATCCGCGCCGCCTCCAGGATGGTGTCAGCACTGGGCTGTTTGGGATATATCTTACGAATCTTATCTTCGGGATTCAATTTTTTTGGCTTTTTCTTCCACTCCGGATGCCATCTCCGCCTTGTATGATTCCAAAAGTTCGCCAAGACGGGAATCGGAAATGGCTAATATCTGAACCGCCAGAATACCGGCGTTCTTTGCCCCGGACTTACCGATGGAGACGGTCGCCACCGGAATGCCAGGAGGCATCTGAACCGTTGACAGCAAGGAATCAAAGCCTAAAAGACATGAGGAGTCAATGGGAACCCCAATGACCGGAAGCGTGGTATTAGCCGCCATGACCCCGGCAAGATGCGCAGCATGACCAGCGCCAGCAATGATGACCTTGATGCCGCGTTTGATCGCCGATCCGGCAAATTCGGCTGCTCTTGCAGGGCTTCGGTGCGCGGAGGCGACCGTCATTTCGTAAGGTACGCCGAATTTATTCAGGATGAGAGCAGCCTCTTCCATAACACCAATATCCGAGTCGCTGCCCATGACGATTCCAACCAGGGGAGCGGTTTCAAGCCTTCTGAGAGCTTTTTGTCCGATGTCCTTGCGGTATTGCACACCTTCCCAGGTGATTTTGGAAACCGCATGATAGGCAGTTGCAATTGCTTCCTTGACCGAATCACCCAGCGCCGTAACGCCGAGTACCCTTCCACCGTTGGTCACTACAGATTCGGTCGTTCCGTTCGCAAAAGATGTTCCTGCGTGAAACACAATGACATTTTTCAGCTTTCGTACATCCTCAAGTCCAAAAATTGGAATGCCTTTGGAATAAGCGCCAGGATAGCCGCCCGAAGCCATGACAACGCATACCGAAGCCCGCTCATCAATGTCGAGCCTGCACTTGTCGAGCCTGCCATCGATAACTGCTTCCATAATATCAACAATGTCGTTTTTCAAACGGATCAAAAGGGGCTGGGCTTCAGGGTCGCCAAACCTCGCATTGAATTCCAGTACCTTGATCTTGTCGTTATCAATCATCAAACCGGCGTAAAGCACTCCCTTGTATGGGCGCCCCTCGGCCGCCATGGCGTTCACTGTTGGTATCATGACCTCTTCCATGATTCTTCGGTGAAGATATTCATCCACCACAGGAGCCGGAGAATAGGCACCCATGCCACCGGTATTCGGGCCTTCATCATTATCGAAAACCGCCTTATGATCCTGGGAAGACGGCAAAGCCAGAACGGTTTTACCATCGGTAAACGCCAGAAATGAAGCTTCTTCACCGATCAGGAATTCTTCGACAATCACCTTTTTCCCGGCTTCGCCAAAAGCCATATCCAGCATGATGAGCTTAAGAGCGTCAAGCGCTTCATCCACGGTCTGACAGATCAGAACACCTTTTCCGGCTGCCAGACCATCGGCCTTTACAACAACGGGAAAATCTGCTTTCCTGATATATGCCTCAGCTTTTTCATGCCGAGTAAAGGACTTGCTTTCGGCTGTCGGGATTCCGTATTGATTCATCAGGGATTTTGCAAAGGATTTGCTGTATTCGATTTCAGCGGCCTTGCGTGTCGCCCCAAATATTTTAAACCCTTTTTTCTGAAAGATATCCACGATACCCAAAGAAAGCGGGGCTTCCGGACCAACAACCGTTAAATTGATGGCTTCTGTTTTGACGAACTGAATCAGCTTTTCAATTTCCACCGCTTCGATGGGAACACAGGTAGCCAGATCAGCAATACCGGCATTTCCCGGTGCGCAGAATATTTTTTTGACGCGCCGACTTTGTGAAATTTTCCAAACCAGGGCGTGTTCCCTGCCTCCAGAGCCAATGACCAAAATTTTCACGGATTATCCTCCTTTGATGCAAATCGTTTTTCCCTGTGATGCCAACCATATTTATATCGAATGAAAATTATCACACATCCAATATTATCTGCAATTAAAAAGTTTGAAGAGGACCGTTGACCGTTCACCGTCAACGTGGGCTGATGGAAATTGCCATATATTTTAGTGAAAAACTGATCCTATTTTTGTTCTGCTTATACGATGAAGAATAAAAATGGGATCAATTTAAAAACCAGTTTTTTGATGATTTTCATCACCCCAGGGTGGGGGTTCAAAAGTTAAGATTATGACCGTTGACAGTATAGTAGCCTGTTAGAAGCAGGCTCTACTCATTTTTTACCTGCCTCCTTGCGACAGGTGTTGGATTATAATTTGCAACTTAATAATTCTTGTTCTATAATAAGCGGTTTTTTGAATAATTCTGAATTACCAGTTTTCCAACACACAAAGAACAGGAATACCCATTTGTTATGAAATCAGTAATGAAAAATGAACACATTCGAAACATTGCCATCATTGCCCATGTTGATCATGGAAAAACCACCCTGGTAGATGCCATGTTCCGGCAATGCGGACTGTTTCGCGAAAACCAGGATGTAAACGACCGCATCATGGACAACATGGATCTGGAGCGGGAGCGTGGAATCACCATCGCCGCCAAGAACTGTTCGGTCATCTGGAAAGGGGTTAAAATCAATATAATCGACACCCCGGGCCATGCCGATTTCGGCGGCGAGGTTGAGCGCGCCCTGTCCATGGCGGACGGCGCCCTGCTTCTGGTGGATGCATCCGAAGGACCATTACCGCAGACCCGATTTGTACTGAAAAAAACCTTCGAAGCTGGCCTTCCGGTTGTTGTGGTCGTCAATAAGATTGACCGAAAAGATGCCAGACCCGCTGAAATTCTGGATGAAATCTACGATTTATTTATTGATTTGGATGCTGCTGAGGACCAGCTTGATTTTCCGCTGATGTATGCCATCGGCCGTGAAGGAGTGGCTCAGATTACCCTGGAAGAAAAAGGCGTCAATTTGCATCCGCTTTTCGATATGATTGTTGATTACATCCCCGCCCCAACTTATGACCCTGAAGAACCTTTTCAGATGCTGGTTTCGGATCTGGGATATTCGGATTACCTGGGCAGACTCGCCATTGGAAAAATCGTAAATGGCAGGGTCAGATCAAATGACAGCTTGATCTGCATTGATGACCAGGCCAGACAGAATCCGCTTAAGGTCACACGACTTCAGACCTATCAGGGCTTGACTTTCTGCGAAGCCACTGAGGTCGAGCCAGGAGATATCATCGTGCTGTCAGGTATTGATGACGTCAAAATCGGCGATACGATCTGTAACCGCAGCTTTCCAAAAGCCTTGAAACGCATCACCGTGGATGAGCCTACCGTATCCATGGAATTCGGCATCAACAACTCACCGTTCAGCGGCAAGGAAGGCAAATATGTTCAGTCCAGCAAAATCCGGGAACGTCTGTTCAAGGAAACCCTGATGAATGTTGGGATCAAGGTCGAAGAGACCGAGAACAAGGAGATTTTTACCGTTAAAGGTCGCGGCGAATTTCAAATGGCCATTCTGATTGAAACCATGCGCCGGGAAGGTTTCGAGCTGTGCGTGGGCAGACCCAAGGTGATCTTCAAATTCAAAGACGGCAAGCAGCTTGAACCCATCGAACGTTTTTTTGTGGACTGCATCGAAAGTTTTATGGGGATTGTAACGGAAAAGCTCTCCAACCGGAAAGGGAAGATGATCAACCTGGTCAACAACGGCAAGGGCCGAGTTCGAATTGAATTCAGCGTTCCCTCAAGGTCTCTGATCGGATATCGGGATGAATTTTTGACCGACACCAAAGGAACCGGCATCATGAATTCGTATTTTTCAGGATACGAAGAATACAGAGGGGATTTTCCCTCCCGTTTTACCGGATCAATTGTATCGGACAGACAAGGAGTTGCTGTGCCTTACGCCCTGTTTAATCTGGAACCCAGAGGCCAGTTGTGCGTGGTTGCAGGAACGCCTGTTTATGAAGGCATGATCGTCGGTGAGCATAACCGGGACAACGACATCAATGTCAATGCCTGCAAGGAAAAGAAGCTGACCAATATGCGGGCTTCTGGAAAGGACGATCATGTACTGCTCTCGCCGGTAAAGGCCATGACGCTTGAGCGCGCCATTCATTTTATCAGGGATGATGAACTGGTTGAAGTCACCCCCAAATCCATCCGGCTTAGAAAAACCATTCTGGATGCCCATAAGCGACATACTGTCCGGGCGGCAAAACTCAAAGAAACGGATTAATCACTCAAGCAGATAGACTAAGGTGATTTGCTTTACCTGTTGAAAAAACATGGTAACTGTTTACCCCGGCCCCTTCCCAGCGGGAGGGGATCGGGGGGAGGGGCTTAAACGATTACCTTTCTATACATCGGCCGGTCGGAGCAGACATTAAAATATGGCATACGATACCTTCAGAAATATTACGATTCAGCAACTCGAATCCCTCGTTCATCTGGTGGCGGAAAGAAATTTCAGCCGGGCAGCCAGAAAAATGGTGTTGACACAGCCTTCTCTCAGTAAGCACATCAAAAACCTTGAGGATGCGGCCGGGACAAGGCTCGTCAATCGTGAGGGGTCCGGAATTTCGCTCACGCCAGAAGGCAAGCTATTGTTTGAATTCGCCCGAAAAGTCCTCTACCTGCGGGAAGATGTCAAAGAGAGAATGATCAAGCTTCAGGACAGGTCTTCCGGCAGCATTCGCATCAGCGCCAGCACCTTGCCTGCAACCTATATTCTGCCCTACATATTGAGCCGATTCCAGAAATCATACCCTCAGGTTCAGACCTTCGTTCAGTCCGCCAACAGCGAAGATGCCATTGACATGGTTCTGAACCAGCAATCGGAAATGGGATTTATCGGCAAAAACCCACACAGCAAAAAACTACATAGCGAACCCTTGTGGCAGGACAGGTTGATGCTGGCGGTTCCCGCGGGTCATCACTGGACCAAGGCTGCTGATGTTTCCGTCAAAGACCTTATGGAAGCGCCTTTCGTGATGCGGGAAAAAGGCTCCGCCACACGCGAAATTCTCGGAGAATACCTAATTGAACATGCTGAGATAGACCTTAACCAGCTCAATATTGTTGCGGAAATGGGGAGTTCGGAGGCTGTCAAGGAAGCGGTTATCGCGGGTCTGGGCATATCGGCGCTTTCGCTTCATGCCGTAAAACGTGAGCTTGAGCAGGGTATTATCGTTGAAATTCCGATTCAGGGCTGGCGAATCGTGCGTCAGGTATATCTTATTTATCGCCATCAGTTGGTAATCCAGAAACACCATCAGTTGTTTCTGGATTATATCAGGGAAAGCAGGGTTTCGGCTGATGACATTACCCAGAGCGTCAATCGTTTACTGGAAATGTAAAAGAGTGCGAATTTCGTTTCAACCTTCGAGGATTTGAATCAACCCACAGAATATCATTCCAAATGAACATAATATGACTGATATTCCTCGGCAAGGCGATATCCTTTATCTACCAGTACCTGACAGACGAGGAATTTGTTTTCACTGAGCAATTCCTCGGATAGTCCGATTGCCGTGAGCCGGTTGCCGTACACAGCGCCGGTATCCACATTGATTGAAATCAGTCGTTCGATAGGAGCCGTGTAGCTGGCTTTGTATGATTCTTTTTTAAATTCAATGGGTTCGCCTTCGGCTTCCTCAAATTTAAAGAATGGTGTTCCGGAGTGAGCATCATAGCCGTTCAGGTGTTCCCACATTTTGTCCAGCTTGGTCGTTGGCGTATGACCATGAACAAGAATATAATCATCAAATTTCTTTTTCGGTTCACTCCGGTCCCACAAAATCGTGTCTTCAATCCATAGTTTTTTTTCTTTTCGCCATCTATGAAAATCGTCGTAGCTTTTAAGCAACAACTGTTCCTGCACTGAAAATGCAGTACCCAACATGGCATGGACAAAAGCAAACTTCCAGTCGCCGATCTGCTCTGCGTGGGATACGATCAAGTTCTTGAAAAACTGGAGATACTTCTCACCAAGTGGAAACTCTTCGCGAGGCATTTCCTCATTGCTGTCGCTGTAAAAAACTTGAGGGAAAAACGAACTAACCGTTCGCTGACCTCCATTTCCCCTGAACCAGACATTTCCGAAACTTTTGAATAAATCGGAACGTTCAAGAAATTGGAGCATCAAATCATCATGATTTCCCATCAGGCATACCGTTTCGAAGGGAAGGTCCATGATGTAGTCCACCACTTCCTTTGAAGATGGTCCATAGTCAATGTAATCGCCCAGGAAGATGATTTTTTCTATTTCCGTATCCGAATCTTTGCGGCAGCTATTTGCATGAATAGATGACATGATTCGCTTTAGCGGATCAAACATGCCGTGAATATCACCGATTACCCAAATCATGGTAAACCTCCTCTTCTGGCCCTGTAACCCGGCCCATTGGTTCATTGAACGTCCCTTCGTTCCAACTACTACTTATTGCTGAGTATCATATCAAAAAACATCGCAAAACAAAACAGAAAAAATGGGGTCATTAACGCAGGAGCAAATCATGAATTTCCGCCGGACCAACATGGCGGTTTACGGGGCACCGCTTGAGGTGCTTGACAGAAAAAAATAATGTTGTTACCATCTCCAACATGAAAGTCAGCCGACTGTTCACACGCCGAGTCGTTGTCTGTGCCAACGCCTTTGCGAATTCTGGTGTTCAGTGCGAAGAACCCAATGGATATTGAATTGTTATTTTCCCGGACTCTCAATTAAAAAAGAAAATCGATGACACGTATTATAATCAGTGAAAAACCCAGCATGGGCCGCGCCATAGCTTCAGCTTTGGGCATTCAGGGTACAGGGCGCAGTTTCATACAGGGCGGCGATGTCATCGTAACATGGTGTGTGGGCCACCTGGTCACTGCCATAGGCCCCGAAGGATATGATCCGGGACTTAAATCGTGGAAGCTGGATACCGTGCCATTTTTCCCAGAACCATTCCGTTATGCCCCCATCGAGGCCACCAGGGATCAATTCAACGTAGTAGCAAAACTCATGACTCGTGACGATGTGGTGGATGTAGTGAATGCGACAGACGCCGGTCGTGAAGGCGAGCTGATCTTTGATCTGGTCTATCGTTTGTCGGGATGCACAAAACCCGTGAAAAGGTTCTGGACATCAAGTCTTACGGATAACGCCATCCGGGATGCTTATGCCCGGATGAAGCCAGGCGATGCTTACCATGGTCTGCGGGATGCCGCACGCAGCAGGCAGGAATCGGACTGGCTGGTCGGCATTAACTGCACACGCGCCCAAACCCTGGTTATGCGCAGGACCGGAGGAGATGGAGTTTATTCCATCGGCCGCGTACAAACACCGACATTGGCTCTTCTTGTAAATCGCGAACTGGAAATCAGGGACTTTACTCCAAAAAACTTCTGGACTTTGATAGCGACGTTTCAAGCAAACAGTGGAACGTATAAGGGCTTATGGTTCCGGAAAGTAGATGGGAAAGATCAGAACCGGTTCGATCTGGAAGATGACGCAAAGGCGCTGGCGAATAAGCTGGCCGGGCTTCCCGGTAAAGTTGCTTCCGTTACATCCAGGACGGAAAAGAAAAAGCCTGAACTGCTTTATGACCTCACCAATCTCCAAAAAGAATCTAATAAACGTTTCGGATTCACGGCGGAGCATACCCTGGAAGTGGCTCAGTATCTCTATGAAGCCAAGCTCATCAGCTATCCGCGCACGAATTCCAGGTACTTGACAGAGGCGGATGTCCAGAAGGCCGCAAGCTGGATCAAGGCCATTGCTCAAGGCCAGATCGCTGATTTGCAGCCCTTTGTTGCAGATCTTCGGAATCGCTGGCCCGTGGTTCTCGATAAACGTTTTGTGAACGATAAAGAGGTTGAAGATCACTCGGCTCTGGTACCTACGGAGAATCCCGCAAAAAATCTCCAGGGTGACCAGTTGAAGATATACGAACTGATCGCACGCCGTTTTCTGGCTGCATACTTCCCCGATCGTATCGAAGCCAGGACTATCATCATTACCAAGATTGGAAAAGAAAGCTTCAAGACCATGGGAACAGTTGTGCAGGATTTGGGATGGTCTGCCGTTGACCCGCCATATGGTCGGCCCAAAAAAGAAAAGGCAAATAAGGAAGGTCCTGAAGAGGAAGAAAACTCCGGACTTCCTTCCGTTGTCAAGGCGGAAGAAGTCGATACAAAGGATCTCATTAGCAGGGCAGGGAAGACCTCGCCTCCCAAAAGCCTGACCGAAGGGGATCTGCTTGGCGCCATGCAAAGCGCGGGCAAGGAACTGGCGGATGAAGAGCTGAAGGGAGCGATGAAAGACTGCGGCCTGGGCACGCCCGCCACCCGCGCCAACATGATTGAAACACTGCTGAAACGGGGTTATGTCGAGCGCACCCGAAACATCCTGCAACCGACAACAAAAGGGATTGAGCTGATCCAATCCATCCGGGCGGAAAACCTGAAATCCCCGATGATGACCGGAGAATGGGAAGCTGGTCTGGAGCGTGTGCGCAGGGGCGAGGCTAAGCGGGATGAGTTCATGGACGGTATCCGGACTTTCGTTATAGAACTGGTGGAACAGATCAAACAAAATGCACCCCAAGGCAACCAGCGTGTGTTTGGCTCCGTGGTGGGAATCTGCCCCAAGTGTGGATCGAATTTGCATCTGCGGGACTGGCAAGGTAAACACTACGTCAAGTGCGCCGCTTCTGCAGATACAGAGTGCAAGGTATCCTTTGATTCGGATTCAGTAGGAAAACCACTGGAAAATTGCCGGTTCTGCCAGGGACCCGTCCGAACCACCCGGAACAGTGGAAAGGTATGCGTTCTGTGTAACAAGTGGCGGACAGAAAAAGTGGCGGGTACTCACTAAAGGGCTTAGCCCGTCTTTGGCAATCGTTTCAATGGTGGATTATGAGGACCAATCTGATTACAGTGATATTAGTTTTTCACATGGAAGGGAAAAGATTTAACCCCGAAGAACGCGAATGGCGCTAAGAAATGATAAATAAAAGAGGGAACTTTTTCTTCGTGTTCTTCATGGCTCCCTTTTTAACAGATAAATAAACAGGAGGAATTCCTAATGGGGCTTATCCGACGTAACATGGCCGTGTGGTTATGGTCAGTAATTGCTGTTTGCAGTAGCACTATGCTTTTTCTTTCAGGCTGTAAAAAAGAACAAGCGGTTGCACCGCCTCAGCCTCCGGTTGTCACGGTGATGGAAGTGACCCGCAAGGATGTGCCAATCGCTTTCGAGCAGGTCGCTCAGACGCAGAGTTCCCATTTGGTCAACATTAATGCGCGAGTCAGCGGTTTTCTCGACAAAAGGGTCTATACCGAAGGTGATATCGTGAAACAGGGGCAAGTGCTTTTTTTAATGGATCCCAAACCGTTTCAAGCCCAGCTCACTCAGGCAATGGCAGCCCTCTCCATACAGAAATCTTCGCTTGAAACAGCCCGTTCGAATCTGATCCGGACCAAACCGCTTGCCGAGCAAAACGCACTGTCTCAGAAGGATCTTGATGATGCAAACGGACAGTACGAAGCTGCGGCCGCTGCAGTGGAGCAATCCAGGGCGCAGGTTGAAACCGCACAGTTGAATCTGTCCTATACAACCATTACCTCTCCGGTTGCAGGCGTTACGAGCGCAGCCGTGCAGACAGATGGCACATATATCAGTTCCGCGAACAGTCAGCTCACTACGGTGGCAGTACTCTCGCCCATCTGGGTGAATTTCAGTCTTTCAGAAAACGAGTTGCAGAAGCTGCGTAATCAGATGGCCAAGGGGTTGCTACAAAAACCCAAGGACGACAGCTACGTTGTTGAAGTCATTCTCGTGGATGGGTCCGTATTTCCCCAGACCGGACAGATCACTTTTTCCGATCCTTCGTATAACTCCCAAACCGGAACATTTCTGATTCGGGCCAGTGTTGATAACCCTAAAGGCGTACTGCGTCCAAACCAGTATGTTCGTGTGCGACTGAAGGGCGCCATTCGTCCTGACGCAATTCTTCTGCCGCAAGCAGCGATTCAGCAGGGCCCCAAGGGTCACTTTGTCTGGGTGGTGGGCAAGGATGGCAAGGTTGATCAGCGGCCAGTGGTTGTCGGTGACTGGCATGAAAATGACTGGTTCATCTTCGAAGGACTCGCAGCCGGCGAACAGGTGGTTATTGACGGTACGCTTTCATTGCGGCCTGACATTCTGGTTACCGTAAAGCCTTATGAACCGAAGGCCAACGTCGCCAAGAGCGGAAAATAGAGGAGGCACGGCCCCATGTTCTCAAAATTCTTCATCGAACGTCCGATTTTTGCAACGGTCGTATCGATCATCATCTGCATTGCCGGATTTGTGGCCATTGCTGTTCTGCCGATTGAGCAGTACCCTGCGATCACACCAGTTCAGATAACGGTGTCGGCAACCTATCCCGGCGCCGATTCCAAGACGCTCGCTGACTCCGTTGCAGCGCCCATAGAGGCCCAGATCAACGGGGTTGACAACATGCTCTACATGTCATCGACAAGTTCCTCCAATGGACTTTTGGGCATTACGGTTTTTTTTGATCTCAAAACCAATCCGGATATCGCCCAGGTGCAGGTGCAGAACCGGGTCAATCTGGCCCTGCCTCAGTTGCCGGCGGTTGTTACCCAACAGGGCGTATCGGTGCAGAAGCAGTCTTCTTCCATCATGATGCTGATCGCCATCACCTCCAGGGATAACCGGTACAGCAGCGACTATATCGCCAATTACGCCAATGTATATGTTCTGGATTCCCTGAAAAGGGTGCCAGGCGCCGGACAAGCCGGGATATTTGGGGCACCCGATCAGGCTATGCGGATATGGATGAACCCGGACCGAATGGCCTCTCTCGGAATCACAACCAGTGATATACAGCAGGCGGTTTCATCTCAGAACGCATTGTTTGGGGCCGGCCAGATTGGCCAGAAACCCAGTTCTGGTCCGGTTGAGTTGACATTTCCGGTAGTTACGCAACGCCCTTTCACCGATCCTGCTCAGTACGAAAACATTATTCTTCGGGCCAGCCAGAACGGCAGCGCTATTGTCCGCATAAAGGATGTGGCGCGGGCTGAAGTCGGGCTGCGTCAGTATGTCATTGACAGCAAACTGAATGGGGTTCCCGCAACATTTATCGCGATTTATCAGCAGCCAGGCGCCAATGGCCTGAAAGTGTCGAAAGATGTGCGTAAGGCCATGGTAGATATGAAGGCGCGCTTTCCTGAAGGGCTCGACTATGTGGTGGCGCTTGATACCACGGATTTTGTGCGACTGTCGATTAAAGAGGTGGAGCATACGCTGGTTGAAGCGGTGATCCTGGTGGTTTTTGTGGTGTTTTTATTCCTGCAGAATTTTCGTGCTACGATCATCTGTACGATCGCTATCTTCGTTGCCCTGATTGGCACGTTTACGGGAATGCTTGCGCTGGGATTTTCCATCAACTTGTTGACACTTTTTGGTCTGGTGCTGGCCATCGGCATCGTGGTTGACGATGCCATTGTGGTGGTCGAAAATGTTGAAAGAATCATAACCCAGTTTCATCTTTCACCCAAGGAGGCGACAATAAAGGCCATGGGCGAGGTCACAAGCCCTGTCATAGCAACAGTGCTGGTCATGTCCTCGGTATTTGTCTCCGCCGCATTTTTGCCCGGCACCACTGGCCAGCTTTACAAACAGTTTGCGATTACCATTGCCATAAGCGTAACGATTTCCGGATTTGTCGCCCTGACGCTGACACCTGCTATGTGCGGACTCATGCTCAGGCACACCTCGGCGCCCCAAAAAGGCCCTTTTGCATGGTTCAACCGCATGTTCGACACCTTCACCCAGGCCTTTGGCCGAGTCGTGGTGCTAATCATCAAACGTATGAGCATTGCATTTGTGTTGCTTGCGGTGATGGTATGGGGAATTGTTCATCTTTTCGGCGTACTTCCGTCCAGCTTCGTGCCGGAGGAAGATCAGGGCTACGTTATGGCGGCCATCATTATGCCGGATGCCGCCAGTCTGGATCGCACCAATGAGGTGACAGCAAAAGTGGACAAAATATTCGAGAAAATCCCCGGCGTTGAAAACCGCACACAGTTAGTCGGTTACAGCCTTCTTGACGGCAGCTTCAAGACTAACTCCGGAACATTTTTTGTAACGCTCAAGCCTTTTGAGGATCGCTATCAATCCAAGGACAAGGCCAAGACCGAGAATGCGCGGGCCGTGCTGGCGAATCTTCACAATGGAATCAAAGACATTCTGCTGGGAATGGTCATTCCGTTTGCGCCGCCGGCAATTCCGGGTATTGGCACTACTGGCGGTTTTGAGTTCTGGATTCAGGACATGGGGGCCGGAGATCCGGCAAAGCTGGAAGAAGTGACCCAGCAATTTCTCGGTAAGGCGCGGCATAGACCTGAACTCAGCGGGCTAAATACAACATTTCGCGCCACGACCCAGCAACTGCGCCTTGATGTGGACCGTGACAAGGCCAATCTTCTGGGGGTTCCAGTTCAGGATGTCTATAGCGCCATTCAGGCTCAGTTCGGTTCCTTGACAGCCAGCCAGTACAATGAATTCAGCCGGGTGTGGTGGGTCATTCTTCAGTCTGAACCTGAATTCCGGCAAAAACCAGAAGATCTGACACGTCTCTACACACGTTCAAATAAGCAAGCCATGGTCCCACTCTCGGCTGTAGTAAGTACCCGGTGGGTGACCGGGCCAGATCTGTTGCCCCATTTCAACGGCTTTCCCGCTTCAAAAGTTAATGGCAATGCTGCGTCAGGCTTCAGCTCGGGTCAGGCCATCAAAGCAATGGAGGAGATCGCCCGCGAGATACTTCCGCAGGGCTATGCGTTTGCCTGGTCTGGCCTGGCATACGAGGAAAAGAGTTCCGGGGGCACGTCTTCTCTGGCGTTTATCTTCGGATTGATTTTCGTGTTCCTTATTCTGGCGGCTCAGTACGAGTCATGGACTCTGCCGGGATCGGTCATGATGGCCGTGCCATTCGGCGTTTTGGGCGCACTTTCGTTCAACTGGCTGCGGGGTTTGGAAAACGATGTTTATTTCCAGATCGGCCTTCTGGTGCTTGTGGGTCTGGGAGCCAAGAATGCGCTTCTGCGGGTTACCTTTGCCGTCGATCTTCGCAAGCAGGGCAAATCCTTGATGGAAGCAACGATTCTTGCCGGCGAGATGCGGCTGCGGCCGATCATCATGACGTCGTTGGCCTTTGTCTTTGGCGTACTGCCGCTTGCGATGGCCGTGGGGGCAGGGGCCAATGCCCGCCATTCCATTGGCACAGGCATCATCGGCGGCATGATCGGTGAGGCCACATTAGCCATGCTATACGTACCCTTGTTTTTCTATATTTTCGACCGATGGGCTGAACAATCCATGGAAAAAAAGGAAAAAAAGAAGGCGAAACTTGGGAAAAATCCTTCATCCGATGAAAATATGTTGGAAGATAAGTTACATGAAACGCAGGAGGAGAACTGATATGCGCATTTTCATGGTACTAATTATTGCTGCGTTTGTCGCCAGTTGCACGGTCGGTCCGGATTATATTAGACCAAATGTTGATGTGCCCGCCACCTACCGTTTTGAGGACAAAGAGACGCGGGACACGGCCAATACAGAATGGTGGAAGCAGTTCAATGATCCTGCGCTGGATGCGCTGATCATTGAGGCGCTTTCAAACAACAAGAACATCCGGATCGCCGCGGCTAATATCGAGAAAGCTGCGGGCGTACTTACTCAGACTCGTTCGCCGTTCTTTCCCCAAATCGGATACGGCGGCAGCGGAACAAAGCAGCGGGTAGGCGAACAGGGGGCTTCCTCGGCGACCAACCCGCAGACTGCGTATCAGTTGCTCGCCAATGCCAGTTGGGAGATTGACCTGTGGGGCCGCATTCAACGGCTGTCCGATGCGGCGCAGGCGAATCTTCTGGCCACCGAGGAGGCAAGGCGCGGTATCATTCTTTCTCTGGTGTCATCGGTAGCCAGCAGCTATATTCAACTTCTTGGCTATGACATGCAATTGGTAGTCGCCAAGCGCACGCTTGGCACATACGCCGAGTCGGTCAGGCTTTTCGAATTACAGTTCAAGTACGGCCAGGTATCGCAGATGAACCTTGAGCAGGCGCGTACCCAATACGAAACAGCAGCAGGAATGATTCCGCAGATTGAGTCGCAGATCGCTCAGACAGAAAATGCTCTCTCGATCCTGCTTGGACGAAATCCGGGATACATTCAACGCAGCGGAACGATTTTTGAGTTGATGATTCCCGCTATTCCGGCGGGGCTGCCCTCGGATATCCTGGTGAACCGGCCGGACATCCGCCAGGCGGAACAGAACCTTATCGCCGCCAATGCCCAGATTGGCGCTGCCAGGGCTCTCTACTATCCTACCATCTCGCTTACCGGTGCTTTTGGTGTATCAAGCGCAGACCTGTCCAACCTCTTTGATGCTTCGTCGCGGGCTTGGAGTTATGCAGGATCGGTCACAGGGCCGATTTTTACCGCCGGAGGAATTTCTGGCCAGGTGAAGCAGGCGGAGGCTGGCCGGAAGGCAGCGCTCATCACCTACGAGGCATCAATTCAGAGTGCGTTCGCCGATGTCGAGAATGCGCTGGTAGCACGCGAAAAACTGGCCGAGCAGCTCCGGGCGCAGGAGCGCCTTGTCAAGGCCAGCAAGGAATATGCCCGCCTGGCGCAGCTCCAGTACGATGGCGGGTATTCGCCGTATCTTACCGTTCTAAACGCCCAGCAGCAACTCTTCCCTGCCGAGCTTAACTATGCACAGTATCTTGCTGCAACCTATATTTCTTATGCTAACATCTATAAGGCAATGGGAGGCGGCTGGGTGACAGAGTCCGAGATAAATATCAAAGCCGCCGGGTTTGATGATCCCTTGAGTACACAATAATCTTTATATGAAAATGATACTTCCCCCTTTGGAAAAGGGGGAATCCTTTCGATTTTAGTTGTGATTAGCGGGCACAAGAGCGTTCGATGAAATTTAAGAATGATACTTTTTTTCATGTTTAGCAGAAGCAACGATTTACTATTTTTTACATTATTGAGCCCGCCAAGTGGGCTGCCGTGGCAAGCGTAGCCTTCACTTGGGCGGTGCAGTAGGACATATTCAGTGTATTCAGCCTGTCGTTTACAGTATGCATATTATCCTTGTTATAGTTACCGTAGTCATCTTCTATAACCCAGACGGCGGGGATATTTTTATCCCAGAAGGATGATTGGTCGCCATTTACATCGCTGTCCTGCTTGATTACAACATTCAGGCTGCTATTCAGCCCGTACAGAGTTACAACATCCTTGTAGAGATTGGCCATGACCATATCTTTCAGATTGCCCAGATCCTTTTCATGCCGTGTTTTGACGTTCTGCGTCGGAGGCATCAGTCCGCTAGTGCTGTACGCGATCATATCAAGGTTCAAGACCGCAACAATGTTCTGCCCCTTGACATCATTCACATAGACCTGGCTGCCGAGGGTTCCCTGCTCCTCTCCTGTGGTGAAGATGAACCTGATGGTACTTTGAAACGAGTAATTGCTCATGATTTCGGCGGCGGTCAAGAGCGCTGCACAGCCGCTGGCGTCATCGTCGGCGCCTGGAGCGGCTTTTCCCCCTTCGTAAGATTCATCAAGCTTGTTGATGCTATCCAGATGGGCGATCATAATGACGATCTCACCGGGTTTTCCATTCCCTTTCAATTCTCCGATGATATTGCTTCCTTTATGCGGATTTCTCGTCCAGTCATGGGTCGAGACAGTCATCCCATTCATCCCCTTCAGGCGCTCATTGATGTACTGCGTAGCTTTTTGAATCGGAATCCCCGAGTCGGTATGGCGGTTTATGATGGTGTAAGGTTCGCTTCCGATTGTTGCCTGAGATTCTCCACTCAATTGCGATATATATGTATTGACTGTCTCCTGTTTCACTTTGCCGATCATTTCGCTGATGCTCGGAAGCTTGGCAAGCGCTGCATCCTTCCGCACCGCATCTGCACCTGTTGACGCCAGGATGATCGGCTCATCGCTCATCAGTTTCAGATCAAAGCCGATGTCAGCGAGTATTTCGTCCACTTCGCCGATATCCCTCACTATAATCCATCGGCCGTCATTGTAGAGTAAATTGGCCTCTCTTGCCGCTTCCCCGTAGTCATCAGGGTTTCCCGACGACGCGAGCAGATAGTCCGTATCAGGGGGACACTCGTCAATCACCCGATAGATGACTCCGGCGGCGTTCAACTGAGTTCGGGTTGCAATGACCATGGCGTAGTAAACTCCGGAACCATCCACCAGCCCTGCATACACCGGCAGCTTCAGGTCCTGAAGCATTCCAGGCACCTCGACCCGCGCCAAAACCCGTGGCTCTGATGCTACATGTACCTGAACAAAATCGTAATAAAACGGTGAATCTACAATGCCATTGGTATTCATATCCACGAGGAAATAGAATGCGTAGTCTCCAACAGATAGAGGAGCGGAATAAATTTCCACAGGGGATATGCTGAATAACGGATATTGAGCCAACAAATTGATTCCTGGAGACCACCCTTTAGAATTGAACGAATACCAGCCGGCAGGCGAGCTGTAAGCAAGCCACCATTCAGCGAGTTTTCCATTTTCATTTCCTGGCGCAAGGCTGGCCTTTATGGAAACAGGCGTGCCTGCTGTGACCGAAATCGGGCCATCCTGTTCATTGGCTTTTATGTCAAGAGTTGGTAAGTCAGGTATCGCAGACGCAGCGAACGCATCAACCGAAAAAAACAGTACGGCAAAGCACAAACATAAGCTCATAAGCTTTTTTCTTTTCACGAGAGTCTCCTTTCAATTCTGAAACGATTCATAAACAGATTCATCATATCCTGTTTCCAGAGAGGCGAATCTTGCTTGAAAGTATATATAAGAAAAATTCAAGGTGCAAGCGGTTTATCAGTCAAACCTAGTGTGCTTTTTTTATCGTATTGTTTTTTTGATACCGTTTCCAAAAAAGAAAAGGGGCGCAGCATGATCCGTAACCCCTTTCTGATGCAGGCCTTTATAGAACAGCTCAAGGCCTTCTTTTTCACGATCGGATAGTTGATATACCAGAGATTTGTAGTATAGCCGAGCAGTCGAAACATCAATTCCCAGTTTGGTGTGGGCTTTTTCGATAATTTGTTCCATGTTTTCATTGCCGAGTTTGCTGGATGTTTTCAGCAAAGACAGGACGGCTTCCACCCTTTCCGGATATTTTCTGGCAAACTCTTTCCGGACAGCCCAGATGGCGAACACGAAGGGAAGACCGGTCATATTCCACCACAGGGTTCCCAGATCATTGATATACGGAAAAACCTGCCCCCATTGCTGTGACAGGGCCGAATCCCCGATAACCAGTGCTGCATCAATATCTTCATGCAACTGCAATGGACTCTTGACTTTGCCCACGACAAACTCCGGCTTGATGCCTTTAATGCTGAAGATCAGTTTGCACAGATCCCTGGCGCTGGAGGATTCATCCGTAATCAGAATGCGTTTGCCGGTCAATGCCTCCAGGCCGTAACGGCCCACAAGAAGGACACTGAGTACCCGCTCGTGACAGGCGATGGCCAAGTCCGGCAGGATAAGCCACTCACGGGCGTTTCTGGCATAAGCCGCCGATGAGACAGGACTGATATCCAGACGGCCGTCGATCATCATAAGGTTCAGGGTGTTCGGAGGGCCGCTGATCAGTTGAATCCCCTGGTTGATAGCTTGAGTGGCAAGCCCGTTGTCGAGTCCGTAATAGATTGGCGCTACATTCATGTAATCAATGCGGCCAAGGGCTACGCTGTGCTGAAATGTCTGAGTGTTCATTGCAAAACCGACCTTGGGTTTGGCTGAGAATTCATGGTACAGGATGTTTCAGCAGAATGTTTCATCTGGTCGTTAAAATTGACCAGAGCCTCCACGACCTGAAATGCCTTTGATGCCTGAATATCAATATATGATAGCCTGGCCTGTTTGCCAGGAACCAGCGTTCCCATTCGGTTGTCCAGTCCGAGTGCAGAAGCTCCGCCAAGGGTCGCCATCTGAAAAATCCTCTCAGGTGCCGCCATGGGAAAGCTTTTGGAGACGAATGCCATTTCATCGAACATGCTAAGACTGCTCACGCTGGCCAGACTGTCTGTTCCCAAACAGAGATTGACTCCCGACTTTAGCATTCTATCAAGATCCGGAAGCCTGCGATGAAGCGCAGTATTGCTTCTTGGGCAGAGGCAGACATGCGCTCTGGATTCATGAATAATATTCAAGTCTGTCTGATCCGCATGAAGCAGATGCACCAGAATCGTCCGGTTATCCAGAATGCCGATGGATTGTAGATGTCTGACCGGGCTTTGTACGGGAAGTCCCCATGATTTCGTATCAATTCCCCGGGACAGCAAAAAATCCTTCCATGTACCTTCCGCCGTTGTTAAAAAAGCCATTTCCTCGTCTGATTCAGCCAGGTGAATGGAAAACGGTGCGTTCTGTCTGCGTGTTCGGTTTTTGATTTCAATCAGGACTTCCGGCGATGTGGTGTGGGGGGCATGGCCTGCCATGGATATCCACAGGTCACCTGGTTCACTTTCCCGGCTTTCCGTGTTTGATGTTTGATCATGCGGTATTTCCACTAAAGGGCGAATACAAGATTCGCCCCTACAAATGCGGTCTCCCAGGCATTCCCTGAACCAGACCCCTGCCAGACCCGATTTTTGTACAGACTCCAGGGTCAGCCCCAAACTTGATATCTCCGCCACTGCGCCGCATCCGGATGCAAGGATTTCCCTAATTCCGATTTCTGAGGCTTCCAGCATGGCTTTGTGGTCCATAATCGCCCGTTTTTCAATCAGATCTTTCACCCAGAAACCAAATCCCTTATGGGTTGCGATGCGCCCCTTGAGCGCGCAAAGCTCAAGATGGGTATGGGCGTTGACCATTGCCGGAAAAATAACGCCGCCTCCATAATCCCTGACCTCATCGCCGCCAGCATGGGTTCCTTGTCCGATCTCCCGAATGATTCCATCTTCAACCCGCACATACCCATTGGGGTAAATCGTCCACGGATCAATGATCACCCAACCGGCTCTGTGAATGACGGATGACGGATGACGGATGCCAGATGACGGGGAGAAATTTCTGTCCTCTGTCGTCTGCTGTTTCCTGTAATCCGCCCTCTGTCCTCCGTCATCTGGCATCATATTTTCGGCATCCGGTGTTCTTTAAGCGAATTGTAAAAACAATCCCGCTGGACCGCCCGGCATCCTGCGCCTGCGATCATTCTGACCATATCTGCAAGGGATAGTCTGAAATCCACGCCTGCCGCCGCCACCACATTTTCTTCAATCATCGTACTTCCAAGATCATTGGCACCAAAAGCCAGGGAAATCTGGGCGATTTTTTCCCCCTGAGTGACCCAGGATGCCTGAATATTTGGGACATTATCCAGCACCAGCCTGGAGACTGCCAGCACTCTGAGATAGTGGACAGATGTTGCGGCAAGTACAGGGATTTTCGTATTGCCTGGCTGAAATGTCCACGGAATAAACGCAGTAAATCCATGGGTCAGGTCCTGCAAATCACGAATCTTCATCAGGTGCATGATAATGTGTTCATGGGTTTCTATATGACCAAACATCATGGTGGCTGTGGTTTTGACGCCCAGTTGATGCGCCTGCTTCATGACGTTCAACCAGGTATTAGCGGTGCATTTGTTCGGGGATATTTGCCGCCGGATATCATCCACCAGAATTTCGGCGCCTCCGCCAGGAATGGTATCCAGCCCGGCCTTTATCAGGGATCGTAATGTCTCTTCAATGGTAAATTCGCAGTTATGGGCGATAAAGGCGATTTCCGGCGGGGAAAATCCGTGTATGTGGATATCGAAATTCGATTTGATAAAGCTCAATATATCCTGATAGTAATCAAGGCCCAGAAGTGGATTGAGTCCGCCCTGAAGCAGTATCTGGGTTCCCCCCAGGTCAAGGGTTTCCTGGATTTTATGGCAGAGCGCCTCTTTTGAGATGATATAAGCATCGGGGTGTTCCGGCGGGCGATAATAGGCGCAGAATTTACATCCGCAGGTACATCCATTGGTGTAATTGATGTTTCGATCCACCACAAATGTGACCATTGGTTCTGGATGCAGCCATTTTCTGACACCATTAGCCAGAAAGGCCAGGTCAAGAAGGTCAGCCCTTTCCAGCAGCAGAAGCGCCTCATTTGAGTCAATGCGCTGATGATTCAGAATTTTATCCCGGATAGGGGTCAATTCGGTCATTTTCGAGTTCCCTGAGCAACCGGCCTATAAAAAGCGTCTCTTTCCACCGGATCATAGCCGGCGGAAGTGATGAGATATTTTAACTGATCCCGGGTTAGTCCTTTGGGAGAAGTCGCTCCTGCCTCATGGGATATTCTTTCTTCGATGATGGTTCCGTCCAGATCATCGGCGCCGAATGAAAGTGCCAGTTGCGCCAATTTTTCTCCGATCATCACCCAGTATGCCTTGATGTGGGGAAAGTTGTCCAGCATCAGCCTGCTTATGGCGATGGTCTTTAAGTCATCAAAAGCGGTTGTGGCGGGAAGATGGGAAAGGCCGGTATTGGCTGAATGAAAAGCCAGGGGAATAAACGCGCAAAACCCCGACGTTCTATCCTGTAAGTCTCTTAACGCAATAAGATGAGAGAGTCGCTCCGCATGAGTTTCGATGTGCCCATACAGCAGAGTGGCATTGGTCATAAGCCCTGAACCGTGAGCTGTTTCCATAATCTCCAGCCATCTTTTCCCGTCGATCTTTCGTGGGAACAGGCTTTCGTGAATACGGCTGCTCATGACCTCGGCCCCGCCGCCGGGGAGCATGGCAAGACCTGATTTTTTCAGTCTGTCGATAACATCTTCAACAGAAAGATCTGCATTTTTGGCGATAAAATCCAGTTCGACCGCCGTAAACGCCTTTAGGGTTGCTCCGGGTCTGACTTCCTGGGCCGCTTCAAGCAACTCAGTGTAGTACTGCAACGGCAAATCCGGATTAAGCCCCCCGACGATATGCAGCTCTGTTATGGGTTCTTCGATCCGTGAAAGAATGCGTTCCCTAATATCCGACACAGTCCAGGTATAGGCGCCAGCGTCGTCCTTGTTTTTGGCGTAGGCGCAGAATTGACAGTGGCTAATGCAGACATTCGTATAATTGATGTGCTGATTGTACACATAGTAAGCGCTATTACCATTCAGTCGTTTTCTTACGATATCCGCCAGTTGGCCAATTCTTGCAATATCGTTGCTCTCAAAGAGAAACAGGCCGTCATCAAACTCCAGGCGCTGCTGCGAGAGTATCTTGTCCTGGATTTCACTGAAGTGATCCTTCATATTTGATTTCCGCACGATGTATGTTAAATATTATGTTTTATTATGATATTAATAAGTTATAAAAATATGCGTAAGCAAGCACAATTTTCATCTGATAAGTGACCACTTGGTCATTTGTATAAAATAATCAAAAACCGTTATCATTGCAAGTGATTTTTTAAGTAATAGGCGGAGCAGGCTTCCCTTGCTCGGGTCCCCTGTTTGAGGACCTGGCGGCCCGGATGATGGCCGAGAACTTTTTGATGATCGCCTCTTTTTCATCCATCGTTTTGATGTAATCAAGTTTCATGGCGCGCTGAACCGCCTGGTCCGTAGTCACCATCCCCATCGCCAAGATTTCCGGAGGTATCGCTACGTCATCGCGGATAGGAAGCGTTCCCTCGGCTGCAATCAGGGTCTGGCCCTCCTTGGAGAGCAGAAAATCGATGAATCTCTCCGCTGCCTTGAGGTTGGGCGTTCCTTTCATGATGCCGATGGGGCTTGGGATGACGAGCATCTCCTCTGGGAATACGATCCCCAGGTTGGCGCCTTTTTCGATCTTATCAATGGCAATGTAATCGGGCGCAAGCGTTGCCATGAGATCACCGGAAGCTGTATCATCGACGACCTGACCCGAACCCTGGCCCATGATGGCCCCGTTCTTGGCCATTTTCTCAAAATACTCCCAACCAAAGGTGTTGACGATCATGGCCACGCTTACAAAGGAAGTGCCTGATAGGGCCGGGTTGGCGATGCCAAAGCCGTTCGCGAAACGGGTGTCAAGGAGATCGTTCCAGTTTTTGGGAGGATTGGCGATCTTTTTCTTGTTGTAGGCGATTGCCAGTGTCCCCAGTCTGGCTGGCGTGAAAGATCCTTCGGGGTCCTTTACGGGGCTTCTGACGTTCTCGGATTCGGGAGAGACATACTTCTCCAGCATGCCTTCCTGTTTTAGTTTGTAGAAGTCGGGCACTTCGCTGTGCCACAGTATGTCAACGGTGAGCTTGCCAGACTGTCGCTCGGCGGCGATCTTGGCCATCAGCTTGCCGGCGCCAGCCGAATAGTAATCGAAGGCGATGTCCGGATTCTTCTTAACAAAGACATCCCGTATTTTTCCGATAAGGCTTTCCTTCATGGAGGTGTAGAGCATGAGTTTTTCCGCAGCCGGAGATGTGGCTACGAACCCAAAAAAGATGAGCATTGTGAAGAGGATCATGCTGATTTTTTTCATAATTGTTCTCCTTTATGTATTTTGAACGGTGATGGATCAAAATTCCCGTATTGGGTGTGATCCGGTTTTTTTGTTTGCAAAATTCCGGCGTGAAAGCTGCAAAAAAAACAGCGTATTTCAGGCTATTCTCCAGGTAGTATTTTCACGGTAAGACACAGTATCAGACCGTGTCTATCACATTATCTATATTCTGGTCAATTTTGAAATAAAAGTCTCACACGGTTATTAATCTTTTTGCGAAACATACGCAAGAAACGATATGGGTTCAATCGTTTCTCAATGACATTTGACTTTACGCTTGCACATGCCTTGGCAGATATTATATTTTAAATCTGAATTTGAACGGGCGTGCATTGAGTACTTGTTCAGACAACATTAAGAAACGGCGCAAGGATCAAAAAAACAGGAAACATTTCCCGAACTGCTGAAACAATGGGTGGCGCGATGATCAATAAACAGGAAAATTTCCCCGAACTGGTGAAGGATGTTCGCAGTCAACTTGGCCTCTCCCACGAGGAATTGGTCCATGAGCCGGGAGTAAGCTTTACCACCCTGAACCACTGGGAGAATGCCAAAACATCACTTTCAATGCTGGTGTACAGGCAGTTCGACGCTTTTTGTGAATCCCAGCCAATAGATATCAACGCTGGTGCGGGGGGAAAACAGTTATGAGCCACAACGAAGCTGAAACCCGTTACTTCCTGATAGATCCAGTCCTGCAAAACAAAGGATACAACGACTATCAACGGTTGAGGCTGGAAACCCCAGCCCCCGTCGAACCGACAGGTCCCAAAGGCAGAAGACGCAAAGGACATGGCCGCACCGATTATCTACTTTGTGTACAGGTGGGCGATATGCCCAGACCTCTGCCCGTTGCGGTACTGGAGGCCAAAAAGGAATCCGAGGACCCGCTTAAAGGCATGCAGCAAGCCAAAGGATATTCGGATTGCCAACGTTTTGACGTGAAGTATGTCTTTGCAACCAATGGCCATCGTTATGGCGAATTCAACAAGTTCTCCGGCCTTCAGGGAGGACCATTTCCCTTTCCGGATTTTCCTGATCATCAGGAGCTTGTCGCGCGCTATGTCAGAGATACCGGCATAGATGTCAACATGCCCGAAGCTGCTATGCTGTTTATGGCGGACAGCCCGGCCTACCCGCAATTCCGTTATTATCAGGATGCGGCCATCCGTGCGGCCTTTGAAAAAATTATTCATTGCGAACAAAATGGCGAGCTGGTTCGCTTGCTGCTCAGCTTGGCTACTGGTGCTGGAAAAACCATCATCGCCGCCAACCTTCTCTGGCGTTTGCATCAAGCCGAACGCCTGCCCAAGCCCGCTTTGTTTTTGTGCGACCGTGATGAACTGCGCGAACAGGCATACGACAAGTTAAAAGCCATCTTTAGAGACAATGTCCGCATCGTCGAAACCAAAAATGGGAAAAACGCGGCCAGAAACGCCCGCATTCATATCGCCACCTATCAGACCTTGGGGCTGGATGACGAAACCGATGAGGCTGCCAGCTTCCTGACTGAACATTATCCGGAGGATGCCTTCAGCGTCATCATTATTGACGAGTGCCACCGCTCCGCCTGGGGCAAATGGTCGGAAGTCCTCAAACGCAACCCCAACGCCATTCATATCGGTCTGACCGCCACCCCGCGCCAGTTGAGTAAATCTAGAAATGAAACCGCCGAAGATGCCGAAATCACCGCCAACAATCGTAAGTACTTCGGTGAACCGGTGTATGAGTACACTCTGATTCAAGCGCAGGAAGACGGCTATCTCGCCGCCTGTGAAATCGTCAAACGCAAGCCTTCCATCGACGGGAAAACATTCACCAGCGCGGAAGTGCTGGCGGCCGACCCCATCAACGTCAGAACCGGCCTACCGATAACTCCAGAGGATATCATAAAAGATGAATACACATCCAGGGTTTTTGACGACGAATTGTTGCTGCCCAGACGAATTAAAGCCATGTGCGATGATCTGTTCGGGCTGCTGTGCCAGAACGGCGGACCGGAACAGAAAGTAATCATTTTTTGTACGCGGGAGCTGCATGCAGACAGGGTCGCCATGAATCTCAACAACCTTTATGCGCAGTGGTGCCAGGAGCATGGACAAACAACCAAGGACCATTATGCCTTCAAGTGCATGGGCGGCAATAACAACGGTTCGGACATGATCGAACCCATGCGCGGTTCCGGTGAACGAGCCTTCATCGCCTGCACGGTTGACCTGCTGGAGGCCGGTGTGGATATTGAACGTGTCAATGCGGTGGTATTTTTTCGATATTTGCGATCCCCCATCAAGTTTTATCAGATGCTGGGGCGCGGTACCCGGATTCACGAAGAAACTGAAAAATTCAAATTCTGGCTCTACGATTACACCGGTGTGACGGATCTATTTGGCACAGACTTTATCAGTAAACCGATCAGTCCCAAAACCTATAAGCCGGTCGCAGATGATACCGGTGGAGACGGCGGAGGAGAGAATAAAGGTCCGACCATCGCTGAAATCAAGGATCAATTTGTTTCGATCACGCCACAGGGCCGGTATATTCTCTGCCGTCGGGGCGGACGGGATGTGCCCGTTCCGGTGGATGAATACCGCCGTGAAATTTTACAGCATGTGCTACGGGAAGCCAATAATCTGGATGAATTTCGTCAGCTCTGGATTGAAACGCAGAAACGCAAACTGTTGATTGATTTCCTGTTGGGAGACAACTTCAGCCCGGAGCTTCTGCGTGAATTGGAAAACATGCCTGATTTCGATATGTACGACATATTCGCCCATCACGGCTACCATGCCCACGCCCTCAATCGCCCGGCGCGGAACCAAGCCTATCTCACGGCAAATCAGACATGGTTCGACACGGTTCATCCCAAAGCATCCATCGTACTGCGTGGCATAGGTCATCAGTTCGAAATAGGCGGCACTGAGGCGATAGAAACGCCTACATTGTGGGAAGTACCAGAAATCAAAATGGTTGGGGGCTTGGTTGCGCTCAAAGCGATTGGAAAGCCGGCAGATGTAATGATGGACACCAAGGGGAGGTTGTTCGCAGCATGAAGAAAGTCTTCCAACCATTAAACAATGTTGCAGTAGTAATAATGGGACAATCACCTTCTTCTGAAACTTATAATCGGAAGGGTGACGGTCTTCCGTTTTTTCAAGGGAAAGCTGAGTTTGGAGATATTCATCCTGTAGCCACAAAATGGTGTAGTACTCCACTAAAAATTGCTAACAAAAATGATATATTAATCTCAGTCAGGGCTCCAGTCGGGCCGACAAATATTGCGGACAAGAGGTGTTGTATTGGTCGTGGTCTGGCTGCAATTAGGCCAATTAAAGAAAAAACCGATCGAGATTATCTTTGGTATTACCTACGATTTGTTGAAGCAGCATTAGTTGAAAAAGGACAGGGTTCCACTTTTGAGTCAATCAACTCTGATGATTTAAAATCACTTGAAATACCGATGTATCCCCTCACAGAACAGCGCCGCATCTCTGCCCGACTCAAAGCCCAACTAGCCGAAGTGGAAAAGGCCCGCAATGCGGCAGAGATGCAGACAGTAGAAATAGCTAATATAATTGAACTTGCTATAGAAAACAAAATTTCTGTTTCTTTAGCTAAAGGTAAACGTGAAGTATTTTTAGGTGATATTGTAGATTTAACAGCAAAATTGGTTGACCCAACCGCTCCGGAAATGTGTATTTTGCCTCATGTCAGCGCTGAGAATATTGCCAGTGTTACAGGTGAAATTTTGGGGTTAAAGAGTGCCGGCGAGGATGGCATGAGAAGCAGCAAATACATGTTTGAATCTGGCGATGTCCTTTATTCAAAGTTGCGGCCATATTTGCGCAAAGTCGCTCTGCCCGACTTTGCAGGGTTATGTAGTGCGGATATGTATCCATTGAAGGCAAACCCTGAATTTATAGACAGTAGATTTCTTAAGATACTTTTGTCATCCAAAATTTTCACTGAATATGCCAATGAGAAATCCGCAAGGTCGCGAATGCCCAAACTTAACAGAGAGCAACTGTTCAGTTGGGAATTCAGACTGCCCAGTTTGGAAATACAGAAGACCTGTATAGAGAAAATTGAACAAGTGATATATCAAGCAAACATAGCAAAGAAAGCTGCAAAAGTTGTTGCCTCAGAAATTTATCTACTTCCTTATCTGCTTCTTTCCCAAGCATTCGAAATGTAATTATGGAGTATAAAATAAAAACGAAAACGACCAAGCAACCCAAAGCGATCAACTCCACCCAATCGCTGTCCTCCTTTGTCAAATCCATCTGCGATATCATGCGCCGCTCTAATTGCGCCAGCGCTCTTCAGTATGTGCCGGAGCTGACCTGGATTCTGTTTTTGCGCATTCTGGATGCTCAGGAGGAGAGAGACCGCGATGCGGTTGAGGCCGTGGGAGGAACCTTCACGCTGGCGCTCGTCAGCCCCTACCGCTGGCAAGATTGGGCCGCGCCTTTCAAAGATGATGCTGCCCACCCGAAAACTGCTGAAGGCAACCCCTTCGGCTGGAAGCGGAAGGAGCTGTTCGCAAGGGGTGATGGCAAACTGTTTGACTTTATTAACAGCGAACTGCTGCCCCATCTTCATGGCCTGGATATCGATCCGCGCACCAGTTTGCCCAATCCATCCGCCTCGCGTAAACAGCGGATCATCGGCCGCATTATGACTGCCGTGGAGCGGGTACGCGTGGACAGTGAAACCAACCTTCGCGATATTCTCGACAAGGTTCACGAAATCAGCATCGATCATATCGAAGACACCCATTTTTTCACACTGTCGCAGGTCTATGAGGACCTGCTTCTGAAAATGGGAGAAAAGAACTCCGATGGCGGACAGTTCTTCACACCGCGTGAAGTGATCCGCGCCATGGTGCATACCATCAACCCACAACCGGGTGAAACCGTGTACGACCCATGTTGCGGCACCGGGGGGTTTTTGGCTATTGCCTATGAACACATTGCCCGGAATCAGGGCAGCGCGCCGGCCAGTACCGATATCGACACCCTCAAACACGACACTTTCTTTGGTCGTGAAAAGGAAAATCTGGTATTTCCCATCGCTCTGGCCAATCTTGTGCTTCACGGTATCGACCAGCCCAACCTGTGGCATGGCAACACGCTCACCAAACGCGCCACATATAGCGCGCTGTTCGACAACGCACCAGCAACCTTCAATGTCATCCTCACCAACCCGCCCTTTGGCGGCAAAGAAGGTAAGGATGGACAAAAAAATTTCGCATTTGAAACCGGCTCCACCCAAGTGCTGTTCGTGCAGAACATTCTGACGGAACTTGCAAAAGGCGGCCGTTGTGGAATCGTGCTGGATGAGGGCCTGCTTTTCCGAGCCAACGAAAGCGCCTTTGTGGAAACCAAGCGCAAACTGGTGGACGAATGCAACTTATGGGCCATTGTCAGCCTGCCTGGCGGCGTGTTCTCCACGGCCGGGGCCGGTGTAAAAACGAATCTGCTGTTTTTCACCAAGGGCAAAAAGACTACAAAAATCTGGTATTATGATCTGTCTCATATTAAGGTCGGTAAGAAATCCCCCATGACGCTGGCCCTGTTCGGATTTGGCAAAAACGGTGAGGTGGTGGATGACAGCCAGTTACCCGCCATCCTCACAACCGAATGGCTGGAGGGTGAAGTAAACGCGGAAAAACCGTTCCCCAGCTTCGCCCGTCTGCTCGCTAAGCGCGGTATGCCGGAAGGGGAAAGCCGATATTCCTGGACAGTGGACTTTGCCGCCCGCCGCGCCCAAGCCCGCAAAGAAATGCAGCCGCACCTTGACGAAACCGAGCGCATCAAAATACACTTAGTCACGCTGAAGGAGCGGTTAAAGGCTCTTAAAAAAGATAAAGCGCTAATATCAGATATCGAAGCTCTTGAACAGCAAATCAAGGAGCAGGAAAAAGCTGCCCGTGACTTTCAGACCAAGGCTGATGCGATTGACGCTGCGGTATTCGATCTGAAAGCGGTAAACCCGAACGTCGTCACCAAAGTGGACATTCGTACCCCTGCCGAAATCATAGAGAACATTGCAGCACAGGGCAGGATTGTCTCGTCGGCCCTGGAGAAGCTGAAACTGTTGATGACGGAACCAGATTGAGGTCGCCATGACTTTCCAGCCAAGGTTCACCATTACAAACAACATGACCACCACTATTGTGATTGTCATACGCCGCAAGGCGCATCCTGTATATCGGGAAGTCACAAGGGAAGTCACAGGGGAAGTCACAAGGGAAGTCACAAGGGAAGTCACAAGGGAAGTCACAAGGGAAGTCAGAAAACTTCTTTTGGTGTGTCGTAGCGATATGTCACGGTGGCAATTACAGGAAGCCCTATCTCTGAAGAGTGAAGAAAATTTCAGACAGCTTTATCTTATGCCTGCACTGCTTTCCGGATTTATCGAAATGACCATTCCGGACAAGCCCAACAGCCGCATGCAAAAATACCAATTGACCCCAAAAGGTACTGCTTTTTTGCAGAAAACGGATAACGGAGATGGGGGAGTCACAGGGGGAGTCACAAGGGAAGTCACAGGGGAAATCAGAAAACTTCTTTTGGTGTGTCGTAGCGAGATGTCACGGCGGCAATTACAGGAAGCCCTGTCTCTGAAGAGTGAAGAAAATTTCAGACAGCTTTATCTTATGCCTGCGCTGCTTTCCGGATTTATCGAAATGACCATTCCGGACAAGCCCAACAGCCGCATGCAAAAATACCGATTGACCCCAAAAGGCATCTCCCTTTTGTAGAAAACGAATATCACAACGGAGCTGCTTCTAAATAGGGCCGTGGTGGATGTTATTTGGGACATTAAGCACCAGCTATTCCCACCAGAGATGCTGTAATGCGATTTCTACTTCTTGAAAGGGTTCTGCACGGACGATGTCATTTTCACTATGAACAGATAGCAATACCCATCTGCCTGATTCCAGGCGAAAAACCTCCAGAGTCCTTGCGACAGGATCAATCAGCCAAGCATACAAAACGCCAAATTGTGCATAAATGGGCATCTTTCGGATTCTGTCAATCCTTACAGTACTGGGAGACAGCGCTTCACAGACCCAGTCGGGAGGAACCGTCGTATAGTTTTGTTCAGGCGGTTTGGGAAGCCTTTCTTTTCTCCATCCGGCAAGATCAGGCACCAAAATATTTTCACCCATGCAAATTTCCGGTTCATATAAAATCACCCAACCTCCTGGACCTCCACTTCCTCTTTGAAACGGTCTTCTGATTTCATCCGTAATACCCGAAACAGCATTGCTATGCCGGAAAGAGGGTCTTGGCACGGCAAAGAGTTCACCATCAATGACCTCGCCGATCATGTTATCCGGTATGGAATTCAAATCTTCATAAGAGGCTTTTTTTAGAGCTGTATTTAGCATTTGATAACACCTCGTCTTTCGCAGTGTTGACGAAACCGTTTGTGAAGGCATACCGAAGAACGTTCACCGTTGACCGTATAGTTCACCGTGAACGGTCAACGGCTATTAAAATAGCTCAAGCAATCAAAATCATGATGTCTTACCGTTTTCCCAAGCCAGTATTATTTCCTTTGGCTATAATTTCATTCACAACCATCTTTGATTTCCCATCCACAGTAAAAAACCCCCAATGCGCTTCCTGAATATGGTCACTTCCGGGAAAATATCCTTTGGTGACCACCGGTTTCCATGGAGCATCAAAGG
>JBAXVB010000080.1:0-13977 GCA_037129415.1 Deltaproteobacteria bacterium
AACGAAGGTTTAAACGAAGGTTTAGACAAAGGTGTGGTAAAGGGACAAATTGAAGTTATTGAAAAACTTTTAAAAGCTGGTGTGCCCTGGGATTTTATTTACAAAACCACAGATTTTAATGAAAACAGTTTCCAAGAACTGAAAAAGAAGTTGCAACAAATAAAACCGGTAAGAAGTCCTAACAAAGGCGTTGTATTGGGCAAGCCCAACTCCCGCCAGTGAACGTGGTGTTAGGCACCAATGTTATTGCCTGTTTGGCCTTGATCATTGATTTGGGAGCCATCCCAGAGGCGATTTGCCGCTCATCCATCTTATGGCCGCATCGGGAACGGCGATATTAACAATGGCTGCGGGGGTGAATAACTCGCCGCTTTTCCATATTGCGGACCAGCCGACACAAGAGCGTATGAATTTGTGAAAATTGGAATAAGAAATCCATAAATCTATCCGGTATCAAGTATGTATTGTTATTTTCACCACCCACTATGAGAGTATATGACTATGCAAACTTCTGTAATTGAGACCAATTTTGCCGGATTGTCGCTGCGGCAAAGGGGAAAGGTCAGGGATATTTACGACCTCGGGGATAGTCTGCTGATGATTGCGACGGACCGAATTTCGGCTTTTGATGTTGTCATGCCGGACCCGGTTCCGGACAAGGGAAAGGTTTTAACCCAGATATCCTTGTTCTGGTTTGATGTGATGAAGGATATGGTTCCCAATCATGTCATTACCAGTAATGTGGATGCATATCCTGATGCCTGTAAACCCTATGCGGACGCGCTCCGGGGAAGAAGCATGCTGGTAAAAAAAGCGGCTCCATTGCCGATTGAGTGTGTGGTCAGGGGATATTTGTCCGGGTCAGGCTGGAAGTCATATCAGCAGACACGAACCCTTTGCGGAATTCATCTTCCGGATCGGTTGGAAGAATCAGACAGACTTCCAGAACCCATTTTTACCCCATCCACCAAGGCCGAAATCGGGCTACATGATGAAAACATCAATTTTGATCAGGCCGTAAATTTAGTCGGCAAGTCACTGGCCTGGCGGGTGAAGGCTTTGAGCCTGGCCATTTACCAGAAAGGGGTTGAAATTGCCGACAGCAAAGGCATTATAATCGCTGATACCAAGTTTGAATTTGGTCTATTGGGAGATGAACTGATCCTGATTGACGAGGTTCTTACCCCGGATTCATCCCGGTTTTGGCCCAAGGCATCTTATAAGCCAGGTGGATCTCAGGAAAGCTTTGATAAACAGTTTGTCCGGGATTATCTCCTGTCCATTCAGTGGAATCAAAAACCCCCGGCGCCAAGGCTTCCGGATCATGTCATTGAAGGTACCCGAAAAAAATATTTGGAAGCCTTACAGCTTCTTGCAGGCCCCAGCTATGCCGTCAACTGAGCAGAATGAATTGTTAGAGCTGATTCACCTGGAAGATACAACCTTCCAGGTTACCACCGAAGCAGCCAATGGAACACTTGCCACCTCCATTGCCCAACTCGGTGTGATGCATCCTCCTGTCCTTCTGCCTGTAAGTTCTGGCTATGTGGTTGTCTGTGGGTTCAGAAGAATTGCAGCATGCAAATCTCTGGGCCTTTCCAGAATTACAGCCAAACTGCTTTCACCGGGTACGGATAATCTGTCCTGTGTCCAATTGGCGATCGCCGATAATTTGCTGCAGCGTCCCTTGAATCTGATTGAAACATCTCGTGCGCTGGTTTTGCTGTCCGGGGTTTATCCCGATCCAGATGATCTTCGCAAGGCAGCAGGGCTGCTGGGGTTGCCGGACAATTTTTCCGCGATTCATAAGCTTCGGCAATTATCCGGCCTTGCACCGGAAATTCAGGAAGGTGTGCTGACGAATGTTCTTTCAATGGCTATGGCTCTTGAGTTGGGGCTTATGGAAAAGTCCAGTGGAATCAGGCTGTCCAAGCTGTTTGGATACTTGAAGCTGGGTTTGAACAAGCAGCGGGAAATTATGACGACAATTCAGGAGATTGCATTTCGGGAACATTTACCTGTTAATGACGTTCTAAATGCCAACGAACTTCAACAAATTATGGCTCATGAAAAATGGGACAGATCCCAGAAAACCGTTCACATAAGACAGTACTTAAGATGCCGCCGATATCCATCAATCACGTCTGTTGAAAGTGATTTTGAAGCTCTGGTTCGATCTCTGGACCTTGAATCCGGCACGGCGCTGATACCCCCTCGGGATTTTGAAGGAACCACATTCAGTTTTCATCTCAATTTTAATAATCTTTGCGAGTTACAGCATCGTCTTTCCAACCTCACAGAAATATCTTCCAGCCCTATTCTGAGTGAAATCCTTGATGGTTGCAGGATTTCAATCCGATAGCCTTACCGTTCACTCTTACCTCATTTTTATACATTCAGATATAATAAATTCAAATTGTTATGTGTTATATGGTGGGAAGTGAACGGTTACGTTCCAACCCTTGTTTCTTGTTGAACGCTCTCACCAGCTTGCAAAATTATTATCATGATTTCTAATAAAAAATAAAGATTGAATAAATAATTCTTGACAAACAAAAAGCAAAGAATATATATGAAAATAACAAATAAATTTAATTCATTTTTATTGGTAATTAATAAATATTGATTTTTAATTATGTATTTGCAACATCACAAAGAGAGTTGTAGCCATTGGTTACAGGAAGGAGGGAAACGATAGGTCGATGACTGGAGGAAAGGCAGAAAAATCAAATACCTTGTCCTTAATTGAACACACGGGACGACCTCCTGCTTTGGGCCTTAGAGGGTGATGCTGAAATCTCTGGGAATTTTTTTATAATGAACAGGAAACTTAACCTTTGGTGATAAGGAGATAAGAAATGTCGGATACTTACGAAAAGGAACCTACTCAGGCCTGGATCACGACCTTTGCAGGCACAGCCATCAATCTTTGTCTAGGAATTTTGTATGCCTGGAGTATGTGGGGAGCCGCTCTTGTCAGCGAAGTTACCCTGGCCCCCGGAGATGTTGTAACCAAAACAGCGGTGATTTTAGCCGCCAAGGCAACAGACGCAGATAAAGCACTACCCGGAAACTTGTTGGTAAAGGCAAAGGATGCCGTTCCCCGACCCGACGCATTAAAAATTAAATTCGGAACAAATGTAAAGGAAGGATATGCTCTGCTGGGTGAGGTTAAAGGTGATCTCAGAGCCGGCGACATTATCACCAAAGCTGGCGAGCCAATGACGGATCCCAAAAATGCTGGATGGATATATTTGAACAATGCAGAGACCGCCACACCATTTTCGCTCTGCGTGATCATGTTTGCCCTTCTGATGATTCCCGGAGGAAAAATCCAGGATAAAATCAGCCCCAAATTTGGAGCCACATTGGGCGGGCTGTTTCTGGCCGTCGGGTGTATCATCGCCGGAATGATGAAAAGCTATACCGGTCTGATTATCGGCTTCGGAATTTTTGGCGGCATCGGCATGGGAATCGGATATGCTGCGCCAACCCCGGCAGCCCTTAAATGGTTCGGGCCCCATCGCCGCGGCCTTATTGCTGGCTTGGTGGTCGGCGGATATGGCGGAGCTGCGTTATATATCGGCCCATTGGCAAAATATCTGATCGGCGATTTCGGCATTACCCAGAGCTTTGTCATTCTGGGAATTGCTTTTGCCACCGTGGTGGTCGTTGCCGGCCAGCTCATTAAGATTCCCGCTCCGGGTTATGTGCCTGCACCGCCCCGGATTGCGCAAACCGCCAAACAACTGGCTGCCTCGACCAAGCATAACTGGGAAGCTGGCGAAATGATCAAGACTTGGCAGTTTTATGCACTGGTATTTATGTTTATCCTGACTACCCAGTCTGGTCTTCTGATCATTGCCAATGCCGCGGGGTTGCTCAGCAAAACGGGTGCCAAGATACCTTTCTTTGCCGCCAATGCCTGGCTGCTCGTCTCTTTCGGAGGACTGGTCAATGCCGCAGGCCGCGTGGGAACCGGATTCTATTCGGATAAAATCGGACGGCTGAACGCTTATGCCCTGAACTGCGGACTGTCCGCCCTGTGCCTGTTTACTCTTCCCTACATCATCGGGTCCGCAAATATTTTCCTGCTTTTCCTGGCTGTCGGCGTTGCCTACTGGCAATATGGTGGTGGGCTTGCTCTGATGCCCTCTTTTGTTGGCGACTTTTATGGTCCCAAAAACCTGGGCTTTAACTATGGGCTGGTGTTTATAGGCTGGGGCTTGGGCTTTTTCATGGCCAGACTGGGTGGTACCATTAAGGACCTTACCGGAAGCCTAAACTACGCATTTTATATTTCAGGCGTACTGCTTATTGTCGGTGTTATTCTGGCATTCAGCACCAATAGACCACTCTGGGCGGAACTGCAGGATAAGGCTAAGGCAAATGCTTAGTTCGGCGCACTGGATAATCCAATTGGATAGCCTGGAAAATCAACCTCGCAATGTGATTGTTTGAACATTGCTTGCCAAGTCTCAAGTGAAAACCCCTCTTTCTAAAAGAGGGGGATTTAAAGCTGCACGCATTTTGCAGAACAAGACTTCCGTTCTTTTGCCCGATCTGATTTTTATATATAGATGAATACAATATATATTATATTTGATTTAATTTTTTAGCTATAATTTTTCTTGACAAACAGAAATATAGTTTATAAAATGTTTCAACAAATAAATAAGGTTCATTGTTATGGGGATTCACGAAAGGAAAGAGCGGGAAAAAGAACGCAGGCGACAGCAGATCATGGTTGCTGCAAAACGGGTCTTTTCTTTAAGCGGCTTCAGCAAGTCCACCATGGAAGATATCGCCAGGGAAGCAGAACTCAGTCCAGGAACCATTTATTTATATTTTAAAAACAAAGATGAATTGTACGCGTCGCTGTCTGTCAGAATTCTTCAATATTTGAGTATCAGGCTCAAGCATGTTATCGAGAATCAAGATCTCCAGCCCGATCAGTATGTCACCGCCCTTAAACAGGCAATGCTTGATGTCTATGATTTTGATTCGTTAATCGTGATCAATCTGTTTCAGCTTCAATCCAGTGAAACATTAAAAAATCTTACGCCGGAACTCCTGGAGGAAATTGTAGATTTGTCTCGGAGTTCTCTTGCCGCCATGGCCAATATTTTTCAGATAGGTATAAAAAAGGGGGTGTTTATCGACCGGCATCCTTTTGCACTGGCGGATACCCTCTGGGCATTATTTTCAGGCATCATTCTCTGGGAAGAAAGCAAGAAAATCATTAACGCTGATAAAGATTATCTCAAGCCAACACTGGATCTTGCGTTTGAAATCTTTTCACGGGGCATAGCGCGTTAATTTTAGTTGGGAAGAATGAATAAAGCAGAACAACCATTAACACGATCATGGGGAGGAATTGACCAATGGCAGAACAAGTAGAAAAAGCAGAAGCAGTAGAAACATCAGAATCACAGATTGCGGTACATTGGCAGGAAGAAGAGAAATACTATCCATCCACCAAGTTCGTCGCCCAAGCCAACATGACGGATGAAGGCATCTATGATCGGTTCAGTCTGGACAATTTTCCGAACTGCTACAAGGAGTATGCCGATCTTCTTGACTGGTACGAATACTGGCACACCATTCTGGACACCAGTGATGCGCCTTGCTGGAAATGGTTTGTGGGCGGTAAAATCAATGCAAGCTATAACTGTATCGACCGACATCTTCCCTTGAACAAAAACAAGACTGCCATCCATTTTGTGCCGGAACTGGAAAACGAGAAAGTCGAACATATCACCTATCAGGAACTGTATGTCCGGGTGAATGAATTTGCAGCCGTGCTTCAGGATTTCTGCGGATTAAAGGCCGGAGACCGGGTAACGCTGCATATGCCCATGACAGCAGAGCTTCCCATTACCATGCTGGCTTGCGCCCGCCTTGGCATTATTCACTCCGAGGTATTTGGCGGATTCAGCGGCAAGGCTGCCGCAGATCGGGTTGAGGACTCGAAAAGTGACGTCTTGATCACCATCGACGGTTACTACCGCGGCGGCGCCATGATTGATCACAAGGAAAAGGCCGATATTGCTTTTGATGAAGCCAAGAAACAGGGCCAGACCTTGAAAAAAATTCTAATCTGGCAACGGTATCCCGGCAAATATTCCAGCCCCACCCCGCTGGTCGAAGGTCGTGACTTTATCGTCAACGATCTGTTGAAAAACTATTACGGCAAACGCATTGATCCGGTGCCGATGCCTGCGGAGGCCCCGCTCTTTTTGATGTACACAAGCGGCACAACCGGAAAACCCAAGGGCTGCCAGCACAGCACCGGCGGCTACATGGCCTATGTCACAGGAACCTCCAAATACGTTCAGGACATCCATCCGGAAGACGTTTACTGGTGCATGGCCGACATCGGCTGGATCACAGGACATTCCTACATCGTTTATGGTCCGCTGGCGCTTTGCGCTTCATCTGTTATCTATGAAGGAATTCCTACTTATCCAGATGCGGGCAGAGTTTGGAGAATCGCTCAGAACCTGGATGTCAACATTTTTCACACAGCCCCCACGACCATTCGCGCCTTAAGAAAAGTCGGGCCGGATGAACCCGCAAAGTATAACTATCATTTCAAACACATGACGACAGTTGGCGAGCCCATCGAACCGGTTGTATGGAAATGGTACCATTCAGATGTCGGAAAAGGCGAGGCCATCATCGTGGATACCTGGTGGCAGACAGAAACCGGCGGCTTTCTCTGCAGCACCCTGCCGGCGCTAAGGCCCATGAAACCTGGAAGTGCTGGACCTGGCATGCCCGGCATTCACCCCATCATTTATGATGAGGATGGGAATGAATTGCCGTCCGGATGCGGCCAAGCTGGCAACATCTGCATTCAGAATCCTTGGCCGGGCGGATTCCAGACCATCTGGGGAGATCGCGAAAGATTTGTCCGTCAGTATTATGAGCGGTATTGCAAAGACCCGAACAGCAAGGACTGGAGAGATTGGCCATACCTGACCGGAGATGCAGCAGTTCAGGCCCCGGATGGATATTATCGAATCCTGGGCAGAATCGACGATGTTATCAATGTTTCCGGCCATCGTCTGGGAACCAAGGAGCTTGAATCCGCGGCCATGACGGTTAATGAAGTTGCGGAAGCAGCGGTCGTTCCGGTTAATGATGAAATCAAGGGTAAGGTTCCGGATCTTTATGTGTCCTTGAAACCTGGGTTTACGCCTAGCAAGGAACTTGAAGACCGAATTGTCAAGGCTCTTGTTTATGAGATTGGCCCCATTGCCAAACCCCGAAAAGTCTGGATTGTGCCGGATATGCCCAAAACCCGATCTGGAAAGATCATGCGCCGGGTACTGGGTTCCCTTTCCAACAAGAAGGACGTTGGTGATGTGATGACCCTGGCCAATCCGGAAATCGTTGAAGCCATTCATAAGATGGTCGATGGTTATAAATGATGATGGTATTGAGTCTGTAACGTTTCTTTGAGAAACCGGAGCCGGAAGAATGAAAGAATTCTTCCGGCTTTTTTGTTCGATGTTTTATATTGTTGTTGAATTTTTTTGTCAGACTCGCTATGAATCATATTAATAAAATTGTTCAGATGAAATGATTGGATTGTGTTACATTTTATATAAAGTGAACTCAAGATGAACTCGTAAAATTATTTTTGTTCAATTGAAGTGCTATCAGAAAGGAGTATGAACCATGAGTAACCCCTATGTTGAGGCTTTTGAATCATCCATAAAAACCCCGGATGTGTTCTGGGCAAAAGCAGCCGAAGACCTGTTTTGGTACAAAAAATGGGATAAAGTGCTGGATGACTCGAACAAGCCGTTTTACCGCTGGTTTACGGGCGGAATCGTCAATACCTGTTACAATGCGCTGGACTATCATGTCGAAAACGGCAGGGCCGATCAGGTTGCCCTGATTTACGACAGCCCCGTCACAGACACCATCAAAAAATATACTTATTTGCAGTTGAGGGATGAGGTTGCGATTTTTGCAGGCGCGCTGGCGGCCCGTGGAGTCGCAAAAGGAGACCGGGTTCTGATCTACATGCCCATGATCGCGGAATCGGCCATTGCCATGCTGGCCTGCGCCCGACTGGGCGCGGTCCATTCCGTGGTTTTTGGCGGATTTGCGGCTAACGAGCTGGCGACCCGTATCAACGATGCCAAACCCAAGGTGATTGTTACTGCCTCCTGCGGCATTGAAATCAAAAGAGTGATTCCCTATAAAGCCCTGCTGGATGGCGCCATTGATATGGCTGTTGAAAAACCGCAGACCTGCATCATCCTGCAGCGTCCCATGGAAACCGCAACACTGATTGCCGGTCGCGACATCGACTGGGCGACCGCCATCAAGGATGTCAAACCGCATGACTGTGTGCCAGTCGCTGCTACCGATCCCCTGTATATTCTTTACACATCAGGCACCACCGGCATTCCCAAAGGCGTTGTCCGTGACAACGGCGGCCACATGGTGGCGCTCAAGTGGAGCATGAAGGCGATTTACAACATGGATGCCGGAGATGTGTACTGGGCAGCCTCGGATGTAGGCTGGGTGGTGGGACATTCCTATATCGTTTATGGGCCGCTGCTTAAGGGCTGCACCACCATCTTTTATGAAGGCAAGCCTGTCGGAACCCCGGATGCAGGCGCTTTCTGGCGCGTGATTTCCCAGCACAAGGTCAAGGCGCTCTTTACCGCACCCACTGCTTTCCGGGCGATTAAAAGAGAAGATCCGGAAGGTAAATTGCTGAAGAATTATGACATCTCCAGCTTTGTAACACTATTTCTGGCCGGGGAAAGATCCGATCCCGACACCCTGAAATGGGCGGAAAACAACATCAAGGTTCCGGTTATTGACCACTGGTGGCAGACAGAAACCGGATGGGCCATTGCCGCCAACTGTATGGGGCTTCATCACTATCCGGTTGTTTACGGATCACCCACCAAACCGGTTCCAGGGTGGGATGTCCAGGTCGTGAATCCGGAAAATGAGCAGGTAAAAGCAGGTGAAATAGGAGCGCTGGTGGTAAAACTTCCGCTTCCGCCCGGAAGCCTGCCCACGCTGTGGAACAATGATGAAGGATACATAAAGTCTTACCTTGAGGAATTCCCCGGATATTATAAAACGGCGGATGCCGGATATATTGATGAAAACGGCTATGTCTATGTCATGTCCCGAACCGATGACATCATAAATGTCGCAGGTCACAGACTTTCCACAGGCGCCATGGAAGAAATTCTCGCAGATCATCCCCAGGTTGCCGAATGCGCTGTTCTGGGTGTGGAAGACGACTTGAAAGGTCAGGTTCCCATCGGATTTCTTGTCTTGAACGCCGGGGTGACTCGTGACCATAGCGAGATTGTTAAAGAAGTTGTTCAAATGGTCAGGGACCGCATCGGGCCAGTGGCGTCTTTCAAGACAGCTACTGTGGTAAAACGGCTTCCCAAGACTCGTTCCGGAAAGATTCTGAGAGGCACCATTCAAAAGATTGCAGACAACAAAGAGTACAAACTGCCGGCAACTATTGATGATCCGGCGACTTTGGATGAAATGGCAGTGGCTTTGAAATCCATTGGTTATGCAAAAGGCAGAAAATAGTCTTTGATTGTTTTTAGTCTTCCGTCTGTCTTCTGAAGATGGACATGGGAAACCAACCACTTGCCCTCCCCCCGACCCCCTCCCGCTGGGAGAGGGAGTGAGCAGTTGCGATTTTCCTGAGATAGTGACGATAGATCAGCCTGTGCGGATTTTTATTCCGCGCAGGCTGATTTTTTTTTGGAAACCCACCCCTTTTTTTCAGAGATTCAGATTGACACATCAGCCCGCATTTTCTATTATCCTTCCACAAAAAGTGACGGATGCTGTCAGCGAACCATTAAGATATCTCTGGATAAGCATTCGCAAAGCCCGTCTTGTCAGACGAGGGGCTATGTTCTGCAGTATCAAAATTTGAATAAAGGGGGCTTTTATGGAATCGCTTCTCAAAACCGTTATCCATGATCAACATGTAAAGCTTGGCGCTCAAATGGTGGAATTCGGCGGATGGAACATGCCGATTCAATACCGGACAGGAATTGTTCAGGAACACCTTGCCACCCGAAATCATGCCGGCATTTTTGATGTCTCCCACATGGGCCAAATTTACATAAGCGGCCCGTCTGCACTTGCTTTTCTTCAGCATGTCCTTTCCAACAATGCCGCCGGCCTGGAAGTCGGAGAGAGTCAGTACACGATCATCCCCAACGAACATGGCGGGGCCATCGACGACGCCTATCTTTACCGTTTCGTTAAGGATCAGTATCTGCTGGTCGTCAATGCGTCCAACCGCGAAAAAAATCTGGCGCATTTTCATGCCATTCTGGCGCATTTTCCGGATGTCCAATTGATCGATAATACAGCGAATACGGCGATGATCAGCCTTCAGGGACCTGGGTCCAGAGACATTCTTGCAGCGGTCATGGATTCCGGTCACTTTCCGGAACCCATGAAAAACCGATTGAGTACGGCGACGCTGAAAGGCATTCCGGCCTGGATCAGCAGAACCGGTTATACCGGGGAACCGCTGGGTTTTGAGTTGTTTATTCCCGGCCACGCCGCCCCGGTTCTCTGGGACCTTCTGATCGAAAACGGAGCCTGTCCAGCAGGGCTTGGCGCTAGAGACACACTTAGGCTTGAAGCCGGACTTCCCCTCTACGGTCATGAACTGGGACTGGATGAAACGGGAAATGATATTCCCGTTTTTTCTCTGCCCCTCAGTCGGATTGCAGTCAGTTTTTCTGATTTAAAAGCCGACTTCATTGGAAGGTCGGCCCTTTTTCGTCAGTTTCAGGCGCTAAAATTGATCATCGATCGAAATTATTCCAGCATTCAGGATCTTCCCCGCATGATTTTTCCCCTGGCTCTGACCGATAAAGGGGTGATCCGTTCCGGATGCCACGTATATCAGGAAAACAAACCCGTAGGATATATCACCAGCGGCACAATGGTTCCTTATCAGAAAATGGCAGGCCAGGGTATGTTGTCCCAGTTGACTTCCGAAAAAGGCATGCGGTCTATCGGGCTTGCCCTCCTGAACAGTGATCTTTTTGAAGGTGATTTGCTGAATGTTGATATCCGCGGGAAAATGACACAGGCCTTAATCGTTCCCTATCATATGAGAAGCGAAGCCCCTCCCTTTGCAAGACCCATTTTGTACGACCGAATTTTTCAGACTGAAAACCATTCATCCATGCAGGATGTTTTTCAGAAGGTGGACACGCTCATAGATGATGCAGCCCATAACAGCCTCTGGCGCCAGCGGGAATGCATAAACCTCATTCCCTCTGAACAAACCCCGTCAAAACTGGTGCGGCTTCTTTCCGTGCTGGACCCTTCCGGAAGATATGCCGAACATAAAAAAATGAAGGCATTCAGTGATGCAGATGTTTTTTATTATCAGGGCGTTGACTTCATTGAAAAAGTAGAATACCTGCTTCAGAAGGAGCTTTGCGCCTATTTTGGATGCGCGCAGGTAGAAACCCGGCTGATCTCCGGTCAAATGGCCAATACGGCCGTATTCAGTGCACTTTGTGATTATCTCAATCGCTCGGATAGAAAAAGTGAACAACGTCGAATTCGCCGCGTACTTAATCACCACATCATTAAAGGGGGGCATCTTAGCGCCCAGCCTATGGGGGCATTGAGGGATTTTGTCACACGAGATATCCGGACAGAAAAACCGTCAGTGATCAATTTCCCGGTTCTTGAAGAAAACCCTTATCAGATCGATGTAGCTGCTACCTGTAAAATGATCGCAGATTATCAGCCCGAATTGATTATCTTCGGCAAAAGCATGATTCTCCACCGTGAACCTATTGCAGATATCCGCTCTTTTGTGGATTCACAGAACCTGGATTGTGTGCTATTATACGATATGGCGCATGTGCTGGGGCTCTGCGGCCCGTTTTATCAGGAGCCTTTCAAGGAAGGCGTAGATATTGTCACAGGCTCAACCCACAAAACCTTTTTCGGAACCCAGAGAGGGGTTATTGCATCGGATTTCAGTCGGGACAGCATGCGATATCCACTATGGGAAGCTGTCGAGCGCAGAACATTTCCAGGAATCGTTAGCAATCATCACTTGGGAACGATGGTCGGTCTGTTGATGGCGGCATACGAAATGAATGCATTCAAAACTAATTATCAAAAACAGGTGATTGATAACGCCAAGGCTTTTGCCGTAGCGCTCAAGGACTGCGGTTTGAATGTGGTAGGTGATCCAGCCATCTCCTTTACAGAAACCCATCAGGTGATTCTCTCGGTCGGGTATGCCAAGGGGCCGGAAATGGCTCGGCGACTGGAAGACAACCACATTATCGTAAATTACCAGGCGGCTCCGGATGAAGAAGGATTTACGGCATCAGGTGCCATGCGAATGGGGGTTGCCGAAATGACGCGATTTGGCATGAAGGAAACGGATTTTCAATCGCTGGCGGAACTGATGCATGATGTCATTGTTCAGAATAAGCAGGTCAAGTCTCAGGTACTCGAATTTCGCAAACGGTTTCAGGAAATGCATTATTGTTTTTCGGAAAATGAGATTCCCCGAGTTCAGAAAGTGCTGGAAGCAATCGTCTGATTTATTGAATTCTTTTTCAAATCAAGCACCATAATACAGGATTTCACCATGGCTACTCCATTGATTCGATATATATCTCTTCTATTCGTGATAGTGTTTATTTCTATCACAATGGTCTCTGATGGGTTTGGAGAGGATGTCCAGATATCTGAACCGGTTAATCCCGGATTGAATTATCTGCTATCTTTAACAGAGCCTGCGCGGTCTCAAAATTTTGATTCCGGAATGATTGAAGAAGTTATTGAATTTGTTTTATCATCAAAAAACAAAAACACCCTGTATTTTCCAGGAAATCGAACAAACATCGCATCCGCTTATCATGAATTCGATATACACAAAGATCTCAAGCATATCCTGAATATCGGTTTTAATCCCGGTATTCCCCCGTTTATCCTCTCGCCTTCTTCGGTTCGTCTGGCTTACTGGACAGAGATCAACGGGAAAAAACAGCTTCTCCCCGATTTATCTTCAATGCTGTCGCGGCTTGATCACCCAATAATAGTCACCGGAGTTGAGCATGAAGAAATAACCCCCGATCTGAATACCGGCGCTTATTATGGATACGATTTGAACCGCATCCTGATTCTGTTGAAATACCAGGGTCGCCCCGCCCTGATTTCTGTATCCAAGCAGAAAAATGTTTCGGATGTCGGCAAAAAAGGAGTGGTTTTGGGAAAGGATGAAAACTGGGATTATTTCTATTCAGGTCAAAAAGGGCTGAACAAACCGGGACTGGGCTGGGTGAATTCCTATATGTATGATTCCTACACCGTTTCGGTATTTATTGAACAAGATGGGGCTAGGGTACACTGTGGAGTTTACAAATGGCTTCGGGCAGGATGGGCGGATATGAACATGGTTCAGAATCAGCACATTTATAAAGGATTGCAGCGTTATTCAGAAACCGTAAAAGAGATTCTGGAACACCCATCTTTCCCCGAATCCGGGAAGATAGTAGAAATATTTTCAATAATTAAAACATTTTCTGCAGATGAACTCAGAGACAAAGTCAGAAAATATACCAACCAATTGGCTCAAAAATACGGAGACGACACCAGCTCAGGCGGAAAGCTGATTACCGAGACCATAAAAGACAGCTCATATCTGAGCCAACTTAGCCAGTATCAAATGCAGTCGGTTCTGGCTGTTGAATACATCAAATTTCTGCTGGGGAAAAACACCATCCAGGATATTGCCTATTTCATTAGCCCCGCAGACATTAACCGTCACCGAAAAGGCTGATGCCTTCGTAGAAAATCCAATATCTGCGTTGAGCTTCATCCTTCGTCGTTGCGGCGTACTACTCGTACGCCTCACTCCTCAGGATTTGCTCGCCTTGATCTTGAACTTTCTACGAAGGCATCCTT
>JBAXVB010000800.1:0-2021 GCA_037129415.1 Deltaproteobacteria bacterium
CAGAACTGTCTGAAAAAGCTCCAGAAGCCGGAAGTTTTCACTCAAAGCCTGAATCGGGTATATGATGCCATTGGCAAAAGCATGGCTTTCATTCAGAAGTTGGACAGGTTCCAGGCGTTTTCCCCCGTGGGAGAGTACGATCCGGCTTTTGAGCATTCCTTTTTTATTCTCCTCAATGATCATCCGTATCCGGCTTTCTTCATCAGAGAACTTAAGGCGGTTCATGCTGTCATCCACAAAATTGTCACATTGCCGCAGGGGCCAGAACAGGTAATCGTGTTCGCTCAGGTAAATCTGTCCACCGGGTTTATTCCAGTCAATACGAAAACTGTTCTGTTTTCTGATATTTTCGATGGATTTCAGCACTTCACGGGTGGGGCCTGCGAAATATTCATGGCCGGGACTGATCTGCGTTCCCTTTTCATTGATCACACAAAGATAAGCGCCATCGGCGTCGAAGTTGAGCTGAAAAAAGACAGCCTGAACGGATTTTTCCTTGGTGATCAAGGGCTTGGACCGTTTCAGTTTTTCAAAGATATCGGTTGTCGTTTCCTTCATTGAGTGTCCCTGCAAGGGTGCGACGTTTCGGGCTGTTGTACCCGTGACGTCTGTTTGTGATTTATGTGACATTGGTGTCAAATATCACAATCAAAAACTTATTGAAACGAAAACTTTAGTGATGGAATTGTCAGGAATATACAGAACAGAAGAATCTTCAGCATATTGTCAGAGCTGGGCACTTTTCAGCGATTGTCACTCGGTTTCACCCCGATTGTTCTGTCGTACCGAAGATTATCCCCTGGCGTAAGTTCATAGCAATCCTTACTGGAAACAGCCGAGCCATGGGTCAACAGTTCGCTGACCGTAACGAAATCATATCCCAGCGCGCGCAGTTCAGGAACAAAAAAGGGCAGTGACGCAGCAGTTCCATATCCCCGTCCGTTCGCGTGGCAAATGATGATGGCGCCGGGCCGTATCTGCTGTAAAATTACCTTGGCTATTTCCTTGGAGTCACGGCCCCTTGCCGGATCTCCCGTGACAATGTTCCACTGGATTGCAGGCAAGCCATAACGCTTCAGCTTATCCAAAGCAAGGGGACTACAGGCGCCATAGGGAAACCGGAAAACCAGGGGTGTTCTGGGGATTTTGTTCATTTCCGACGGGTCGATCTGTTTTGCAATCACTCTTTCCAGGAGCGATTCCCAAAGCAATTCATATTGAACCTGAGTCCAAAGTATCTGGGCATCCATGCGGTCGGAATCAATCATTCTGAAATTGGCATGGCTCCAGGAATGATTTCCGATCTCGAAAAGCGGATCTGCAATGAGTTGCATGGTTTTGTCAGGATGCGAAAGCATCCATTTCCCACCAGCAAAGAACGTAGCCTTTACGCTGTTCTTCCTTAAATAATTGACAATATCAGCATCATAGCCGGATTTTTCGATTGCCGATTCACAGAGATCAAAGGTCAGCGCAATTACTTTTATTCCGTCACGCGGCTCAACGCGACGAATGGAATTCTGCAATTCCGGGTTCAGTGGCGCATGGATATTTCCGGGAATCATTCGCTGAGGCGGATTTCTATTGAAAGAGGCTGTATGCCTGACCGCAAATTTATCTTCAGGCTTTCCCATCAATTCATCAGGCGTCCAAAGCGCCGATAGAATGATTCGGGAGCCGAATGTGATCCCGCCAGCCGGAGAATGCGCACAGGAAACAGATGCGCCCACTCGGTCCTGCGCAAAGCAATTTGCGATTGAGAACAACAAAAGAAACAAAACCAGCAGGCGGTTATAATCGGGAATTATCCGGTACAATCCAGATATCGACATCTTTCGGGGTGAAATCATAGGTCCGAAGCGGCGGTAGCGGTTATGATGGCGCACATCATTGGGCTATATATTCAGCGATTTCAGAAGCTCTATCAATAGCCAGCGGAGACCAAATAATTTTCATTTTTGGACTTTCTTCAAAACTTTTTCCTTTGCATCTTCATGAGCAACTCCTTGTCCATTTGCGAG
>JBAXVB010000801.1:0-2008 GCA_037129415.1 Deltaproteobacteria bacterium
CCCAATGCGTTCCTGGGCAAGCCTTATCAACTGAAAGGGCTTAGAGACACGATCAGTCGAGTTCTGGCTAATAAGGCTCAAGTAGTTTAATCTGTCGTAAAAAGAGTGCTAAAACAAGAAAGAGGCTTTAACATGAGTGATCAACAACAACCCGTTTTCACTGTATGAAAAAACATCACCTGACGGCCGTGCTGCTTGTGGCTATTTTCGCCGCCGGGGCGCTGATTGCCTGGTGGGCGGTGGCGCAGGCCGACCGCGATATGCGCGCCGACCTGCTTCAGCAGGCGCAAATTGTGGCGCAGGCGGTGAATGTCGAGCGCATCCAGGTACTCACCGGTACGGAAGATGACCTGGAGAAACCCGAGTACCTCCGGTTCAAGGAACAGTTGGCCACAGTCCGTTCGGCCAGCCCGCAATGCCGGTTTGTCTATCTCATAGGCCGCAACACCGACGGCGCGCTCTTCTTCTTTGTGGACAGCGAATCGACCGGATCAAAAGACTATTCCCCGCCCGGGCAGGTCTATGATGAGGCCCCGGAAGGTTATCGCCGCGTCTTCGTCACCCATAATGCAGCTACCGAAGGGCCCTATACCGACCGATGGGGAACCTGGGTTTCGGCATTGATCCCGATCCATGACTCGCAAGCCGCCATATCCGACCTTGCCAGCCCGGATGACGCCAGGGCGATGGTGCGCAATGCCGTTGACTTCTACCGGAAGAACGGCAGGGAGCTCTTCCTGAAAGAAATCAACAATCCACAGAGCAAGTTCTGTAAGGGCGATCTCTACGCATTCGCCTACGACCAAAACATGACCATGCTGGCTCACCCGGTCAAGCCGGAACTGGTCGGACAGAACCTGCTCGACAAAAAAGATTGGTCCGGGGGGAAGTATTTTCGCCGGGAGATTCAGCAAATTGCTCAGTCCAAAGGCAGCGGCTGGGTGGACTACGAATATGAAAATCCGGCCAGCAAGCAGCGGGATCCCAAGACCACTTATGTCGAACGAGCGGATGCTGACCAAAAACCAGACAGTCCAGGCTTGGGAATGGATACCGGCTGTACCTGCAGCGGATAAGCCCAGCTTCGAGGAGGCCGCCCGCACTGCCGGTTTGACTGGGTTTGAGATTTGGCAGAAGGACGCGCAAGGGAATCGGGTTCCTGCCTCTGGACGCACTGTGTATTATCCTGTCTTCCGCATAGCGCCCTTGGCTGGCAACGAACACGCCCTGGGCTACGATCTTGGCTCGGAACCACTGCGCAGCGCTGCCCTTGAAGAGGCGAAACGCACCGGCCTGGCCACCGGCACCGACCCCATCACCCTGATGCAGGGTACGGGCAGTCAGAAAGGTATGCTGATCTACCGGCCTATCTTTGGCGGCGAGGAACCGAGGCTACTGCGTGGTTTCACCCTGGCCGTGCTGCAGATGGGAACACTGATGAGGAGTGTGGTTCCGGACAACTCGGCGCTAATGCAAATCTCACTTCTGCACAAGGACACAGCATCCGAGTTGCTCGCCATCTCCTGGAATCCCGACAGTCCCCCGACCGCGTTGCTCTCCGTGACTCGCACCGTCTTTGCCTTCGGCAAGGTCTTTGGCGTGACCGCCCATGCAGGACCGGAGTTCATGAGTCTGTATCCGGCTCGGCTGGGTTGGCTGGTCGCCCTGACGGGACTGGCGCTCACCGCCGCGCTCACTTTTGTGAGCAGCGGAATCCGCCGCCGGCGCGAAGAACTGGAGCAACTGGTCGCCGAGCGCACCACCGAACTCCAAGAGGTCAATATCTATCTCGAGGAAGCCACAGCACGCGCGAATCACATGGCGGCGGTGGCCGAGATGGCCAGCGCCGCCAAGAGCGAGTTTCTGGCCAACATGAGCCACGAGATCAGAACCCCGATGAATGGAGTCATACTGAAAACGAGAGTCTGACCACAAAATCCGGTAGAACCAGCAGGATTCAAACTCGGAGACAGGATTCGCATCCGCCGCAACCTTTACTCCGTGGTTG
>JBAXVB010000802.1:0-2008 GCA_037129415.1 Deltaproteobacteria bacterium
GGACCACCCGCACGTTTTCCTGCGCACCAATCGCGGACACCTTTCCAGCCCTCGGAAAGATTGGTGTTCAATCCATCGGAATATGCAGAAGAAGGCGGCTGGATATACCTGGGAAAGAAATCTTCCCCGCCCAGCCAATGATCGATTAACCCTTCGATAACAATTTGATCGGTAGGGCCTTCGGTGACAAAATAGATGAGCTTCATCAGATGTTCGCGGGCACACCGCCGAAGGTACCCATGACCCATTGCTGAGACAGTGAGAACGCCTTCCTCCGCCTTTTTGAGTAGCTGCTCACTCACCTCAACTCGGTGTACGCCGGTTTTTCCTTGTCTGCTGCGCTCCACGGTGAAGAGTCGAACCGCATCATTTCGTAGAGGCAGGCCATCCAGGACCAGAGGGTTATGAGATGTGAGAAGAAGTTGTCGATCCTGGCGCGCAGTTGTCCACTCACAGAGATTACGTGTTAGCGCCTTAGCCAGACGCGGATTGAGCGCGTGATCGAAGTTGTCCACAGCAAAAACCGGTGAGGATTCAGAGTGATGAACAAGTACCATCATGAACAAGACGTACAGCGCTCCTTCGCTTGCGTCATACCCGGAAAGGATGTTCCTGCCGTCCGCCATGAACCGGTCCCGGAAGCGCAGAATTCGAATCGGTTGAGAAATGTTCCTGGACACTGGGACCTCATCCGTTTTGGTCGCGCCAAGTCCATTCGCCCAATCAATTAAGTTCAACGCGGATTCACGAAACTCCGCCTTCTCGGCGTGAGGGACCTGCATAAGGACATCTCTGACCGCCTCGGCAAGGCGCCCACCGCTCAGTCCAACTGGTTCGCGGCTTTGCGGGTCGGTATTAAGCCCGCGCAGGGTCGCGGTATCAGGAGCATAGATCGCAAACTGGCGCAGTTCTTTCAGCAGCTTGCCAGCGAGGCTTTCTTCCGGAAGTTCCACGGCTTTGAGGGCGGCGTATCCGGAGTAGGGATCAAGACGGATTTTTGAATTTGGGGATCGTCCTACATGCTTCGTTTGCCCCTCCTGCAGCAATTCTGTCTTGAAACGCCAGGCAGGTTCAGGTTTATATAGAGGATTGAAAAGCCCCACGGAGAATTCAGCACCCTCGTTAGAGGCAGTGAAGCGAATGTCTGGCGGTTGCCGACTGCCTTTAAAACTTGATTTATAGAGGGCGGGGAGCCCAGGCCTGACACCACGCCGCAGCAGTGCTTCATCGTCAACCCGGCCATTGGCGGCAGCACCGAGTACTCCGATGGCCTCCAACAGGTTGCTTTTACCGCTGCCGTTGGCGCCAACGAAGACGTTGACAAGACCAAGGTCAACACTGACATTTTCAAGCGATTTGAATGAGTTTATTTTGATTGCGCTTAACATGATCTCGCTAATCTACCCATGGTGGGTAGCGGTGTCGTTGGAAAGACAAAAAGTGACTCTTGCCGACTGATGTTTTAGTATGATAACTTTTTACAGATTCAAGAATCTATTATTAAGGCTATCACGTTTCCTTTGTCATCTAAAGCACCTACATATATCCATTCCACTCTGTCTTTCTTAATTCTTATCCGTATCAATCCACCTTCATCATCATCGTAATCCATATCTTGTCCATCTCTACTTGCTGGGTTCCCATAAATTTCTAATAGCTTTTTAACGGAATCTCCAACATGTAATCCTCTGTTTGTAGCATACTTAGCCGACTCAATGGTCATACCAAAAACTTTTTCGCCACTAAGTATAACAGTGAGACCTGTATAATTCAATTCGGTAAAATTTCCAGTTACTCCTTTTCGATTCTTTTCACTCTTTGGATTACCTATAATTTTTTTCACATTAATTTTTGACATCCCTATAGAGATATCAGCTACTACAAAGTCACGCGCATCTAATTTCGTCGTTTGTTCTGCATGCGCCGACAATCCAACTGTCACAGTGGAAATGTCCGAGATGCGTTTGTTGTAGGCGCGTTTAAGACAGTCGGCATCCTGGCATTTGTT
>JBAXVB010000803.1:0-2004 GCA_037129415.1 Deltaproteobacteria bacterium
TCCAGAAAGCGATAGACCGGGCATTCGAGATTTTCCCCCTGAACCTGAAGTCCAAGAAAATACTGATCAAACCCAATGTCTTGAGAGCATCAGAGGCCAATGAGGCGATTGTAACAAATCCCGCTGTGCTGGCTGCGGTGGTTAAACGGGTTGAATCCATGGAACCGGCTTCGATTATCGTGGGGGATAATCCGGGCATTTTCAGTTATGGCGCAAATGAGGAGAGTTTCAGAAAGACTGGCCTGATGGCGGCTTCCGGGGGGTACTACCGGAATATAGGCATTGATGCTCAGAAAATTGATTTTAACCCGGAATATATGCCGGCGGTAAGTCTCTCGCGGGCGGTTCTGGAGGCGGACATCATTATCAGCCTGCCCAAATTCAAAACCCACGGGCTGACGATAATGACAGGAGCCATCAAAAACAGTTACGGTTTCCTGCCAGGCGCTCAGAAAGCCCGGCTTCACAAGGCTGCGGGCACCCCGGCCCGGTTCCACGAAATGATTGTGGATGTGTTCCAGCTCCGGGTTCCGGATCTGTTCATTGTGGATGCGGTGGTTGGAATGGAAGGAAATGGTCCGGTATCTACGGAGCTGAGGGACATCGGGCTGATTCTGGCCTCGGACAATGCCGTGGCTCTGGATGCTGTCATTGCAACCATGATGGGGTGTGACCCGGCCAGGCTGGGGTTTCTTCGGAAGGCCAAAAGCGTGGGCCTTGGAGATTACGATATTGAAACGATTGAAATTATCGGGGAACTCAAACGACTGACTGATTTCAAATTGCCCCCGCTGGGTGGTGATGCCATTATGCGTAACGAGGCTATTCAGGCGGTTCTTGATAGACCGACGTTGCTTCGGCCCAGGGCGGATGAGGAACGCTGTACGGGGTGTGGCGCTTGTGTTGATCAGTGTCCGGTGTCCGCTCTTTTGATGAACGAGAATTACCCGATTGCTGATCCGGAAATATGCATCCGCTGTTTCTGTTGCCAGGAAATATGTCCGGAAAAGGCCATGGCCTTGGTATAGTGGCTTATCCAGTCTTCTGCGGTGAGGAAAACCGGATTCGGAATTGTCGGCGAATGCGGCATCAATCCAAAGGACTGCGAACCGCCAGTCCACCTTTATTCAGAACATGGGTGTAAATCATTGTCGTTGTTACGTCTTTATGCCCCAGCAACTCCTGAACCGTCCGAATGTCGTATCCGCTTTCGAGCAGATGTGTTGCAAAACTGTGGCGGAAGGTATGGCAACTGACCATTTTGCTGATTTTGGCTTTCTGTGCCGCAGATTTCACTGCACGTTGCAAGCCGCATTCGTCCAGATGATGTCGCCGGATAGTGCCGGTGCGCGGATCTTTGGATAATTTGTGAGACGGAAACACATACTGCCAATACCATTCCTTATTTGCATTCGGATATTTCTTTTCAAGTGCAAACGGAAGGTACACTTCTCCGTAACTTTCCGATAAGTCTTTGTCATGCAGTGCTTTTGAATATTGCAACTGTTGCCTGATCGGTATTTTCAGGCTCTCCGGTAAAACCGTAACCCGATCCTTTCCGCCTTTTCCGTCACGGACAACAATGATATTCTGCTCATAATCAATGTCTTTGACACGCAGGCGCAGGCATTCCATGAGGCGCATACCGGTACCGAACAGCAGTTTTGCCATAAGCCGATGCGTACTTGGAGGAATCTCTCCGATCAGCCGCATTGCCTCGTCTTTTGTCATAACCGTAGGAAGGTGCCTGGGGCTCTTTGCCCGGACAGAATCAATAGGAATTGTAAGGTCTTGATGCAGTACATGCTTGTAAAGAAAGAGCAATGCGCTGAAAGCCTGATTCTGTGTGGATGCCGAAACGTTGCGAACAGTAGCCAGATGTGTCAGAAATGATTCGATCTCAGCCCCATCCATGTCTTTCGGATGCCGCTTGTTATGAAACAGGATATAGCGTTTGATCCAGTCAACATAGCAGGTTTCGGTGCGGATGGAATAATGTTTCAG
>JBAXVB010000804.1:0-2002 GCA_037129415.1 Deltaproteobacteria bacterium
CTGCCGATGACAAGCAAGTTACAATAACTGTCAGCGATACCGGCATCGGAATTCCTTCGGAAAAACTTGAAAAAATTTTCGAACCGTTCTTTACCACAAAAAAAGTTGGAAAAGGTACTGGTCTGGGTTTGTCCATCAGTTACAGCTTTATCAAGGAATGCCAAGGGGATATTCGTGCTGTTAACAATGAAGACGGGGGGGCGACCTTTATCATTTCCTTTCCCATGGCATTGGACACATAAATGAGGCAGACAAAATGAATCGCACCGTTATGATCGTTGATGATGAGGCGGGAATTCGCATTGTTCTGGGCATTGCCCTTGCGGATATGGGATATATCGTTCATTCGGCGGAAACCGGTGAACAGGCCCTTGAATTGTTTCGCAACACCCGCCCTGCCATAATTCTGACAGATATCAAAATGCCGGGCATGGGCGGCATAGAACTGCTTCAGGCGATAAAGCGTGAAAACCCGGATGTCGAAGTGATAATGATGACCGGGCATGGAGATATGAATCTGGCTGTCAGAAGCCTGAAATACGATGCCACGGATTTTGTGACCAAACCCATCAGTGACGAGGCTCTTGAGGTTGCCATTAAACGGGCTCAGGATCGCATCGCAATTCGTAAACAACTCAGGGACTATACCGAAAATCTGGAACTTCTGGTACGTGAAAAAACTCAGAAACTGATTGAAGCGGAAAGGCTGGCAGCCTTTGGCGAGGCTATTGCGGGGATTTCACATTCAATAAAGAATATCGCCAGTGGGCTGAAAGGAGGGGCGTTTGTCCTGGAAAAAGGGATTGAACTTCATAACGATCAGTATCTCTACCAGGGGTGGACAATGGTCAAGGGAAATGTTGAAAAAATCGCCAACCTCTCAATGGATCTGCTCAATTATGGAAAGTCTTCTGAAATCCATTGCCGGGTTTGCGACCCCAATCTGCCGGCAAGGGAGATTATCGAATTGTTGACACCTCTGGCTGAAGCATCGGGGGTTCGGCTTGATGCCGTTTTTTCAACCGCGTTCCTGTCCATCTGCCTTGATCCGGATGCCATTCACCAGTGTCTGAACAATCTGGTTGCAAACGCCATTGACGCCTGCGCGGAAAAATCCACGCCGGACAGCCCTGGAACAGTCACCCTTCGCACTCTTCGGACAGCCGGCTGGGGGGTTGAGTATCAGGTAGAAGATAACGGATGCGGAATGGATGAAGATACCTGCCGAAAACTCTTTCAGAGCTTTTTCAGCACCAAGGGCAGCAAAGGCACCGGCATTGGTCTGATGACAACAAAAAAAATCGTTGAAAAGCATCGCGGAGACATTCTGGTGAAATCCACATTGGGAAAAGGAACAACATTTATCATGCGATTGCCGGAATCTCCGATGCTTTAAAAAAACAAGGGCATACTTTTAACCTGCACAATGTATTTATGATTCCTTGGTCCCTTCTTTTACATAAGTCTCAAATTTAAGCCCGTATTTTTCGATTTTTGAATGCAGTGTCGGCCTGGAAAGACCCAGCAGCTTGGCTGCACGGGAACGATTACCGCCGCTGAGGTTCAGGGCTTCGCTGATAATAATACCGGCAACCTGATCCATTATGGTGTCAAAAACATTTTCGCCGGTGCGGGTTATCAAAGCGTGATGAAGAATGCGTCGCTGCATCAGATCGTGTTTTTCATTGATGTCTTCATTTGCGGGAGATTTCTCGCTTACAGCGTGTGAAATGTCATCTGCACTTAGCGGTGTTCCACGGTTGAAGATCACTGTTTTCTGGATGGTATTGGCCAGTTCCCTGACATTTCCGGGCCAGGGATAACCGGCAAGAAGCTGCTCCGCTTCAGGTGTAATTCCCGGACAGTCCATTCCCAGTTCCTTGAAAAATCTCGATAGAAAATATTCGGAAAGCAGCGGGATATCGCCGGAGCGATCTTTTAACGGGGGAAGCCATACGGTGACAACCTTTAACCGGTAATAGAGATCTTCCCGAAACCGGCC
>JBAXVB010000805.1:0-2001 GCA_037129415.1 Deltaproteobacteria bacterium
GGTCGAATGTTTTTATCACCCGGTTGGCGACATTTCGAATGCGGTCAATATCCGCGACGGAAGTTCCGCCGTATTTTTGGACGATTAATGCCATTGGTTCTCCTTTATGCGACTTTCTATTCGGGTCAGCAACTGAATATGTCTGTCCCCGACGGCAGTAAAAACAATGTTTCGCGTGTTCTCCCCGGTTATCTCCATCTGGAGGGTGAGGCATTCAAAAAGGGTATTCAGGTTAAGCCGTTCCGCCCATTCGATGGCGACCACGGCTGTGCGGGAATCCAGAATATCATAAAGCCCTATATCCTCAAAATCCAGGTCCGACAACCGGTACAAGTCCAGGTGAAACAATGGAATCATGCCGGGATATTCATTAACCAGTGTATAGGAGGGGCTGGTGACATAAACCGTCTCCGGAACTTTCAGCCCCTTGGCGATCCCCTGAACCAGGGCGGTTTTGCCGCTTCCAAGATCACCTTCAAGCGCTATGATGATGCCAGCCTCGGCCATTTCTCCGATGATCTGTCCGATCTGGCGAGTTTCTTCTACACCACAGGAAGGTATGAGAAACGAATGGGTCATTTTAACATTCCGCCTTCTGTCCCCTGTCCTCTGTCTTCATCTCCCTGATGACACCCGGCAACGCCCCGGCAACTTCCGATGCCAGAAATCCGAATGGACCTTGCGATTTGCAAAGCGCATCCGCAGCTTTCCCATGAAGATAAACGCCGGCATGAGCTGCTGCTTCGGGTTCCAGCCCCTGCGCTATGAATCCTGCGATGATGCCCGTCAGCACATCGCCCATTCCGCCGGCAGCCATCCCAGGATTGGCAGTCAGGTTGATATACACGCTTCCACCCGGATGCGCAATAATGGTTCTGGCACCTTTTAAAACCAGATGTACATTATGGGTCTGGGAAAACCGCCTGGCAGATCCGATCCGGTCTGTCTGAATATCCGAAATGCTCTCTCCTGTCAACCTGGACATTTCTCCGGGATGCGGGGTTAAAATCGCCGGCGCTTTCAGGCTTTTTAATACATCAAGCTGATCACAGATGCAGTTTAAACCATCCGCATCCAGAACCACCGGAATGGAGACATATCGCAGAATCTCAAGAACGAGTTTTTGGGTTTCGGGAAATGCGCCCATGCCAGGACCGATAGCCAGGCATTTTTTCCCCTGAAGCTGTTCCCGGATGCTGTCAAAGAGTGAATCATCCCAGACGCCTTCCTTTTCGCCATCCATCGGAGCGGTCATGATTTCCGGAATTTGAGACTGGATGATGGTATTAAGGTTTTTAGGGATTGCCAGCGTTACCAAGCCCGCGCCGGATCGTAAGGCCGCAAGTCCGCTCATGACGGCGGCTCCGGCTTTTCCGGTGGATCCGCCGACCACCAGCACATGCCCGGCCGTTCCCTTGTGGCTGGTCATCGCTCTTTGGGGAAAAGAGCGGGCGATGGCTTCGCGCATCAGGATGTGGTGTCCGGGTTCCAAGCCTTGAACAATATGAGGCGGTATGCCGATATCAATGGTTTCCAAACGGCCCGTGACCTCAGCTCCCGGAAACAGAATATGGCCGATTTTGGGGAATCCGAAGGTTACGGTGGTATGAGCCCGAATGCAGGCGCCGCAGATCATTCCAGTATCAGCATTAAGACCGGATGGAATATCAACGGCGATGACTGGCCGATTCAGGCTGTTCAACAACTCAATCACCGCCCTGAAAAGCCCTTTGACCTCGGCATTAAGCCCTGTTCCCAGCAACGCATCCACCCAGATATGGTGATGACTCATGGCGGTGTGATGTTGCGCCATGGCAGCCAGGTCCGTGATTTCAACGACTGGAATTTTCAGAATGCTTAGTAGCGCCAGATTGGCGGCCGCATCGCCTTTTACTGCGCTGCGTTCAGAAAAGAGATAAACGCTTACGGGTACGCCCATACCGGACAAATAGCGGGCGATGACAAACCCGTCTCCGCCGTTGTTTCCCCTTCCGGCGACGA
>JBAXVB010000806.1:0-1995 GCA_037129415.1 Deltaproteobacteria bacterium
GAAAATTGCCGGATACATGGATCGGCGCAGTTTCATCAGCCAGACCAGTTGTGGCATCTGCGGAAAAGAATTGGTACAGGATATATTGACGGCCATCACGCCCATTATTGACGACACACGATTTACCATCAAGCGTGCAGTCTCCAGTTTCGAAGACTTTTCCAGGCATCAGCCACTTCGCACGAAAACCCGGGCCACCCATGCCGCCCTTATAATCGATGCCAACACCGATGTGCTGTCTTCCGCCGAGGATGTGGGCCGCCATAATGCTGTGGATAAGGCCATCGGCAAATTATTCCTGAATCATGTTCTTTCGAGTGCGAGAGGGCTGGTTCTGTCCTCCAGGATCAGTTACGAACTGGTTCAAAAAGCTGCCCGCGCCAAAATTCCCATCATTCTTGCCGTATCCCGGCCGACCTCTCTTGCGGTGAACCTGGCCTCACGACTCAACATGACAGTGGCATGCCTGGCCCCAAAAACCGGTCTGTATATATTTTGCGGAGAGCAGAGACTTCTTGCCTGAAAATATATGAATTGTGAAAGGAAATCCTCCCTTTCTCTTGAATTCTTTTTACATATACGATAGGATGCAGAATGACCGTGTAGTTTCTTATAAACAAATATGACGCTGCCTAATAAAACAGCCAGAACCCATACGACGATATCCATGCAATCCAGCACTCAACATAAAAAACATATTGCAGACAACCGAAAAGCCCGGTTCAATTACTTCATCGAAGATGAATACGAGGCCGGGATCGTCCTGAAAGGCACCGAAGTCAAGTCCATGAGAAATGGCAAGGTCAATATCAAGGACGCGTATGCCAAGATTCAGAACGATGAGGTCTTTCTCTATCAAATGCATATTGGCGTTTACGCCTTTGCATACTATGAAAACCATGATCCGCTGCGGGTCCGCAAACTGCTGCTTCACAAGCGTGAAATCGAAAAGCTTTACAGTAAAGTCAACGAAAAAGGGCTGTCCTTGATTCCGCTTCAGGTCTATTTTGTCAATGGCAAGGTCAAAGTCAAGATTGCGCTGGCAAAAGGCAAGCACCTGTACGACAAAAGGGAAACCATTAAAAAACGGGATGATCAACGGGATTTTGACAGATCTCAAAGGTAGATTGTCATTCATACACCATTGACAACCCAGCATGCTTGTTATACTATCAAGTCAGTATTGTTCTTTACCATCATCACCGCAAATGGGGGCGTAACGGCTTCGACGGGGATATTGAAACTTTGGCTGCATACCGAGCTCCTGCCTGCTCGTTAAACGACGGGAATAAATATAATCGCAGACGATTATAACTACGCTGTAGCCGCTTAGGCTACCGTTCTGTCGGATTACTCCTGCGGATCCGATAAGGGCGTCAACAGCGGGATAGTTGGCTTCTGTACGCCTGATTCAAAGCCGGCGAAATTAATATCGGGATAACTGCTTAAGGATCCAGCCTGAAGGAGCCGTAGGTGGTGACAATCAAACTTCAGGATATGTATGTAGACGTCAAAGCGGAAAGTTTTCGGACGCGGGTTCAACTCCCGCCGCCTCCACCATTTTTATTCAATAAAATTAATATGTTGCAAAACGTATCATGCTGATTCTTGCATTCTGCCCCATAATCATTGCATCCCACATTTGATTGATTCGATCAATATCGGCATGTGACAACCTAGGCGGTTCAGCCACAGAAGAAGATATTCCGGTTGTCGGTTTAACCAGCATCCTGATTTCCGGTGGTGTCACTTGAAATGACGACATCCGACTTTCCGCGTTCAATTCTCTTGATGTCGCAAGAATTGGCGTAACCTTGCCGGCCAAAGCAGACAGATAGGCCAATGGTGATTTCACGTTATCCAGCTTCCCGGCCTTCTTTCTGGCAATCATTACCCCCACCGCCGCAGAGTCACTCCCGACCGGTGCCTGAACGCCAAAGAGCGCCTTGAACACCTCGCCTATACTCGCGGGAGAACAAGTATCTGAAAGGCTGC
>JBAXVB010000807.1:0-1993 GCA_037129415.1 Deltaproteobacteria bacterium
TTTCCGGCAAACCAGTGGCCCGTGAATGCTTTACGCCACGGATTCCGGCAAAGCCCATAACGTTTAAAACCCTTGCAGAAGAGAGATGATCATGAAGATTCGAATTCTTACCGCAGAACAAGTTCGGGAAGTCCTGCCCATGCCAAAGGCTATTGAGGCCATGCGGCGGGCATTTGGCCAGCTTTCGGCCCATCAGGCCGACATTCCACTTCGGGGACGCCTTGCCACGGAAAAAGGCGTAACGCTGTTGATGCCGGCATATCTCCATCAAAGCCGGGAGATGGCAATAAAGATTGTTTCCATTTATGGGGATAATCCGCAGATTGGGCTGCCCACTGTGGCTGGTTTGGTTATGGTGCTTGATCCGCAGACAGGAATGCCCTTGGCGTTGATGGAGGGAACCAGCCTGACAGCCATTCGAACCGGGGCTACCGGAGGTCTTGCCGCAGAACTTCTATCAAGAAAAGACGCAGAAACGGTTGTGCTGTTTGGGGCGGGGGTGCAGGGAAAGTCCCAGCTTCAGGGAGTTATGGCGGTGCGAAGTATTCGCAAGGTGTGGATTCTGGATTCGTCTCTGAATCAGGCTGAAAAGCTGGTTGCTGAAATGGCGAGTTGGTCATCCCGTCCGGAGATTGTGGCCAAAATATCTTCCTGCCGGGATGCCCGCGAGGCGGTCTCTCAGGCGGATATTGTGATTGCCGCGACTACTTCCCTAACCCCTCTGTTTGACGGCAATGATTTAAGGCCGGGAACGCATATAACCGGGGTGGGATCATTTACGCCGCAGATGCAGGAAATTGATGAGATTACGGTCCGCAGAGCCAGGGTGGTTGTCGATTCCCGCGAAGCATGCATGGCGGAAGCCGGGGACCTGATTATTGCTGGTGCAACCATTTCGGCTGAGATCGGAGAAATCGTTAACGGGGTTTTTCCACCCCGTCAGGATGATCAGGAAATCACGTTTTTTAAAACAGTCGGAGTTGCGGTTCAGGATGCCGCTGCTGCTGCCGCAGTTCTTGCAGAAGCCATTGACAAAGGGCTGGGAAGCCTGGTTTCGTTATCCTGAAAAACCGTTTACAATGAAGCAACCAAACGTTGATCGTTGACAGTGAACGGGGAACGGTCAACGGTGTATTCTACGAGTTCATCAGATGTTCCGGGAGCGAATGAGCAGCATGGGCCGATCAATTTGTTGCAAGACACCGGCTGCAACGCTACCATAAAATACCCGCGATATACCACTCCTGCCGTGGCTGGCCATTGCGATCAGGTCTGCATTCTCTCGCTGAGCAACCGAAATAACGGTTTCCACCACTGGCCCCTGTTCCACGAATTTCCGGACGTCAATACCTTTTTCCTTGAGTTCTCCTTGACGTCCGGACAGATAGGTGTTGATTTCCTCATATCTGCGGTTGAAGTCATTCAGACTTTCCTTGACAGTGTCTGTCATAGCACCGGTCACATGAATGGATGGATTAACAATCTGTAGCGGTTCCATTACCTGGAGTAAAATTACTTTCGCCTTGTAGTGGGTGGCCAGATTTTCAACATGGGAAAGAATGTACTCTGCTCTAACTGATCCGTCTAAAGGAACAAGTATGGTTTGGTACATGTTGGAATGACTCCTTTGCATTGAAAATGAAGAACTGAGTGTTTAAGTTCAGACCAAGCCAGAATGTTTCACTTGGCCTGAACGTATTACATATTAATACATGTCATCATCCATGTCGTCCATACCGGCTCCAGGAGCCGATTTGGCGGCTTTTTTAGGCTTTTCGGTAATCATGGCTTCTGTGGTCAGCATCATGCCTGCAACGGAAGCTGCATTCTGAAGGGCGAACCGAACCACTTTGGTGGGATCGATCACACCGGCCACGATCAAATTTTCGTAAACTGACGTTTCGGCATTAAACCCGAAGTCATTTTCTCCTTCCAGAACTTTGTTGAGAACCACAGATCCTTCGAACCCGGCATTTTCGGCAATCTGACGCAG
>JBAXVB010000808.1:0-1988 GCA_037129415.1 Deltaproteobacteria bacterium
TGCTCATAATGGGTTCACAGAAGAAGCTGAGGAGTTTATGAAAGAAAAGGGCATCCTGTGGTCTTCCCGGAAAGAACTGAATGACTTGCTGGATTATGTCGGGCTTCGGCGGTTGCCGGAAATTTAAGAGAGTGCAAAAAATATATCAGACAACCATTAAGGAGTACTATTTCATGAATCATCATCACCTGCCCAAATACGCTGTTCGACCCATAGTGCCGGAAGCTGCCTATACCAACCGGAAAGAGCATCTGAATTATCTGTATCAGGCAGCGTTAAACGCCATCGAACGCCGCAGCATGTCAGTGGTGCTGCTGGGGCGACGGCGCATGGGAAAGACCGAAATCTTCAAGCGGGTGGTCAACCGGTTGTTTTTTGAACAGGAACATCATGCGGATATTCACCGATCCGTCGTGCCGGTGTATTACAGTTTTAAAGATACAGTATCGGACAGATGGGATTTCAGCATTGATTATGTAGAGAATTTTATCCGATGGTACATAGCGTTCCGACTCAGGGATTCAACCATACTTTCCACTACAGATGTAACCCAGGAAAGGTTAATTGAATTTTTAAGAAATCACCTGGATCAATTTAAAGAGCTGGAAGGTGCGTTAAATTTTTATGAAGGCTTTTTGAAAAAGAATGTAACTATGCCGGAAGATAAGGCGTTATCACTGCCCAGACGTGTGTCCGACTGGCATGAAGCCACGATTGTGATGTTTCTGGACGAATTTCAGAATACCCGTCTTCCCCAATACAATTTTGATGTTGTGGGTTTGATGCAGGAGGCGGTGGAATCCCCTACATGTCCTCATTTTGTAACCGGTTCAGCCATGAGCATTCTGGCTAAGGAAATTCTGGGAAGAGGATCTCTGTATGGCCGATTTCGAAGCCGGCCTATAGAATCCATGACCGAATATTGGGGAGCGGAACTGGCGCTAAACGCCGCCCGCCATTATAAAGCGGAAATTTCCGAAACCATGGCACCGGTAGTGGCGGAACGATGCGGAGGAAACCCGTTTTATATCACTGCTGTCATTCAGCAATCAGTAGAGCTGAACAAACCCCTGAGCGATGAAACCGTGTTAAATGAAATACTCGCGGTTGATTTGTCATCCGGATTTATCTGGGGTGAATTGAATGATCAGGTCAGCAAGTGGATAGCCAGAATCAACGAATACAACATCACAAAATGGGTGTTGTATCTGTCTGCTATGGAAGAGGGAGATAGAATCGATCTGGACCGGATTCACCGGCAACTGCTGGAAAAAGAGGGAAAGGATGTACCAATTGAGGTTATTCGGGATGTGTTGATCAAGCTGTCCCGTGGCGACCTGCTGGATTATATGGAGCTTGGCGGCTGGTTCAGGAAAGTTCAGGATCCGATTTTGCTGGAATTTCTGAAAGTTTGGGGAAAAATCGAGGTTGAAGGGTTCGATCTAAAAGACATACAGAATTCATTGATTCGCAGGTACCAGAAAATTCAGCGCAGAATCTCGGACCATTCAGGTTATATCGGTGAAATTTATATGGCTCAGATTTTATGGAATGCTCAGAACAAGACATTGCCGGGAATATTTTTTAATGTGAACGATGATATTTCCATACCCTGGCATTTTTCATATATTCGACATAGAGTCCGATTGGGCGGTGCTGTGAACATGGAAATAGATGTCTATGCCGCAGCCGGTTCAGAAGTCTGGATAGCCGAAAGTAAATGGTGGACAGATCGTAAGGTTGGATTGCATGAGATTGACATTCTATTAAAAAAAGCGGAACGGGTAACAGAGGATATTGGAGATGAATTAAAAACGCTGAGAATTTGGCTTTTTGCTCATAATGGGTTCACAGAAGAAGCTGAGGAGTTTATGAAAGAAAAGGGCATCTTGTGGTCTTCCCGGAAAGAGCTGAATGACTTGCTGGATTATGTCGGGCTTCGGCGGTTGCCGGAAATCTAAGAGAGAGATTTGATTTCCATTGGCTAT
>JBAXVB010000809.1:0-1985 GCA_037129415.1 Deltaproteobacteria bacterium
AATCCTCTGTCGAAATTCCTGGAACTGCATCGCTGATTGGGCGAACAATAAGTTCTAATTGTAAAGATCATTATGGTTTTGCATCAACAGAAGACTTTCTAAAAAAAATCTCTGTTTCCGGATAGATATTGATAGGTCGATTTAGGTATTTGAGTGCAGACCAGAAAAAAAAGTCCAACCAGTCGTTCCACCGGACACGGCTATGGCCGTGTCGGTGAACTCGTTGTAGTTAGGCAAAACCGAAAATCCAGAAAGGAGTTTTCGATGAAAGCATCACAATTCGCTTTTTCTGGCGGTGTTCCTGCATGTATGAATTTTCCGTCGGTTCATCGAGTGCGGTTATCACGAATTTCACGAAAAGTACGGACGGAACGATCAATATCCCGGCTGTGTTCACCCTTGGGCCTTATGGTGGGATATAAACCTTAATGCCTAACAATACGTTCCAGCGGAGCGCGGAGGACAGGCTTTGTTGAATTCAATGTTGTAGCCGCCGCGCCCTCTGAACGCGGTGTTAGCCGCAGGAGAAATCATTGAAGCAAGCTACTGCAATACGAATGTTTGAAGCCGCCAAAGCTTACTGTGAAGCTGAGTACCCGGATGAGGTTGATTGGGCAAACTCGATTAACCCTGAAACGTTCAGAAATTTGAGATCAAAACGGTTTCTATCAGAATACTGCTGGGTTGTTTATGCAAGCGGCTTCAAAGTATCAACTATTGAAGCAATCTTTCCCGATCTACAGACTGCTTTCAAAGAGTTTGAACTGGAACAACTGGCCAAAATGAAATCTACTAAGCCGGTGCTGGCTATTTTCAACAATGATCGTAAGGCAAACTCATTTCTCGAAGGCAGTAAAGTTATTGCTAAAGATGGATTCCCAGCCTTCAAGAAGCGCCTACAAAATGAAGGTATAGACATGCTTGAGGAGTTACCGGGAATTGGGCCAATCACAAAATTTCACCTCGCCAAAAATATCGGCTTAGTAGATGAAGCAAAGCCTGACGTTTGGCTTGTCCGCGCAGCAGATGCCTGTTCATCAACGGTGCAAGAGCTCGTGGCTTTTCTCAGTGAGAAATATGTAATATCACGCCACGCCGTTGATGTAATTCTTTGGCGATACGGTGCCGATAAAAGACTTGGGTTATGAAAGCGGCTAATCATACTATTAGCTGCCCAGCCCGATTTAGGACGGGGCGATTCGATACTCCGAATGAAAATTGGTACAGTCTGTCATGGTGGTTTTCCTTTGACATTGCTAACACATTTTGCTATCATCACCAACATGAACAGCAAGCACAGGAAGACACTGAAGGCCATATTCGCTGAACAGGTAAACGGCAATATGGAATGGCGCGAAATTGAATCATTGCTGGTAGCCATTGGCTGCCGAGTTTTGGAAGGGAATGGTTCCACGGTCACTTTTGAAAAGGATGGCCTCCGCGTTACCTTCCATCGTCCACATCCTGACAGGGCTGCGCTCCGGTATCGGGTGAAGGATGCCCGTAACTTTCTAACAGAATTGAGGGTAAAATCATGAACGGAATGACATACAAGGGCTACGCCGCTCGTGTTGAATTTGACGCTGAAGATCACATTTTTGTTGGCCACATCATCGGCATACGAGATATCGTCAGCTTCCATGGAGAAACGGTCAGCGAATTGGAGAACTCTTTTCAGGAAGCAGTTGACGGCTACCTGTCCGCCTGTGAAGCACTTGGTCAGCGGCCAAACAAACCGTACTCCGGCAAGCTCCTTATCCGCGTCAGCTCCGAAATCCACGCGGCTGTTGCTGTCTCCGCAGAAGCAGCAGGTAAAAGCCTGAATCAATGGGCCGCCGAAATGCTGAACAAAGCCGCTCACGCATAAACGGACTTTCTGCAGCTAACAATACGTTCCAGCGGAGCGCGGAGGACAGTCTTTGTTGAATTCAACCTGGGTTTACCACTTGTGGGCATATGTATCAAGCTAACTATTTGATATGTTA
>JBAXVB010000081.1:0-13794 GCA_037129415.1 Deltaproteobacteria bacterium
TTTCACTATGCTCCGACTTGAGATGCTCAATCGTATCTGATGCGTCAGCACTGGCCATTGATAAGTACCATTGCTATCAAGTTTCAGCACAAAGATATCACCGCCGCCTCCACTGAAAGCATGGAGTGGAGATCCCCAGGTTGCAGAGCTAGTCCCAGTGACATAAACGTTTCCACTACCATCTACCGCTATGCCTCCGCCGCTATCATCAGAGGATGATCCATAGAAGGTGTGCCATTGATATGTCCCACTGCTGTCAAGTTTCAGCACAAAGATATCAATGGTTCCAACACTACTACTGAAAGCATGGAGCGGTGATCCCCAAGTTGCATAGCTATAGCCTGTAACATAAACGTTTCCGCTGACATCTAACGTTATACTTGAGCCGCTATCATTAGAAGAGGATGATCCATAGAAGGTGTGCCATTGATATGTTCCACTGCTGCCAAGTTTCAGAACAAAGATATCAGAGGTTCCACTACTACTACTGAAAGCATGGAGCGGTGATCCCCATGTTGCATAGCTATAGCCTGTAACATAAACATTTCCGCTACCATCTACCGCTATGCCATAGCCGCTATCATCAGAGGATGATCCATAGAAGGTGTGCCATTGATATGTGCCATTGCTGTCAAGTTTCAGCACAAAGATATCGAAGGTTCTGCCACTACTACTGAAAGCATGGAGCGGATATCCCCATGTTGCCCTGCTACAACCAGTGACATAAACGTTTCCGCTACCATCTACCGCTATGTTGGAATAGCCGTAATCATTATCGGTTGACCCATAAAAAGTATTCCATGCTAACGTCGGGTCGATTATGAGCGGATAGCCATGGTCATATTGCCCCACGCTGAACCCAACTTCACCATCCGAGACCTGAAATGCCACCGTCACTGGCACATGCTTTTCCCTGATCTCCTGCCATGCCACCGGCGACGACTCGATCATATTACCGGTGTCGAACTTGAACTTGAGCGATCCGTCCATTTGCGATTCTACGGGCACATTATACCGTAATCGAATCTTTGATACGTTTCCACCTGGCGCAACACGATAGGTGCTTTCGGTTATGCCGTCCTTTGTTGATTCGTAAGTAAGGCTGATGTCATCCCACAGGTTCTGATAACGCACCGTACTGAAGGCAGGCGCCTTGCTCATATTACCCGTAGCAGACGCAGTTGAAGCGGCCGTCGGCATCACTCCTGGTGTTCCGAGAAACTCGACGCTCAGCACATGGTCCAGTCCGGCGAGGTAGGCCTTGTTCGGCTGAAAACCCAGAATATGCCCGCCTGCCTTGAACTGAAGCATATTGTCGGCAGCCACTGGGCCGTTCAGTGGAACAATATCGTTGGTTGAGGCAACCAAGTGATCTGCCGGGTTCAAGCCGGAACCGACCAAAGCGATGGGGCTTGATGCATCGGCGTGTACCGGATAGCATATTGTCGGTGCGGTGTCCGCCGGCACCGGGGAAGCCCAAAGTGGTTTGACTGCCAACAGCACGGCCATTATTATCAGCACGATTCTGAATTGTTGCATCACCGATTCCTGCCCCCCCTTCTTCCACTTAAATGCCAACTCGCATTTGAAATAGTTAATATGTCGAGATTGAAACTCTGTTTACCAAAGCCCTGACACAAACTGCAGAATGCAAATGGCTTCCGCCATGCCGATTTTCCCATCTCCGTCCACATCCGCAGCAGGGTTAATATTATTCGGCACTAAACCACCCAATACTTGAAGACACAAAATCGCATCTACAATATCCACATTTCCATCGCCGTTGAAATCGCACATTGTCGAGGATGATTGATTTTTAACATGCTTAATGAGATTTAAAATTCCCTGTCTATTGCCTTCTGACATGTCTGGATTACCGGCCGCATATCCTTTCAAATATACACCTTGGAACCTGAACCCATTGTCAGTCTCAAGTTGTTTTATTCTGTTTAGTCTCGTAGCAACATTTTCAGGATCAATAGATGGACATTTACCGCCAACGTCTCCTACTACTCCGTCAGCACCGCCCTCTTCTTCAATTGCAAAACTCATACGGCCATGTATGTAGGGTGAAAACATCTTCATAGTTGTAAGCCCCCATTTACAAGCCTGTAATTTGCTTGCATTTGCATTGGTCTGAACCCATTTTACCCCTTGTGATAATGAATAATCGATTAATTCATAATTTTTAGGAGGATTTCCGTCAAGAAGACTACCTGCCATTAATGTAGTATCAATATGTAAAGGGGAAAAATAGTTTTGAAAGATATCAACATGCTGCTTCGCCGCATTTAATAGCTTTTCTACAAAGGTTTCATAGTCCAATGAAATATCAGGGGCATTTAACCATTGTTCACCGTAGTCGCCGCCCACGCTCATTTGTATTGCATCAGGTAGTACTGTAGCCTGTGTAGCAAAATATTGTGTCATATCTTTTAACAATTTATCGACTTTAGCAATATAAGGGCTACTCCACGGTAATGGTTGCCTGTATATCGAAACTTTATCTCTCTGAGACAGAATAGTATAATAGTCTTCATTTTTTACTTTTAAGTAGTTTTCAAATAACCATGAGGGAGATGCTTCATCCATTGGACCACCATTAAAATAAACACGAAGAACAGCATACATTCCATATGATTTGATAATATTTATCAAGTTTTTCAGTTGATCAAAATCATATTTATTCTCACTTGGTTCAATGTCTTTCCAGTGTACTACTAAAGCCACAACTTCAATACCATAGGATTTAGCAGTTTTCACTTGGCGCTCAGTACGTTCAGCTTCCATCGGAGTTAAAGGAAAAAATATCCCAATAAAACCATTTGGTAGATGCATACTCGATTCCACTCTGACATCGGAATCTTGAGTAGTCCAATATGTGTAAGGGCCATGTTTCATTTTGTTGGACGGATTGCCGCTACCGTCCAGCCTGGAGTAGAACATCAGATTGATGGTGTAGTTGGCATCTTGGCCATAAAAAGGCTGGTCGGATGAAGGGCAAGGGATTTCAAAGGTGTTTTTATAGTATTTGGCCTGTCCAGTATCCGGCACTGGCGCGGTCAATGCAACCGCAGAAAAAAGCAATAATACAAAGCATCCAAAAATCCCCGTCATCATTTTTTTCATAGCAGCCCCCACATCATAACATCGTTTTCAGTTGGTGGTTGTTTGCTTGCCTTTCTCAATTTCTGTGTTCAGCCCGGTAAAGGCTTTTTTCGCCACGCTCAATAACTGCTTTGCAAACACCGTCCGAACCCTCTATTTTGGTATGGATGGAGTCACATTTATAATTTGTTCTTCACGCCTACAACAAATGCGCACACGATGATTTTGTTCTACGACATAACTATCTGAAATTACACATATTCAATAAATTGAATATGTTCGTTTTTGTTAAGTATTCCAGTATGTTATGAGTATTTTTGATCAGTTTTAATGGTTAACTATTTGTTATTAAAGCCAATATTGCATAGAATAAAATCACCGTGCAAATGCGCAAAACAAGCAATCAAAAAAATAATATAATCCGCACAAAAATGTTTTTATCCGATGATTTCGAGTAATCCATACCTGTATTCTTGATTCTGAACAGTCTTGTATCCAAAGGAAAACTCATTATCTGCGAAGTTGCGCCGAACTTGCCGCATGTAAGCCGGACATAGGCTGACCATGGCAAAGAGAACCGCTTTGATGCTGTATCAAGAAAGGCTTTCGTGATAGCTAGCGCATGGCAATTGGGGCAAACCGGTAGCAGGTCGCTGATAGAACTCACAGCATGTACAGCACCAGTCGCGGATTACCACGTTAAGCCGTGTAATCGGCTGCAACTGATGGATAGAATTTCAATTCAGTATCGTGTCAGTATCGTATTATTCCCGAAATTCATCATATCTTCTCATTTTTCTGATAATAATTCTTCGATGATAATATTCTCAGTGTCAATAAGTGAATCTGCAACAAATTTTAAAAAAGGATAAATATCCCCCTTATCCGCATGATTCAATGTTGTAAGATATTTGCGGCGGTTTTCGTTTTTGATAACAGCAACCGGATATCCCTTCTTTATTAAAATAAGATTCATAAGAATCCTTGATCCCCTACCGTTACCGTCATCGAAAGGATGAATCCTTACCATATTGTAGTGAGCTATCGCACTGACAATAAGAGGATGTACATTCTCAATCTTTTCGTTAACCCATCGGCATAAAACTTCCATCTCGTCGGTTACATGAATCGGGTCGGTATATAAATGGATAGTTCCGTCTGTTTTCAGAACGTGGTTGGGCAGTACTTTGTATTTTCCCGGATTGGCCGGTTTTCGGACTTTCTGACCGGTTTCATTTATCGCGGGAGTATATTTTATTCCGGACAGCAGTAATGCGTTTATTTCCTTAATCAGTCCCTGTGTGACGTGACGATTGTCTTTTATCACCTCATAAAGCCAGTCAATTGCCTCGGCATGATTTCTGGCATCAAGAAAGTCTTTGAAAGGCTTTCCCTCGACAGTTAGTCCCTCTTTCAAAAAAAATAAGGTTTCCCCTCTTGTCAGAGAACTGCCCTCAATCGCATTGGAATCATATGTCCAGTCAGCACGCAATTTTTCCTGAATTGCAATCCAACACTCTTTCTGCAGAGACTTTTCAGTATCAATCCGAAACTTAAGATCATCTGCTATAACCAATGAATCCTTTATATCGGATTGTTTTTCATTCAGATGATAATAGTTATATTTCATATTCCGAATTCTTTTCATCGAGGTAGGACAGCCAGTTACCCGACTGCCCCATCACATCCCCCGGCGTGCGGATTTTCATGCGTCTATTTTCAAGGAGATGAATAGAATCGTTCATATTCATCATGCCTCCCAATCCAAAACCATGTCACGACACCATTCTCAAAAATTCCAACCGCTCGTACCCCTTTTGTTATACGGACGGACCAGATATGTTCCTGCTCGTTAATACATTTAAAATGGAGCGAAGGATGGAAGGGATTTTGTGCCCAAATGCGATACGATTTTCTTGCACCACGCTTGATAGACTCCGACAGTCGTTTATACGCTGCCCAAAACGATGGTAAGGTACATGATTTCATAATTGGTGGTAATCAAAAGGTTGAGCCTGCCCTTGTGCAATTTCTTGTTTTGCCCGTTTCGCCGCGGCAATTAATTGGGGTTGTGTTCTCCGAAATTGGCGATCCCATTCAATTTCATCTTGTAGTTCTTCAAGATATTCCCGAAGATGATCAAGTACCTGATTCTGTAGTTTTTCAGGTAACGATTCCATCATCTTCGTCATTGTCGCAACAGCCATTGTTGACATATATAAACGCCTCGTTTTTTAGAGTGTTCAAGAATAAATACAACAGGTTATTATTATCGCGCAAATATTGCACAATAAATCGGCAATACTTATAACCTATTGAAAATACAATCAACCCCCAAATCCGTTATAATCAGATTATTTCTGGTCAATGATTTTATTTTCATGTTTATCAAACACCAGGCGATCTTTTTCAACCCTCGCCTCAATCTGGCTGCCATCCGGAATTTCTCCTTTCAGAATCGCCATGGACAGTGGATTCTCCAGATATTTCTGAATCGCCCGTTTCAGGGGCCGCGCGCCATAAGTCGGATCATATCCCTTATCCACAATCAGGTTTCGGGCGCTTTCCGAAATAATCAGGGTAATGCGGCGATCCGCCAGCCGCTGTTCCAGCCGCTGAGTCTGAAGCATCACGATGCTTCGTATTTGTTCGGATGTCAGGTTCTGGAAAATTATGATTTCATCAATCCGATTCAAAAACTCGGGCTTGAAACTGGCCCTTAATGCCTCGGTGATCCGGCGCTCCATTTCATCCCGCCGGGATTCGCCCAGCTCCAGAATCCACTGACTGCCGACATTGGATGTCATGATGATCAAGATGTTTTTAAAGTCAACAGTCCTGCCCTGCCCGTCAGTCATTCTGCCGTCATCCAGAATCTGCAGCAGCACGTTGAACACTTCAGGATGCGCTTTTTCAATTTCGTCAAAGAGTACCACTGAGTAAGGCCGCCTGCGAACCGCTTCGGTAAGATATCCACCCTGGTCATACCCCACATAGCCCGGAGGCGCTCCAATCAGCCGGGAAACCGCGTGTTTCTCCATGTATTCAGACATATCTATCCGCACCATGGCCTGATCGCTGTCGAAAATGAATTCGGCAAGAGCCTTGGCCAGCTCGGTTTTTCCAACACCGGTAGGACCCATGAAAATAAATGACCCTATCGGACGATTGGGATCCTGAAGTCCGGATCTGGCCCGTCGCACAGCGTTGGATACTGCTTCAATGGCCTCTTGTTGTCCGACCACCCTCTGACCGAGCCGCTCCTCCATCTGTACCAGCTTTTCTCGCTCTCCTTCCAGCATTCTGCTGACCGGAATGCCTGTCCATCTGGAAACGACCTCGGCGATGTCTTCTTCATCCACTTCTTCCTTCAGCATCTTGCTGTGTTCCTGAAGCCGCGCCAGGTTTTCATTGGCTGCATTCAAGTTCCGCGAAAGGTCTATGGCTTTCCCGTATCGAATCTCAGCCACCCGCGCCAGGTTCCCGTCCCGCTGAGCCTGCTGTTCCTCAGTACCCAGCAGTTCCTGCTCTTCCTTTATTTTACGAATGGTTTGAATCATATCTTTTTCATTCTGCCAGTGGACCTTCATGGTCAGGATATCTTCCTTCATAAGGCTTAAATCAGTTTCAAGCTTTGCCAGGCGCTCCCTGGAAACAGCATCCGTTTCTTTTTTCAAGGCTTCCCGTTCGATTTCAAGCTGAATTATCTTCCTCTGGATTTCATCAATTTCCGTGGGCATGCTGTCGATTTCAATGCGTAGTTTGGATGCGCATTCATCCATCAGATCTATGGCCTTGTCCGGAAGAAACCGATCGGAAATATACCTGTGAGACAGCGTTACCGCAGACACAATGGCGGAATCCTTGATCCGGACCCCATGATGCACCTCGTATTTTTCCTTGAGACCGCGGAGAATAGCAATGGAGTCTTCCACGGAAGGCTCTTTGACCAGAACCGGCTGAAACCTTCTTTCCAGGGCTGCATCTTTTTCAATATATTTTCGGTATTCGTTCAGAGTGGTCGCCCCCACGCATCGCAGGGTTCCCCTGGCAAGAGCCGGTTTGAGCATGTTGGAAGCATCCATGGATCCTTCGGCAGCCCCTGCCCCAACCAGTGTATGCAGCTCATCTATAAAAAGGATGACCTCGCCATCGGCAGCCTCGACTTCCTTTAACACCGCTTTCAGGCGGTCTTCAAATTCCCCGCGGTATTTGGCTCCTGCAATCAGCGCTCCCATATCCAGAGACACAAGCCTTCGGTTTTTCAGGGTTTCTGACACATCGCCGGCCACGATTCTCTGTGCAAGTCCTTCTATGATGGCGGTTTTCCCCACGCCCGGTTCACCTATCAGCACCGGATTGTTTTTGGTGCGCCGAGACAGGACTTGAACCACCCGACGAATTTCATCATCCCTGCCGATGACCGGATCCAGTTTACCGAGATTGGCCAGATCCGTTAAATTCCGGCTGAATTTTTCAAGCGCCTGATATTTTTCCTCGGGATTGGGATCGGTGATTCTCTGACATCCCCGAATATCCATCAGCCCTTTGAGAATGGCTTCACGCGTAATGCCGTTTCTGCTCAGAATTCTTGCCGCATCCCCAGTCTTTTCATCGGATACCGCCAGAAGAATATGTTCGATACTGACATACTGATCCTTCATCTTGTTGGATTCGGCAAAGGCGGCATCCAGAACTGATTTTGTTCGCTGGGAAATATACACATCCGCAGCTCCGGTGATTCTGGGGAACCGGTTCATGGCCAAAATCAGTTCCTGGCCAACGCTTGCGGGGGACACCCCAAGTTTTCGCAGAATGGATGAAGTGATTCCCTCAGATTCACCCAGCATGGCGCTCAAAAGATGTTCCGGCTCAATCTGCTGATTGTTCTGCCGGGATGCCAGGGACTGAGCATTTTGGATGAGTTCCTGAGATTTTACCGTTAATTTATCAAATCGCATGTTTCCTCCTTATCAAAGCGGTCAGCGCTATCATTTAAATTTATCGTTTTAATAATAAGCACTTGCGATTTGATGTCAATTTGTATGAAGGAAGGGCAACTATCGAATTGTTGGCGATATTATTTTTCAAAAGTCCCAACACCTTCTTTCCAGGTTGCGATCATCCTCTCCCCTACTTCGCGGAACTCGGGAACGTCATTGCAGTATTCCGAAATCATTTTTTGCGTTTCCATAACGGCATCGGCAATCCGCTCGACAATATTGCGGATTGCTCCGACAGTTAGAAACAGATGTGTTACCGCGTAACGTTCGATCATTTTGCGCGGCCACCACTTTTTGGTACCAGCCAGAGAAAGGGCTGGAACATCATGCTTCAAATAAACTGTTGTGGTTACCACATCATACACCGGCGCCAGGGTTATGCCGGCTTGCGTAGCGCCATACAGGACGCCGAAATTCTTTAAATGAGCATCGCCGTTTCTCACCATAACAGACAGTACCAGCGTTGCAAAGAACTGCTCCCTTGCCGCCATTAAATGATCACCGGATACAAAATCCTTGATGCTTTTCGCCACCCGCTCGTAGGTGCTGTTGTATTTTCCTCTGGTTCCCATTGCCTGCAGGCTGCACATATCCTCAAATCCCAGATAGGAGCCATCGGGCGTAACATCGAACCGTCGCATCACGAACAACCCGCCGTTTTCCGCAAGATGAAAATCGGCAACCGGCAACCCGGCCCGTTTCGTCGCCATCATGCAGAAATACTCATTTGCAGCCAGTTGCGGGTAATCCGTTCCACCGGTCTTGACAATATAGCCGGCCGAAGCCAGTGTTCCTCGCTGCGTCGCCTCCAGCAAGACTTTAGGCTGAACACCGGAAACACCGGATCGGAGGGCATAACGTTTGATCAGTTCGTTAAAAAGCTCCGTCGTATCCGGAAAGGTCAGCAGCTCTTCAAGGGATTCGTTTGACTCCATGAATCCGGGATAATCGCTTCCCGGGAGCGAAAAGCGATTTCTGCCTACCTGATTTCCGCCGGTCACCCGAAGAATGGAGAGATCATCCTCTCCGATTATCTTTGCAATCGCTCTGCGTATGGTTTCAAGAAGTGCACCTTCTGGAAGATTCATCTGAAATACTGGGTGCAGTTCGCTGCTCACCCAGCTTTCCAGGCGTACCGGCATGGTCAGGGAAACCGCGGCGTCATCTGAAACACCCGGAGAATACGCGAAAACGTTTTTATGACGTGCTTCCCGAGCCAGAATCCCCGACACCTGTTCATTCGTCCAGACCATCAATTGGGAAACATCCGCCATCAGCGATCCTCTTTTCGCAGTTCATCCAATGTCGGCGGCTTTCCAGCGGGTCGCACACGAAGCTCCATGTTAAAAAACTCCAGAACCCGAATCAGTTTTCGCACCCCGATCTCTTGTACTGTCCCGTTTTCGATCTGCCCGATGGTCGTGCGGCTCATCCCCAAGGTGCGCGCCACTTCTGCCTGGGAAACATGACGTTTTTTACGTGCTTCCCGTATCTGTGCACCAATTCCGAATAGCATAAATGCATTATATGTGATTCATAATTGCGATTGCAAGGTGATTTTGCATTGTATTAAATACATTTTTTTCGTGTGTTTCGTGTGTTTCGTGGTTTAAAAGTATTTTCACGGTAAAAATCTTTGAGTTATCGACAGGTCTTTGTTAACATGAGTTGTTGGCGGAAAAACAATTCATATTGTTACGACCGGTTTTAATCCCAAGTTTACCATCATACTGACGGCGCTCCATGTCAAAAACGCTTTATGAAAAAGTCGGAATTGCTTCTCTGATTCTCATGGCTTCGGTGTTTCTAAGCCGCGTCATCGGCCTCTTTCGGGAAATGGCCATTGCATACGCCGGTGGCGCCAGAGGTGATGTGGATGCTTATCAGATTGCGTTTGTGATTCCTGAAATCCTCAACCATATTGTTGCCAGCGGTTTTTTATCGGTCACGTTTATCCCGATTTTCTCCAGATATCTGGCGACAAACCGCGAAGCGGAAGGCTGGAAGGTTTTTTCGGTAATCATGAACAGCTTCGGCCTGGTGCTGATCGTCTTTATCGGAATCTCCATGTTTTTTGCTCCGGAGTTGATGTCATGGATCGCTCCGGGAATAAAAGATCCAGCTCTGCTGACCCAAGCTGTCCGAATGACCCGAATCATTCTGCCTGCGCAGTTTTTCTTTTTTACAGGCGGCATGTTAACTGCTGTCCAGTTTTCCAAAGAAGCTTTTACCCTTCCAGCACTTGCCCCTTTGGTCTATAATATTGGTATTATTGCCGGTGGCATGATGCTGGGGCCTGTCTTAAAAATGGAGGGTTTCTCCTGGGGCGTTCTTGCCGGTTCGTTTATCGGCAATTTTGTCATCCAGTACCGTGGCGCCCGAAAAATTGGTATGAAATACACGCTGACCCTAAACTTTACCCATCCGGATTTTCTGGTTTATATTCGTCTGACCCTTCCGCTGATGGTGGGTTTGACCATGTCATTTTCAACGGAATTTTTTCTGAAATTTTTTGGCTCCTACCTGCCGGAAGGCAGCATTGCCTGCCTGAACTACGGCCTTCGAATCATGTTTATTTTGGTCGGCCTTCTTGGGCAGGCCGTAGGAACGGCTTCCTTTCCGTACATGGCAAGGTTGGCTGCCGAAAATCAGATTCAGGAGATGAACCGGCTGCTTAACCGCACATTGAAATATCTGTCTCTGATCATCCCTTTTTCGATGTTGTTGATGGTTCTGCGGCATGAAGTGGTACAAATTTTATTTGAAAGAGGACGATTTGATGCTGCAGCCACTGCCCAAACATCCGGTATACTGGTCTATCTGATGATTGGAGCCGTTGCCTTTGCGGCCCAAACAGTTGTGGTCAGGGGATACTACGCCATCCAGAATACGCTTTTTCCGGCCATTTACAGCACCATCGGGGTCATCATCAGCCTGCCGCTTTACATGCTCGGCATGAAGCTCATGGGTGCCGGCGGCGTGGCGCTGGCAATATCCATTTCGGCCATTTTACAGGTCATCCTTCTTTATTTACTCTGGAATCGCAAAAGCATCAACCCGGAGAGCCGGGAAGTGTATATGGGATACGTCAAAATGCTGCTTATCACCCTCCCGGCAGGTCTTATTCTGGAGGGACTTCGAATGGGACTGGCCCGATGGATCTGCATGAAGGGTCTTGCCTGCAGCCTGCTGATTGCCGGCGGGATCGGACTGCTTTTCATGTTTCTTCTTTTTGTCACCGGTTACTTGTTCAAGATCAGGGAAATTACGGAAACACTCGGACGTATCTTTAAAAAAGCAATTTGACAGAACACGTCCTTTTCCATTATCATCTGCGGTAAAAATACTTTTAAACCGCGAAACACACGAAAATAAAGTAGGGGCGACCGGCCGGTCGCCCTACCTTCGCGCCTTTGCGTGAGAAACACCAGTTTTATATATTTTGGTCATTCATTGGGGCGGTGCCTATTGTAGGTGCGAATAATTATTCGCCCCTACAAAATACCGTATTCCTTTTATCCTTTAAGCCTTGATTCCTATGCCCAATAAACCTGAAAAATGGCTGAGACTGGCAGCATGGTTGATAATTCCCCCCTTGTTTGGTATTCTGTCCGTCATGTTGGGACAGGATGCCAACTGGGATCTTCGAAATTATCATTACTACAACCCCTACTCATTTATAAACGGCAGAATGGATTTTGATGTCCTGCCTAGCCAGGTCGCCAATTTTTATAATCCGCTCTTTTATGTTCCTTTTTACTACGCAGTTAACCTATTCTCTCCCAAATGGGTGGGTTTTTTACTGGGCTGGATTCAGGGCTGCAACTTTCCGCTGCTGCTGGCGATCACCAGGTTGATGATTGTATCCAAAGACAGTGACGCGGGTTCCTTATGGAAGCGTGAATGGGTTTGTTTTGGCATTTCGCTGATCGGTATGCTGGGCGCCGCCAATATTTCCGAACTGGGAACCATGTTCAGCGACAACCTTCTAAGCATACTGATACTGTCTTCCCTTTGGATCATTTTGTACTTGATGCGGCATTTGTTGTTATCCGGTTGGCCGATCAAACTCGGCATTGTGATCGGGGCAGGCTTCCTGGCAGGCGCCGCCATAGGATTTAAACAGCCAGCCGCCATCTATGCCATCGGACTGTGCGCTGCGTTCTTCGTTCTGAAGACACCTTTCATGCAACGGTTCTTTCTGTCTTTTTTTTACGGCATCGGCGTACTTTCCGGCATCGCAGCAACCGGCGGATACTGGCTGCATGAAATGTGGGTAAGGTTTAAGAATCCCCTCTTTCCTTACTTCAACCTCCTGTTTCAGTCTCCAATGGCCACCATCGGAGACTACCGGGATACGCAGTATCTTCCAAACAACATCGGCGAAGCCGTGATATCTCCTTTCTTTTTTGGGTTTGCGCCCTTAGAATTTTCTGAAGTGGCGTTCCGGGATATGCGCATTCCCCTTCTCTATGTTCTGCTGCTATCGCTGCTGGTGTATAAATTTGTCCAAGTCATTTCGTCCTGGCCGAAACAGCAGGCGACCCGGACATATCCAGTTTTTGACTCCACAAGCCGTTTTTTGATAGCATTCGGAATTCTTTCCTATCTGACCTGGTTGAAAATGTTCGCCATTTTTCGGTATGCCCTGGTCATTGAACTGCTGGCCCCTCTGGCAATATGGCTGATTCTGGACAGGATGATCCGCAGCAGCATCGCAAGATATGCGGTAGCAGGGGCAAGTTTGCTGATGATAATGGCCACCCTGAGCCCAGCGGACTGGGGGCGGGTGTCCTGGGGAGATGATTATTTCGGGGCGAAACTGCCAGTCATTGAAAAACCGGAAGACACCATCGTCATCATGACCGGAGCTGATCCAACATCCTACCTGATTCCCCTGTTTCCAAAAGAAATTCGATTTGTTCGTATCCAGAGCTATTTCACCGGGCCGTCCAGTCATCCCAACGGCTATGACCGCCTGATGGAGGATATTATTTCCATACACACCGGCAGCCTCTACGTTCTGTACCGGTCTTATGAAAATATAGGTGCCATCTCAGCGCTTGACGCTTACGGGTTAGACCTAGAAAGCGATTCATGCCATGTTTTCAAACCGCATATCGATTCCAACGCTATAGACCCACTCCATTTTTGCGCAGTAACCAAAAGGTATGGCCATGAATGACATTCAAGATTCCGCCGGCTATCGGGTGGCTGTTCTGATTCCCTGTTTCAATGAAGAAAAGACTATTGGAAAAGTGGTCGGAGATTTTCGAAAGGCGCTTCCCGATGCCGAAATTTACGTCTATAACAACCGGTCCACCGACCGGACCGTTGAAATCGCAACAGCAACCGGAGCCATTGTCCGGGATGAAACCCATCCTGGCAAAGGCAATGTTGTCCGGCGAATGTTTGCAGACATTGAAGCAGACATCTATGTTCTGGTGGATGGTGACGATACCTATCACGCCCCCAGCGCATCCACAATGGTCCAAAAACTTATCGTGGACCGCCTGGACATGGTGGTCGGCACTAGGCTCAGCGATTATTCGGCGAATGCGTTCCGCCTGGGGCACCGGTTCGGCAATGACCTGCTGACCGGATTTCTCGGCATGCTGTTTGGCAGAAATTGCACTGACATTCTTTCAGGCTATAGGGTGTTTTCCAGAAGATTTGTAAAATC
>JBAXVB010000810.1:0-1983 GCA_037129415.1 Deltaproteobacteria bacterium
AAGCCAATTTTCTCTGACCCCGCCCAAAGGACGGGGTTTTTTAAGACAGAATAAACACGAAGATATGCTAATTTTATGAACAACTCTAGTGTCCTATTCTAAAAACGAAATTTAAATTATTTCACAACGGTTGGCAATCAATATATTTTGTGAATCCATTGCAACCGATATTATGATAAAAAAAGCGTTATAGCTCTTGGCAAATGAGTTGATACACCTGCGTAACAATTTATAATATAGGCATCCAATTGATAAAGCATGAAAAATTTAAAGATGGCAGCCAAAATCTAACATAGAATGAGTATCAACTCATTTGCGACGATCTATAAAATGTCTGTGGTATCTCCCTCATCCAGTTTATGTCTATGCGCGGTCTACCACGATGATTTTCGGGAAGCGCATCATGCTGTTTTCTGCCGAAAAAAATGAATACCCCTCGTGCTGTAATCATGATTGAAAAGCCACAGTCGATTGAATAGTTACTTTAGGACAAGACTATTATAACTTCCACTGCTGGAATTAGAATCTTTAGGCGGCACATCTTTGTATGAACTATACCATGGTTTTGAACTATAGCTATGTGAGCTATAGAAACTTGAGTAGGAAGCATCGCTTTGTTGGGCTGTCGCTATTCCTGCGAAAACTGCACCAGCAATCACCGCACCATTCATAGCCATTCTCTTTATAGCTTCACGTCGACTAATAATATTGATTTCTGCTTTTTTTTCGAGGTCCGTTTCTTGATGTTCGCTCATTGGTGTTTTCCTTTATTGGTTGTTATAGATCGTCGCAAATGAGTTGATACTCATTCTATGTTAGATTTTGGCTGCCATCTTTAAATTTTTCATGCTTTATCAATTGGATGCCTATATTATAAATTGTCACGCAGGTGTATCAACTCATTTGCCAAGAGCTATAAGATGTAGTAATCGGCATCCACTCATTACCTAACCGAAACTCGGTACAAGGGATTATAAACGTGATTGTGTTTTGATATGGCCAGGGTCAACCCCAGATTGTTTAAAATCTTTGGATTCAAGATATTATTGTCATCTAAACGATTGTTAATCCTTACTTTAGATTAAGACAACATAATGTCAGATAGATGCAAAGTGATTACGCATAGGTCCACAAGTTTTGTCAAATCCAGCTCTTCGTTCACGACATCGCGGATCTGAGAAAAGCTTCCCAGTCGAATTTCGCGTGAATTCACCGTCGGGTCCTTGCGGGTCAACTGAAGAATTCCCACTTCCGACACCCCTGATATTCTTCCTGGGGGAGACATTTAAGACCCACAGGGATGCGCCGCCGATGACACTGTTCTGGGGCTCTTTCGGAGGCTTCAACCGGAAGCGGGGCTGCGCCCCAGTCGAATTTGGCACTCTTCACGGCACCGATCGCACCAATGCTGTTGTCTCCATCAGAATGGCGCATTTTTCGGAGATGAACGCTGCTTCAGGGCCTTTGTAATATCGTATTTATTGTTTTTTAACGTAAGCATATTTAAATTTATTATCTATTAATGGGTTGCTCAATACTATTTTCATTGTTGTTGCGGAAAGACTTGTTATTGTAAATGCGCTCTCGCCCACAGAAGGTACTTTTAAATATCCAGTATTGCTAACAAAATCAATAGTACCTGATGCTGGAGTATTGGTATTGTATTTACAGCCATAACAACCAACACTAGGGGTACAATATACCTTTAAATACGAATCATATTTACCCGTAAAAGAATTATCGCTGATATTAAGTTCTAAATAAAAAAAAGTATCACTCGAGTAGCAATCATCAGACTTCCAAAAGGATGAAACAATTTTTTGTAAGAAACTGTCACCGGCATTTGTATTTTGGCCGGCCGTTATGGTGACAGATTTGGAACCAGCTTGATAACCGGTTTTGGAAAACGCCAAGGTCTGGCTGCCGGCAGAAATATCGGTTATCGAATACGACCCATCAGATCCGGTTGTGGCTGATTTCCCT
>JBAXVB010000811.1:0-1976 GCA_037129415.1 Deltaproteobacteria bacterium
GTTGGCTCCATGCAGCGCCATCCCATTTATAGAGACCATAAGAGGCTCCGAAGTCAACATAGAGCGTTGAACCTGCGGTCACCATGTTTTCAGGATTAGCCGATGTGAGTTGGCTCCATGCAGCGCCATCCCATTTATAGAGGCCATAAGAGGCTCCGAAGTCCACATAGAGCGATGAATCTGAGGTCACTATGTTTTCAGGGTCAGCCGGTGTGAGTTGGCTCCATGAATCGCTATCCCATTTATAGAGACCATGAGAGGCTCCGAAGTCCACATAGAGCGCTGAACCTCCGGTCACCATGTTTTCAGGGTCAGCCGGTGTGATTTGGCTCCATGAATCGCCATCCCATTTATAGAGACCATAAGATGCCCCGAAGTCCACATACAGCGTTGAACCTGCGGTCACCATGTTTTCAGGGTCGGCCGATGTCAGATGAGCCGATGAATCGCCATCCCATTTATAGAGACCATAGGATGCCCCGAAGTCCACATACAGCGTTGAACCTGCAGTCTCCATGTTTTCAGGGTCGGCTGATGTGAGTTGGCTCCAAGCAGCGCCATCCCACATCCAGAGGCCTAATGCTCCAAAATCAGCGTAGAGCGTTGAGCCGGAATAGATCATATTTTCAGGATTTATCGAGCTGATTTGAGTCCATGTTGCGCTATCTGAATTATAGACCCAGAGCCCTGAACCGGCAAAACTCGCAGCTAATGATCCGGCTGATGATACGACCTGCGTCACCGTCACATCTTGCGGACTGTTAGTCGCTCCGGTTGCTGTAACCCTGATTGAAGCTGTACGCACTGATATGCCGGCGTTGGCGGTGAATGAACATGAGATCGTTCCGGAATTGCTGCCACTGGACCCCGTTGTGATCGAAAGCCAACTACCGCCTGATGTTACTGCGGCTGTCCATGGCATCGTTCCGGTTCCGGTGTTGGCAACGCTGAATGTGGTCGTACCGGCGGCCTTTGCCACGCTCCGGCTGGCCGGACTTACTGAAAGCGCGAGTTGTGCGCTGATGCCCCAGGGATTATAATTGACATGATCGCTGACCTTGTTTCCCTTGCCGTTTGGGTTGTACAGTCCGCCCGTGGCCCGGTCGTCGGAATCGTCAAGCGGGCCGGAGGGGTCGCCCCAGTCACAGTTGGTTGCATCAATTACGGGTGTTCCGGAATAATAGAGCCCATGAGTGCTATTTCCTTTGATGGTGTTGCGCTGGTATGTTCCGCTGCTGGTACCATCAATTTTTATCCCTGTTGCATTCGCTGTTATCGAATTACCGGTCACAATAGGCAAAGCATTGTTGGAGACGAGCAATCCAATCCCATCATTATCAGGATAATGTGTAAACCCACTTATTGCGTTATTGCTGATTACAGGCGAGCCACCGTTTATCGATATTCCATAATTATCTGAGCCGTTTCGTATCGTACACCCCGTTATCGTCGGTGAGGAATTATTGATCTCAATGGCGCTGTATCCATAGCACTGTTGGTAATCGCACCCTGCGAAGGCCGTGTATTCGATTATACAGTTTTCAAGTTTGCTGCCGCTTGATCCAGACCCGTTAAAATATAATCCGTCCCACCGGTTTTTGCCATCAGCCCAGGTGAAGGTTACACCCTTTGCCGCCAATGTGCCATTGACCGTGAGTCGTCCGATGCTTCCGATGCTGCTGAACCTTACCGTTATGCCAGAGGCTATGTTGAGACTTGCCCCTTCGGCAATAGACAGCGATGATATGGTATAGACCAAGTCCACGTTTTCAGTCCAATTAACATGAGTCGAGATTTTACCGGATAAGGACAAATCATTACTTGCATTGTTGGAGTATGTATTTCCGGTAAATACAGGACAGTTAGTCCCGTTATAAGAAATGACAATCCCGCAAACAGTGTTTCCGCTTATCGTATTTCCCTGGTATGTTCCGCTGCTGGTACCATCAATTTTTATCCCTGTTGCATTCGCTGTT
>JBAXVB010000812.1:0-1955 GCA_037129415.1 Deltaproteobacteria bacterium
TTGGAACAAAAGCACAAAATGATCATAAACCTTGAGAAAGCATCCATGTTATTTTCAAAACTAAAGCCGGCTGCTCCGATATACTGGCTTATCGCAGCAGCCGGTTTTACATGGAGCGCCGTGGGAATCATGCTGTGCAGGCTGGCCTGTCGATGGCTTGATGTCCTTGTTTTCCGGGCCGCATTTCTGCCCGGAGCAGCAGGAATGATAGGAGCGGTGATTGCTTATCATTTCGTTTTTTCAGCAATTGCGATTAAAAACATTGGCAGGCTTTCGCTTTTTTCCGGAAATGCCTGTTTTTTTGCTTTTCAGGCATGGAAAAGCTATTTTATCATCGTCGTAATGGTTGTTTTTGGCGCAATTCTCCGCCATTCTTCGATTCCGAGGGAATACCTTGCCGCCCTTTATCTGACAATCGGCGGAGCGCTGTTTTTATCCAGCCTGCACTATTACGTTCGGCTCCAACGTCTGATCTTTCCCGGAAAGCCATGAAGTTAATCCGTCCGACCATTCGCGTTTACCAAAGGATATTGAACCATGAATCGCATTCAAACATATCAGATTTATCCGACCATTCCCCATTCGATTTCTTTTCTGGAAATATTGTCCCGCAACCTCTGGTGGTGCTGGAAGCCGGATGCAATCGAACTTTTCAGGCGAATTGATCCCAGACTATGGGAAAGCTCCGGCCGCAATCCCGTTGTCCTCTTCGCCAATGTTTCCCAGAAACGCCTGAAGGAAATGTCGGAGGATGACAGTTTTTTAGCCCATCTGCATCGGGTTGAATCCTGGTTTGAAAAACGGGTGGCGTATCCTGTGGATGCCGGCAACACTCCATACAAACAGGAAAACGCTATCGCCTATTTTTCCATGGAGTTTGGGCTACATGAAAGCATTCCTCTTTTTGCCGGAGGCCTTGGCATTTTGGCGGGCGATCATTTAAAAGCAGCTTCAAGTATGGCGCTGCCGCTCGTCGGGGTGGGACTGCTGTATCGAAACGGATATTTCAGGCAATTTCTGGATGCAGACGGCTGGCAGCAGGAAACCTATCCGGAAACCGAACTCTGCCAGCTTCCCGTAGAAAGGGCGCGGGACACTACAGGCGCAGAAATCAACATTTCCATCTCCGGGCCTGAAGGCCTTATTCATGCAGGAGTCTGGAAAATACGGGTTGGCCGGGTTCCCCTTTATCTCCTGGACACCAATTTGCCTGAAAATCCTCCTGAAATTCGTGAAATAACTGCAAGATTATACGTCGCGGAAACCCGAATCCGTCTGGCCCAGGAAGTCCTTCTGGGGATCGGTGGATTAAGGGCCTTGGCAGCTCTTGGGATTTTCCCCAAGGTCTGCCACATGAATGAAGGACATTCGGTATTTTCAGGACTGGAACGGCTGGCTCAACTGAGGGAACGGTATAATCTGGAACTCAAAACCGCGATGGAGATCGTCCCCAGAGTCACCGTATTCACCACCCATACGCCCGTTTCCGCCGGGCATGAGGTTTTCCCAGTGGATATGGTCAAGCCTTACATCAGCTCGTTCCAGGATCGATTAGGCGTTACTGAAAGCGAGATTCTGTCTTGGGGACAACCCGCAGGAGCAGGAGCAAATGAACCCTTCTCAATGTTTATTCTGGGCCTGCGTCTATCACAGAACTGCAACGGAGTCAGCCAACTGCATGGCAAGGTCGCCAGACGCATGTGGGCCCATGTATGGCCGGAAGTTCCTGAAAACGAGGTTCCCATCTCGCATGTCACCAACGGCATCCATATTTCCTCATGGATATCATCTGAAATCGCCATATTGTTTGAGCGCCATCTCGGACCCGACTGGTATCTGGGATCCAGAAAACCCGAGAATGCCAATCGCATATCAGAAATTTACGACGATGAACTGTGGCGCGCCCACGAAATGAATCGCGCCAATCTGATTCGACTTTGCCGGGAAATGCTGGT
>JBAXVB010000813.1:0-1954 GCA_037129415.1 Deltaproteobacteria bacterium
TTTTTTGCCTCCATCAACCTCCTTCTTGGTACAAATGGCGCAGGTAAGTCAACAATATTTGAAGTTATTCACTGTCTGCAGCTTTTTATTGGCGGGTACGAAAAGGTGCGCAAAGTATTTCCGCAAGACAATTGCACGCGATGGCAGAAATTGCCGATGCAACGATTTGAATTGGATTTAGAAGGCAACGGAGGCTTGTACAAGTACGAATTGTCTGTTGAACATCACGATGTGGAGCGACTTTCCCGGGTGCATTGGGAGAAATTGTCATTTGACGACAAACCGCTATTTGCATTAAATAAGGGTGATGCACTTCTTTACAGAGATAATCATTCGGAGGGTCCAAAATATCCGTTTGATTGGTCGCAATCTGGCATAGCGACGCTTATGCCATCAAAAGACAATCGTAAACTGACATGGTTTAAAGAATGTATCGAGAATTTGATCGTTGTCGGAATCAATTCAAAGGCAATGGAATCCGAAAGTGAAAACGAAGAGAAGTCTCCATCTTCGGGAATGGAAAATTATGCCTCATGGCTTCGCTATCTCTCTCAGGAGCGCCAGGGAAAGGTTCTTGAACTCACGCAGGTGCTCCGGGAAATATTGGAGGGGTTCGACTCCTTTAAAATCGCACAAGCCGGCGAAACGCGACGTGTTCTGAAATTGGGCTTCTGGAGTGATCAGGAAAAGAAAAGTATTCATTATTACAATCTTTCTGATTTATCGGACGGGCAGCGCGCCTTACTGGCGCTTTATACGTTTCTTTATTGTAGCGAATCCTCGGGCGGCATTATCTGTATCGATGAACCGGAAAATTTCCTGGCGCTACCGGAAATTCAACCCTGGCTTACTCATCTGCATGATCTTTGCGGCGATGGTGGCTTACAGGCGCTTCTGATTTCCCATCATCCTGAACTTATTGATTACATGGCATCGTCTTCGGGCTTCTGGTTGGACAGGTTGTATAACGGCCCGGTACGGATCAAGCGTATAACGGAAGAAGGTATCGGCATGCCCATTTCCGAACTTATCGCCAGAGGGTGGATTCATGAGTAGTCGGCGGGTTCAGGTTGTCATCCTCTGTGAAGATCAGCAGCAAGAGGTTTTTGCGCGTCACTTTTTTATGGAGAAAGGCTTTTCACGGCATGATATTCGCAGCCGGATATGCGCCAAGGGCAAGCAGTCTGCCGAGCAATATGTACGAAAACAGTATCCTGTTGAGGTGCAAGCGTACCGACAAAAGGCAATGTATATGGGGGTAGCGCTTTCCGTGGCTATTGACGCCGATAGTAGAAAGGTGATCGAGCGAAAACAACAAATGGATAAAGCTTTAATCGACACTGGTCTTGAAGCAAGAAAAGTGACCGAAAAAATCGTGATTTGGGTGCCTAAACGAAATATTGAAACATGGATCCATTTTCTCATGGACAGCGATGTTGATGAAAACAACGAATATGCGAAGCTTGATAAACCCGGCGTTTGCAAACCACTGCTCAGAAAGCTCTTTTCCATGTATCCCGCTGGTCTGCCCAAGACAGCCCCACCATCTCTACATGACGCTTTTCTTGAAATGAAGCGAATGGATTGATCATGACTTTATGACGGACTGGTGCACCGGTATGAAAACCTAAGGTGGTGATAATGTCTCAGAGCGAATCTATGAATATCTTTGTTATGCATGGCTGCTGAGAAGGAAACCGGTCTGGAGTATTGTGATTTATACGGATGATGCCGCATGGCGAAAGCCGATACCGGATACTTTCTGGTATGCTTTCAGCAGCAAAAACAAAAAACAATACTGTTATTTTGATGTGATCAAGGTAAAGTCAGAAAAAAACAGTGATCTCATTAAAAAACATTCATTGATGTGCAAGTTATTGGCGCTGAAAGCCGGTGACAGAGATTCTCTGCACCCACGCCACCAAAGCGCTGCTAATCCCCATGCTCCGGGATG
>JBAXVB010000814.1:0-1953 GCA_037129415.1 Deltaproteobacteria bacterium
GCCCTTGAAACCCAGAGCCGGGGAAGGATTCATGCCTCTGATTTTCGACCTCCGGGATGCGAAAACGCGATGTGTTCGTTTCACGGCAGATTTTTTATTACGGAAGACGGTGGGTTGAAAAATATAGTAATTCTGCCGACTACAAGCGCCGACAGTCCGCCCGAAACAGCGGATGTCGGCGCCAGGCGCACTGTTTCCGCAGTTGCCCGGCAGTGGGGACTATGCCCGACCAAGGACATCTCCGGTACCGATACATCCAGCGACATGGACCTTGACAGTTTTCTGGAATTTGCCCACACAAGGTCTTTCTCCATTTCTGCTATGGCGTTTCAGGACGTGTGGAACCTGGATATTGAACGACTGAGAGATTGCTGTATTCATATTGTGGCGAAAGATGGCCGACTGATTCCATTTTGCGCTTATAATCTTACGGACAGCAGCAATCAGCCCCTGTATAGAGGCCGATAATGACGATTAGAACGCCTTTGGAAGACTGGATTCAAAGAAAAATATCGAAAGCGAGAGAAGATTCCGTTCCGTTGACCCGGTCCTGCCTTGAGGCATATCAGCTTCAAAAAATACGGGAAAACCTTTTATATGTGCGCGAAAACAGTCCTTTTTATCGGCGTGCGCTGAGCGATGCGAAAACGAATTCTGTCCAATGTTTTGAAGATATGGCCCAGTTGCCATTTACCACTTCAGATGATCTAAAAAACCACCCGTTCCGGTTTCTCTGCGTTTCACAAAGCATTATTGAGCGCTGTGTCACGCTGCAAAGCTCTGGAACAACAGGCCCTGCCAAGCGGCTGTTTTTTACCAGGGAAGACCTGGAACACACGCTGGATTTTTTTCATCATGGAATGTCCACGCTGGTCCAACCCGGAGATCGGGTGATGATTCTACTTCCTGGCGGCGACAGGCCGGACAGCGTGAGCGATTTGTTAAGCCGGGCGCTGGCGAGTATGGCTGTTCAAAGCTTTGCGCCGGGGCCTGATCCTGAAACCACAACGGATGCAATTGTTCAGCAGAGCATTACTTGCCTGGTGGGTACGCCGGTCCAGGTTTTAGCTCTGGCAAGATCCGGACATGGAGAAAATTGCCTGAATAACCGGATAAAATCGGTGCTTCTGACTGCCGATTATATCCCCGTGGCCATTACCGATACAATAGAACGCGCTTGGAACTGCAAGGTTTACCGTCACTACGGAATGACCGAGATGGGGTGGGGCGGCGGTGTCGAATGTGAAGCCAGGGATGGGTATCATCTGAGGGAGGCCGATCTCTTCGTTGAAATCGTTGACCCGAAAACAGGCAAATCACTTCCGGATGGAGAAATCGGAGAAATTGTCGTCACGACCCTGACCCGCGCCGGAATGCCCCTGATCCGCTATCGGACCGGCGATATATCTCGATTTCACACCTCGCCATGTGCCTGCGGCACGGTTTTAAAACGACTGGATCAAATAGCAGGCCGCCTGAGCGATGGCGATTGTCTGGTTTCCGGTATGCCGCTCACCCTGCCGATACTTGATGAAGCGCTTTTTTCCCTGCCAGGCGTGAATGATTTCAAGGCCGAACTCTCAGCCTGTCTGGACAGAGACTGCCTGACTATCACTCTGAGCCTCTCTCCGGAAGCGAATCAGGATGCGATCGCCGCAGTTGCAAGAGAAAAACTGATGGCGATTTCCGCCATCCGCCGAACGCAGCTTTTCATTGAATTCCCTCAGTTTGGTATTAGCGATATTCCAGCGTCAGGAAACCAAAAACGAACCCTTTCAGATCATCGACCGCAATCTAACCGCCGATATTCGGGTTGATGAATTCGATGGTATCCCCTTGCCGGACAGTGACCTCGGCGTATTTCTGGGAAAAGACGAACCGCCCGTTATGCTCGACGATCAAATCTCCATCATATTCCTTGAAATGATGGATCAGAGAAAAAAGGGTCGAAAA
>JBAXVB010000815.1:0-1946 GCA_037129415.1 Deltaproteobacteria bacterium
ATATCAAGCCCGCCCTTCATGAATTTATTGTCTGCAAGGCCTCGGCCCATGGCCCGGCTTTCTACCGGCAGTGTATGGCCAAAACCGTGAACCACGAATACAGCATCCGGATGAATAAAATCCGTGACCTTGGCCTGGATCATTTCCGAATATCCGTTCTGACTGACCACCACTGTGCAGCCATCCGATATCTTCAAGGCGCTGGCGGATTTTGTGTTAATCCAGAGTACGTTTTCTGGCATCTGCTCAAAAAGCAGGGGATTGTTTACAGTATGCCCCTGGGTGTGCAGAGCGCATCTGCCGAATGTCAGCCGGAACTGTCCTTCGGGCGGACGGGCCGGGGATTCATAGGGAAGCAGCGATGGCAGGCCTTGTTTTTCGAGTTTTTCCGAAATGATTTCCAGCTTTCCGCTTGGTGTTTTGAATTTCAGCTCTTCCATGGCTCGATATTTGGGCGATGACGCAAGCGGCACGATCCCGGTTGCCTTGAAATCCTCAATGGTAACGCCGGTTGACTGCAACTGATAGTTCCATATCTCTTCAATGGACGAAAAAGACAGAGCATCCAGCCCCAGACGTCTGGCCAGCCCGGAAATAATCTCCCAGTCGGATTTCGTGTCGTATCGGGGCTCGACGGCCCGGTTCCTGACAAAAAACTGTGGCTTTAATCCGTTATTGCTGGCGATAATGCTTTCTCTTTCCAGATACGGCGACAGGGGCAGGATGACATCCGAAAACCAGGCCGTCTCCGACCAACTGAAGGTAACAGACACGAGCAGCTCCAGTTTCGAAAATATCTGCTTTAACCGGTCAGGCTCCGGAAAACCTGTCAGTGGATCATGGCGATAGGCGATATAAGCTTTGACAGGATATGGGTCATCGCTTTCCATGGCCTGAAACATCAAGTGAGCCAGGCCCACGCCTTCCGTAATATGTGGATACCGCCATCCTGCGCCGTCCGCTCGCTTTTCTGAAGGTTTGGGATAGAGATCGGCCAGGGCCTTGAGTCCCGATTTTCCAACATCAACTGGTTTGTTGGCCATGGGAAGCCCGCCCTTGGTGCCAATCGCCCCCAGAAGGGCGTTGATGATATAAATCGAGCGACAGATATAAAACGAATGGCGGTAACGGGCCATCATCCACCCCGGATGCCATATCACGGAAGGCATTGCAGCAGCCAGTTCCCGCACGAAAGAATTGATCTCTTCTGCAGCAATTCCGGTTTCAGTTTCGGCCCACTCCGGGGAATAAGGTTTGACGAAGGCACTAAGCTTATCCAAGTCCTTGATCCACAGATTAGCAAATTTATGATCATACAGGTTCTGCGCCAGGAGCTTGTGTATCACTGCCAGATTGAATGCATAATCAGCTCCCGGACGGATCATCATAAACCGGCTGGCCTTGGTAGCCGAGACGTTGGCTCTGACATCAATCACTGTCAGCTTGCAGCCGCTTTCCATCGTATCCATAAGGTTGTTGACTTCCTGGACATTCACGGCCTCGAAAATATTTCGGAACTGCAAAACCACATGCTTGGCGTTTTTCAGGTCATACACCAGGTCTTTTCTGCCAATCCCCGCAAATGACAGACAGGCATGATCGACATTTCTGGCGCAGGATGCGTCATGGTTGCAGAAATTGGGCGAACCCAACCCCTTGACAAAGGCCTTGTGAAGGTCCTGAAACGGCCCGCCCCGATCTGAAAAACCGATGCTTCTGGCGCCGTATTGGTCAGTCACGCCTTGCAGCTTTTCGGCCACATAATCCAGGGCTTCATCCCAACTGACCTTGAGCCATTTTCCCTCCCCCCGCTCCCCTACGCGAATCATGGGTGATTGAGGCCGTTCGCTGTCCATGATCAGGGCCTTTCCTGCAGCACCTCTGGGACAGATCGCTCCTTTCATGGCTGGAACATTCGGATTCCCTTTTATAAATTTGATTTCTCC
>JBAXVB010000816.1:0-1944 GCA_037129415.1 Deltaproteobacteria bacterium
GTGATAAAATCCGCCAGGCTATATGTGCCTTTGCCAATGATCTGCCGGATCATAAACAACCCGGCGTGCTTTTTATCGGCATCAATGATGCGGATCACGACACCCCCGCCGACATTCAACCTTTGCGGGATGTTGATGTAAAAGAATTGGATCAAACTATGTTCAAAGAGTTTTACCTGCCCGCCGCCGTCAGTCCGGAAATTCTTGCCGAGAATTCGCGTACCACGGAAGAACAGATGGCATCACTGCGTCTGATTGATCTTGGCTCCCCTTCGGTCCCTACTGTGTTGGGAGTTCTAATATTGAGCAAGAGACCCTCATGGCGCTTGCCTGGGGCGTATGTTTCTTTTCTGCGCCTTGCCGGTGAACAATTGGGGTCCGATGTTATTAGCAGTCATGATATTCAAGGGCCATTGCCTCGCATTATGTCCCAGATCGACGAATTGCTGAAATTACACATCATGACATCGGTTGATATTACATCCGGGGACAAGGAGCGCCGCGTTCCGGATTATCCTCTTGCAGCCTTGCAGCAAATTGTTCGTAATGCCATCATGCATCGTAGCTATGAGGGAACCAACGCACCAGTTCGTATTTACTGGTACAGCGACCGTATCGAAGTGATCAGCCCTGGTGCTCCTTACGGACATGTAACTAAGGAAAATTTCGGTCAGGCCGGGATTAATGATTACCGCAATCCGAATTTGGCGGAGGCCATGCGTCATTTGGGCTATGCACAGCACTTCGGAGTGGGTATCCAAATCGCCAGGGAAACCTTGGCGCGAAACGGCAATCCTCCGATAGAGTTTAAATTCGATCTCGGTCCCGTAATGGCCATTATCCGGAAAAAAGAACGAAGTTCAAGAGCAAAGCGATCTAAGGATATGAAATGACTACTGGTATAGTCCGTGACCGTTCGGAAAAACTGGGTTTTCCACCCGGCTCCCTGATTTTCGTAGGCGAGCAGAAAACTGATACGGTCGTTCTGACGAAGATCAACTATGACGCGGAGCGATTTGAGGAAAAGCAGTTCGCATCCATTATTTTGAATCAAAAAGAGGACTGCCTTTCTTGCCGGGACCTGCCATCCACCACCTGGATTCATGTCTGCGGTCTTCACAATCCTGACATCATTGAGTCACTTGGCCGTTGCTATGGCATCCATCATCTTTTTTTGGAAGACATCCTCAATACCGCCCAGCGCCCCAAAATGGAAGACCTGGAAGGCGGTCTTTTCATCGTGATGAAAGCTTTCACCATCAAAGATGACGACGAGACTACGGCTTCAGAGCAGATCAGCTTTATCCTGGGGAAAAATTATGTTATCTCCCTGCAGGAAAGCAATGCCGATATTTTCGAGCCGGTACGCAGTCGCCTGCGCAGCACTCATGGCCGTATTCGCAGCCTGGGGCCTGATTATCTGCTTTATGCCCTGATGGATACCGTGGTTGACCATTATTTTGCCGTGCTGGATGTGCTTGGTGAGCGCATTGATGTTCTTGAAGATGAACTGCTGACCGATCACTCTCAGGAAACCCTGCCCCGAACTCATCAATTGCGAAGGGAGTTGCTATTTTTTAAGAAAATGGTATGGCCCCTTCGTGAAGTTATCAGCGCAATGCAGCGCAGTGATGCGGGTTTGATCCAGCAGACCACGCAGTTCTACATCCGCGATTTATATGATCACATCATTCAGGTGGTGGACACGCTGGAAAATTATCGGGAACTGGCTTCCGGCCTTCTCGAAATCTATCTTTCAAGCGTTAGCAACCGCATGAATGAGGTGATGAAGGTGCTGACCATCATAGCCACGATTTTTATTCCCATTACCTTTATTGTCGGAGTATATGGCATGAACTTCGAGTTTATGCCAGAGCTTAAATGGAAGTGGGGATATGCTATGGTGTGGGGGGTGATAGTCACCATGATCGTTGCTATGCTGGG
>JBAXVB010000817.1:0-1943 GCA_037129415.1 Deltaproteobacteria bacterium
AAGTACAAGATGGATGAACGGCTGTCCATGTATAACTGGTGGATGGCATTAAAGGCCCTGACCAAGGATCTGAACAAGCAGAAAAAATTTGCCGAAACCAAGTTTATAGGCGATATCAACAAAAGAGCCGTTGAATGCGCCTACAATTACTACAAGGTCACACCGGAAAACATCTCCGCCAAATGGGGCCTTGTTGTGTTTTCACTGGTGTTTTATGTAGTTTACACCATGTGGTACGGCTTTGCCATTTTGTTCATGTTCGAAGGATGGGGGCTGAAGCTGGAACATTAATCCTGCGCATAAATCCCGTTTAAAAAAGAGGGGATGCGGGGTATCCCGCATCCCCTCTTTTCGATAAACCATGAAGTTCAACCGGTTAACCGTTCTTTGCGATACATCCCAGACATGAAAAAAATCCGTAATTTCTTCAAGAACCTGTTTTCTTTCGATACTAAGCCAGAAGAGCCCGAAAATATTGAAGAGCTTCGCGTGGCGTTCAGAGAGCGGTATCACAATTTCAAGCTCCTGTTAAGCGCCAACAACCGTTCCCTGGAAGTCATGGCGGAAATGGAACAAGCCCTTCAGGGAGATCGAACATTCAGCATGTCCTTTGTCCGGTCAAGCGCTACATCCATTTCCGTCAACGTGTTTCGCATGATCCAGAGCCTCCAACAGTTGGCGCCCGACAAATATGCAGAACTTGATGCCCGGTTCGTTACCATCGAACAGAGTGTCAACGCCATCCTCAAACAAACCAAAACCCTGCCGACCGGCCGCCTGATTCTCCCACTGAATGCCCTGGACAAAGACATGGCCGAAGTTGCGGGCAGCAAAATGGCCAATCTCGGCGAAGTCAAGAACCGCATTCACCTGAAAGTTCCTGCTGGTTTTGTGATAACATCCTCCGCCTTCAAGCGGTTCATGGACTACAACAGCCTTCAGGTAGAAATCGACCGCAAGCTCCAGTCCATTGATTCCGATGATATTGAGGATCTCTACTCGTTCAGCGCCGAAATCCAGCAATTAGTGATCCGCTCCCGGATTCCCGATGATCTGGAAGCAGCCATTAGCGGGGCCTGGGAAGACCTGGAAGCGGAAAGCGGTGGTAAGATAACGGTAGCGCTTCGCAGCAGCGCACTGGGAGAAGATGCAGAAGGCAGCTCATTTGCCGGCCAGTACCGCTCGGAGCTGAATGTCAGCTTCGAACATGTCTTTCAGGCGTATAAGGAAGTAATTGCAAGCAAATACAGCCTTCAGGCGATTACTTACAGAATGAACAAGGGTTTCCGTGACGAAGACATCCTGATGTGCGTCGGATGTCTGGTCATGGTGGATGCAGTATCTGGCGGAGTAACGTATTCCCGGAGCCCGGTCTCGAACCAGGATGACAGTATTTTCATCAATGCCGTGTGGGGTCTTCCCAAATCGGTGGTGGACGGCAGCGTGGCATGCGACCTTTTTGTGGCCTCCAGACAGCCTCAGCTTTCGATCGTCCGAAAGGATGTCTGCATTAAGGAGCGAAAATTCGTCTGCTATCCCCAGGAAGGCATCTGCCGCATGGATCTGACGGATGAAGAAAGCACCCGTCCCTGCCTTACGGACGATCAGGCTCAGCAGTTAGCGGAAATCGCCGTCCGCATCGAAAACCATTACGGCATGGCGCAGGACATCGAATGGGCGATCGCCGGAAGTGGAGCGATTCATATTCTGCAAAGCCGGCCGCTAAAACAGATTCATCCCGGGGAAACCGACGATGCCGCTATTGATCCCGAGCTGAAAAAGCTGCTCATCGTCGGCGGAGGTATCACGGCAAGCCCCGGCGCCGGCAGCGGCCCAGTTTATCTCGGAGACCGGGGCGTGGATGTGCTGGCTTTTCCGGAAGGCGCTGTACTGGTGGCGCGCCAGGCTCTTCCCCGGTGGGCATCCCTTTTAACTCGGGCTTC
>JBAXVB010000818.1:0-1943 GCA_037129415.1 Deltaproteobacteria bacterium
AAGGAGGTAACAGGTGGAAGGGTTTAATGTACTGTTTGTAGATGACGAGGTTGATTTTCTGGAAACCTTGCTAAAGCGGATGAAAAAGCGGCAACTGAACGCTTTCGGGGTCAACAGCGGCGAGGATGCCTTGGCCTACCTGAAGGACCATGTCGTGGATATCGTGGTTATGGACGTGCGCATGCCCGGAATGGACGGCATCGAAACGCTGAGAAAGATCAAAAAAACCAACCCCCTGCTGGAAGTCATCATGTTGACAGGACATGCCTGCCTGGAAATTGCCAGGGAAGGTATGGAGGTTGGCGCCTTTGATTATCTGATGAAACCCATCAACATTGATGAGTTGTTATACAAGCTTCAGGATGCATTCAAGAAAAAATCCATACAGATGGAAAAAATAAAACATCTCGAGGAGGTGATGATTTCCAGTAAACTGCCACAGTCCGACAATTAACTTTTTCATCGTTCCAATTACTTGCATCGAAAATTGTGATGGCAAAGTACCGGCGTTCCGCCTGCCGTGCGTTTAAGCCTCAATAACGAAGGGTGTAGGGGCGGCCAAAATATCTTTTGCCACCAGCGTTTATCCACTTATCAACAATTAGGAGCAGCATCGACATGAACTTTTTTAAACAATGGGGACATTTCATGATGATGGGCACTAGAGCTCACGCCGCATGGGAGCTTGAAGTGTCAAGAACGATTTTAGGTTCCAAAAAACGGCTTGCCATACTCGGCCTGTTTTCAATTCCAATTCTTCTGGGAGGCTATGCTTTTGCGGATCAAATCGCCGTAGCGCTCCCCAATTTTATCGGTGACAAAACCGCCTACAGTCCGGCGTTTTATTCAACCGGGATATTTATCGCCTCCATCCTGATCGGCATCTGCGCCGGCCTGATCACCGGCTGTATTGGCGCCGGCGGCGGATTCGTGATTGCTCCCGCACTGATGAGCGCGGGCATCAAAGGTATTCTGGCTGTCGGAACCGACTTATTTCACATTTTCGCCAAAGCCATCATGGGAAGCGTGATTCATAAAAAGCTGGGAAATATATCGGTGCCCTTAGCCCTCATTTTTTTGATCGGAGCCATGGTCGGAGCAACTACCGGTGGGGTAATCAACCGGTGGTTGTATGAAATCAATCCGGTCTTAAGCGATGCCTTTATTACCACGGTCTATTGTTTTATGCTGGGCGGTCTGGGGATTTATTCGCTTCTTGATTTTTTAGGCGCCAGAAAATCCGGCGGTTCCGGCGGCGCACATGACGGTCAATCGGAAGGCGCAGAAATGGGCAATCTTCCCAGAAGACTTCAAGCCATAAAAATTCCTCCCATGATCACCTTTGATGAGGGCATCATTCCCGGAGGCCGCCAGATCTCCTGCGTATTTTTGATCCTGAGCGGTGTCCTGGTGGGATTGGCGGCCTCAATCATGGGTGTCGGCGGCGGGTTTTTAACTTTTCCGATTTTCGTCTATGTTTTGGGAGTCTCTTCCCTGACGACCGTTGGAACCGATATTTTCCAGATCATCTTCACCGCTGGGTATGCCGGAATCACCCAGTACGCCATTTACGGATTTATTTTTTACACCCTGGCCATGGGCATGCTGCTGGGATCACTGCTGGGAATCCAGATGGGCGCATTAGTCACCAAAGTGGTGCCCGGGATCACCATTCGGGGTTTTTATGCCTTATCGGTTCTGGCTGGATTTGTTAACCGTTTTTTTGCACTTCCCAAAAAACTGGCTGATCTGGAATTCATCGCCCTTTCCAAGGAGACTTCCGTTCTCCTGGATAGAATTGGCGGCGTTCTCTTTTTCATTGTGATCGGGACTTTTGCGGTATGGGTTATCGGCACATTTCTTATGAACATCAAAAAACTTAAGGGGGAGGTGGCCTGATGTTAGCCAACAAAAAAGAATTTTTCAGCGGCGTGGGGCTGATG
>JBAXVB010000819.1:0-1940 GCA_037129415.1 Deltaproteobacteria bacterium
ATCATCATATCGGTGGGATGGAATGCGTCGCCATACATTTTGTCGAAGCGCTTGCGGAAGGGGAAAGCGGAAATCTGTCCCCTGACTGCCGCATCGATGGCGCCACTTTCAAGGTCCCCTAAAAGGGCATCTGCGGGATCGGCGGATGCAAACGAGGTGAACCCGGACACGGCGGCGCCATACAAAACCGGCTCACAGAACGAGCGGGCTTTTTGCAGTCCCTCGACGATCGCGTCCGTCGGGGCGGTCAAACCAAGACCGATTCTTCTTTTTTGCCGGCTGGCCCGTTCGAGCAGGAGCGAACCGATGGATGGTGTTTCGTTCATAACAACCTCACGATAGTGTAGTGATGGGACGGCATTGTACGATCGAAAATTGCCCGCCCTGATAAACCCATTCGACATCGCAGGGGAATCCCGCAATGTTCTCGACGGTGACGATTAGTTCTGCAAGCTTCGCCGTCTCGCTTTCGGAAATCTTTCTCTGTGATGCCTTAGCCGGGTCAAGCGGCTTCCATCCCGTGGAACCATCAGCAAGACGGTAAATTCCCCGCTCCTGGGGCGACAAAAACGCATCAGCAAGAAGGAAGGATTCTTTTTTTACGCGGTAATGATCTGGTGTTATTTGCCCCTGAACAATGGATTCTCCAAGTCCGAATACCGCCTCGATAATCATGTCTTCCCGATCCTCCGTGACCGGATCTACCGAAAAGGCAATGCCGGCAACTTCGGGGTTGACCATTTCCTGAATGACAACTGCGACTGAAATTGATAAGTTTCCATCTACATGAAGAACAATTGCCGGCCAACATCTGTTACAGATGCTTCAAGGTGATGCAGACATCTAATATCTGCGATATTTTGGGATCGCTCGTCTGGTTTTGTCAGCCCTCTTCACCTTGCCCTTTTCAGCAGCTTTCCTGCGGTTAGAGGGTCTGGTCTTTTGTGTTCGCTTTTTTTTGGGTGGAGTTATCGCCGGAGAGTCCTCCGCCACTGCTTCTTCTGATTCAATTTCCACCTCTGGAGTTAAATCTTCCACCATGTCAACACCGGTATCATCGAAATTCTCAGCCGTTTGATTCACTGGGATCTCCTATGTGATATCCAGAGCTGTTTTTACCAAACCAACGGTTTTATCTTTTATGTCCTGGAGATTTCTTTGCTTCTGCGCCATCATCGCCTCGATAGACTTCAGAAACGTCTTATAATCTTCAATATCTTTGGAACAGGCAATGACCATCTCATCGTATGCCATTGCAGCCTTATCGTCGAGAGTGCTTGACATGGTAAATATTCCCTTTGTATTATTGCAGTTACAAACTCAAAATATATCAATCGTGTTATTATATGAGTTTAAATTAATAAATCAATATAATGTTTTATTTTTATTGACATTATCGCAATAATCACAAACTTTTTGCTGGAGTTGAATTTTTTCATTGTCCACACCCCTTATGTGATAAGATGGCCCAACATAAACGATTGATGAGGTGATTGTTAAACACTTCTGTCGAAAGGATACTTTTATATCGTGACTGAAAACCGATTTGACGCTGCCGCCACTGACTGGGATAAAGAAAACCTGCGTATTGAACTGGCAAAGGCAATTTCCAGCCGAATTGCTCTTCTCCCTCTGCATGATGATATGCGAGCCATGGAATACGGTTGTGGCACCGGACTTGTGGGACTGGCCCTGGCCAATCGCCTGGCCTCCCTTGTCGCCGCAGATTCTTCCCCTGGTATGCTGGAGATACTCAAAGCCAAAATCAGCGAACAAGGGATCAAGAATGTTTTTCCTCAGCACCTTGATCTGCATCATGATGACTGCGAACAGGACTTCGACCTGATTTTCTCGGCCATGACTCTACATCACCTTGCAGATATAAACTGCATTCTGGCGAAACTCTTTCATTGCCTGAAACCTGGCGGTATCATCGCTCT
>JBAXVB010000082.1:0-13777 GCA_037129415.1 Deltaproteobacteria bacterium
ACATTCTCCATATACTCCCACAATGAAAGCAAATTCTATTCTATTAAATCAAATAGGAGCCGAGCGAAGGAGATGCGAAATGGAAAGCAAGGATAACTGGAAAACAGACGCCTCCCCTTCGCCGGGCTCCGGCGAGCAGGCGGGACAGGATCTGCGCAGGCAGGCCGAAGAAGAGCTATCCCGGAAAAAAGGAGCTCTGTATCCGGCGCACCCGGAAGCCCAGTCGCCTGAAGAAACCCGGCTGATGCTCCACGAACTGCGGGTGCATCAGATTGAGCTGAAACTGTAGAACGAAGAGTTACAAAAATCGCATGCGGAAATGGACACCATTCGGGAGCGCTATTTCGACCTCTACGACCTTGCTCCGGTGGGCTATTGCACCGTCAGCGAAAAGAAGCTGATCCTGGAAGCCAACCTAACCCTCGCCATCCTGCTGGACGTGAGCCGGAGCGCACTGATTCAGCGGCCGGTGTCACGGTTCATCCTCAATCAAGACCAGGACATCTACTACCTGCTCCTCAAAAATCTCTTTAAAACCGATGAACCGCAGGCATGCGAGTTGCGGATGATGCGCCGGGATGGAACGTCTTTCTGGGCGCGGATGGAAGCCACCACGGCTCGGGATGCCGACGGCGCGCCCGTAGGCCGAATCATACTGAGCGACATTACCGAACAACAGGCCGGGGAGGTGCTGCGCCAGAGCGAAGAAAAGTATCGCAATATTTATTATCATTCCGTCCTTGGAATTTTCCGTTCCACCTTCGAAGGAAGATTTATCGATATGAATCCCGCTTTGGCGAGGCTACTGGGGTATGATTCTCCCCAGGAGGCGATTGACTTGATCACCAACATCGCCGAGCAAGTCTATGTCAAGCCCCCCGAGCGCGATGCCGCCGCAAAGGCTATTCTGGAAGCCGGCGGACATATCAGCACGATAACCCACTATCGTCGCAGAGACGGCGCCCTGTGGTACGGAATGCTGCACCTTCGCATCGCCTCTGATCAACAAGGCAGGCCCAGTCATTATGAAGGGTTTGTCGAGGACATCACCCACCACAAGCAAATGGAAGATGCGCTGCGCGATGCGCATCAGCGAATGGAGAACATCATCGAAGGCACCCATGTCGGCACGTGGGAATGGAACGTCCAGACAGGGGAAACGGTGTTCAATGAAGTGTGGGCGCAGATCATCGGCTATACGCTCGATGAGTTGGCTCCCATTTGCGTCAAGACATGGGAAATGTTTGTCTGCCCCGATGACATGAAACAATCCGCCGAACTGCTGGAGCGGCACTTCGCGGGCGCACTGCCCTACTACGACTGCGAATACCGGATGAAGCACAAGAACGGCCAATGGGTCTGGATTCACGACCGCGGTTGCGTCATCACACGCACTGGAGACGGCAAACCGCTGATGATGTTCGGTACACATACCGACATCACCGAACGCAAGATGACGGAAGAAGTTCAGGCTTTTCTGGCGCAAACCAACGCAGATACGCATGACGAGCCATTCTTTGAGGTGTTGGCCCAATTCCTGGCCGAGAACTTGCGGATGAACTTTGTCTGCATCGACCGCCTGGAAGGGGACGGATTGACCGCCCTGACGTTGGCAGTCTGGCACGACGGCCATTTCGAAGATAACGTGACCTATGCCCTGAAAGACACCCCCTGCGGCGAAGTGGTGGGCAAGTCGGTTTGTTGCTTTCCAGCAAACGTATGCCGGCTCTTTCCACGCGACCAGGTACTCCAGGATATGCGGGCGGAGAGTTATGCCGGCGTGACGCTCTTTAACCACGCCGGCCTGCCGATCGGCCTGATTGCGGTCATCGGTCGTAGCCCGCTGGAGAACCGCCCGCTGTCTGAAAAGCTGCTGAAAATGGTGGCCGTGCGTGCAGCCGCTGAACTGGAGCGGCAGGATGTCGATGCGGCGTTGCGGAGTTCTCTGGCGGAGAAAGATATGCTGCTGAAGGAAGTCCATCACCGGGTCAAGAACAACCTGGCCGTCGTCATGGGGCTGCTTGACTTACAGGGGCGAGCGCTGGAAAACGAACCGACCAGAATCGCCCTGGCGGAACTGAGCGCCAGGATCAAGTCCATGGCGATGATCCACGAGCAGCTCTACCAGTCCGAGGCTTTCTCCCGAATCGATTTTCAGGTTTACCTGGAGGAGTTGTGCGCTTATCTGCGTTCGTCTTATCATACCTCTGGTGGCATCTCCGTCAGCGTTTCCGCCGTGGGTGTCGTGATGGGTCTGGATATCGCCGTTCCTTGCGGGCTGCTTATAACCGAGTTGGTGACCAACGCCTTCAAGTACGCCTTCCCCGCAGGTCGGCAACCGGAGGCAGGCTGCAAAATCAACGTTTCAGCGCAATGGGATGGCGTTACTTACACTTTGGCCGTGGCGGATAACGGTGTGGGGCTTCCCGCCGGCCTGGACTGGTCGAACACGAAAACCATGGGACTGGTGCTGGTCAAGATGCTTGGGCAGCACCAGCTACAGGGCCGGATCGAAGTGGATTGCACCGGGGGGACCACGTTCCGGCTGAGATTTGCTAACAGAAACAAACATAAGACAAGTGGTGAATGAACAATACAGACCATATCGCAGTTCGGGAGGTAAAATATGACAAGAGAATCTTTGATTGAATCAGCCCGTCAACTTATACAACCGTCCAAAACGGTTCGGGATGAATACAGCCTCAAGCGCGAGAACATTGCCACGGAGATCAGCCGCATAATGGGCGAGCGGCCCGATGTCGGTTATATGGTTGGAGGCAATATCGCCATGATGCAGGACAACCACCGGAATCACGCCCGCTTTATGGAATCGCTTTTTTTTGCATTCGATCCCACGGTTCTGGTGGATACGGTCTTGTGGGTATTCCGGGCTTACCGCTCCCATGGATTTCAACTGACCTACTGGCCCGCCCAGTTGGACACTTGGGTGGAAATCCTTCGGCGGGAGTTGTCATCCGAGGCATTGACGGAAGTGTATCCCTTCTACAACTGGATGATCGTCAATCAGCCCGCCTTTACGCTGCTCAGTGACGGCTTTGTCCTGACGGACACAACGCATACGGAGCATTGAATCCGGTTTATTCACCCTTTTCGAAAGGAAGAGCGTTCATGTGGATTCCTTCAGTCAATGATTGGGAGGTGATTCATGTTTGATACGGTGAGCGAGACGCAGTACCTGGAATTTCTTGACGCACTTCTTGCGGGAGACCGGATACGCTGCACGCGGACGGTGCAGGAGCTGATGGCCGGGGGGGTTGGCCTCAGAATGTTGTATGTGCAGGTGTTTCAGCGCGCCATGTATCGTGTGGGGGAGCTGTGGGAGCAACAAAGAATTTCCGTGGCAGTGGAACATCTGGCGACCGCCATCGTGGAACGGATGATGGCGTTGGTGCAGGCGCAGGTATTTACCGGCCCGTACCGGGAACGAAAGGCCATCATCGCCTGCGTTGCCGATGAATATCATCAGCTCGGGGGCCGAATGGTGGCGGATTTTTTTGAACTGCACGGCTGGCGCGGTTATTTCCTTGGCGCCAACACGCCACTGCCGGACTTGATGCGCCTGATCGATGAGCGGCAACCGGATATGCTCGGGCTCTCGCTCAGCATTTATTTCAATCTGCCGGCGTTGTTGCGGGCGCTGGATGCGGTCACCACCGCTTATTCGAAGCTGCCGATCCTGGTCGGCGGTCAGGCCCTGCGATGGGGCGGCCAAAAGGCGATCGAGCCTTATCCCAACGTAACCTGCGTGGCGTCAATGGACGATCTGGAAAGGATAATTGCGTAATGACCCTTTCGGAGCCGTTGATTCCGGCTGAAATCGGCAGGCAATTTCTGTGCGAGTGCGCCAACGTGGTTGTTCTGCGGGTGGATAACGACGGCGTTATATCCTTTGCCAACCGGTATGCCAAAGCATTTACCGGCCTGACGCTTGAGGGCTGCCAGTTGACGGACATGATGGTTAACTTTGAACCGGAAACCGATCCGGATCAATGGCGGCGCCCGTCGGATACGCCCCGCATGGTGAATGTGCGCACCGTGGCGGGATTGCCCCAGACCCTTTATGTCACAGTGATCCCGGTCCTGAACGCGTTTATCTGGTTCGGACAGGTGGACGGGGAAGAACAGGAACGGCTGCGGCGGGAAGTGCTGGTCCTGAATCATGAATCGAGTCAGATGAGCCGTGAACTGGTACAGAAAAACGCCGAGTTGACGCAATTGAACGCCCTGAAAAACCAGTTTCTGGGCATGGCGGCCCACGATCTGCGCAAGCCGACCGGATTGATTCTGACCTATGCCGAATTTATTCTGGAAGATGCGGCTGATGTGCTGCCGGCCGAACAGTTGCAGCAGCTCGAAAGAATCCGAAGCGCGGCGGACCGGATGCGGGGACTGATCGATGATTTCCTGGATGTCAGTCTGATCGAGGCTGGAAAACTGAGCCTGAATACCGGCTGGGCCGACACGGCTGAAATCGTTGATAATGCGCGCATGATGGTGGATCGGGCCGCGGATAAACGAAATATCAGCATTCGGGTGAGCCTGGATTCCGGCGCAAAACGCCTGTGGGTGGACGGGCCCAAAATCGAGCAGGTGCTTACCAATCTGCTGAGCAATGCAGTGGAGCATTCACCGGATGGCGGGCAGGTCAGCATCGGCAGCCGCCTGGAGCCAACAGGCTTTGGGTTGTGGGTCGAGGATCAGGGGCCGGGCCTGAGCGCAGAGCAGCAGAATCGCTTGTTCCAGGCCTTTGCCGGTCAGACGAATCGAAAACCTGGCGGAGAGCGCAGTATCGGTCTGGGCCTGATGATTGCCAAAAAAATCGTCGAAGCCCATGGCGGTCAACTGCGGGTAGAAAGCACGCCAGGAAAGGGTTCCTTGTTTGGATTCACGTTGCCGCAGACCTGCCTGGCAGTGGTATGAGTCGTAAAAGTAAATACAGTGAACAGTTATGGCCATGGTATTGGTCGCCACCATGCGTGAAATTATATCTACAATAATGCCGAAATGCCGACATTTTACGAAGAATTTTCACGGAAACAGGAGAAAAAAATGAATGTTGAACTTCGGCAGCAAACCTTGATTCTGGTGATAGACGATGATTCAGAGGTGCGCGAAAACACCGCGCGGATACTTGAAAAAGCGGGGTTTCGCGTGGTGACCGGCGGCACAGTGGCCGATGCCATAAGGCTGACCCGCCAACACCGGCCGGCCATGACGCTGCTGGATGTGGTGCTGCCCGACGGCAGCGGTGTGGATGCAGCCCGAACATTGAAACAGGATCAGGCACTGGCGGACGTGTTCATCATTCTGATCTCCGGCTTTCGAATCAGTCCCGAAGAACAGGCCGAAGGCCTTTCAAAAGGTCTGGCGGACGGCTATATCGCCCGCCCGTTCTCGCAGGCTGATTTCCTGGCGCGTATCGATGCGTTTCTGCGTATTCGCGCCGTGCAGGAGGCGCTGCGTACCGCGCTGTCGGAAAAAGAGGTGCTGCTGAAGGAAGTTCATCACCGGGTCAAGAACAACCTGGCAGTCATCTTGGGGCTGCTGGACCTGCAAGGTCAGATGATTAGCGACGAATCGGCCAGAGCCTCCATGATGGAACTGAGCAACAGGATCAGGTCCATGGCGCTGGTCCACGAGCAGCTCTACCAGTCCAATGACTTCTCCCAGATCGATTTTCAGGATTACCTGGAGACGTTGTGCGTTCATCTGCGTTCGTCATATCATCTCTCTCGAGACATCTCCGTCAGCGTTTCAGCCGTGGGCATCATGATGGGTCTGGATATCGCCGTGCCCTGCGGGCTGCTGATAACCGAGTTGGTGACCAACTCCTTCAAGCATGGCTTCCCTGCAAACCGGTCCTGCACTGGGGCCGGCGGCTGCAAAATCGACGTTTCTGCGCAATGGGACGGCATCGCTTACACTTTGGCCGTGGCGGATAACGGTGTGGGGCTTCCCGCCGGCCTGGACTGGTCGAACACGAAAACCATGGGACTGGTGCTGGTCAAGATGCTCGGGCAGCACCAGCTACATGGCCGGATCGAAGTGGATTGCACCGGGGGGACCACGTTCCGGCTAAGGTTTGCGCCAAGGAAGGGATGAATGCGTAATGAGGAGATTTTCATGGAAAATAAAACCATACTGATCGTCGAAGACGACGCGGTTCTCGCCTTCCATCTGCGCAAAACGCTGGTTGGCATGGGCTACAGCGTTCCGGAACCGGTGGCTACGGGGGAGGCGGCGATCGCTGCCGTGACTTCCGTTCTGCCCGATCTGGTCTTGCCCGATTTGATCTTGCCCGATTTGATATTGATGGACATCCAACTGGCAGGTGAGATGGACGGCATCACCGCCGCCGGGCATATCCGTCTGGCCGCCGATGTGCCCATCGTTTTCCTGACCAGTTACTCCCAGGATACCCTGCTCCAACGGGCCAAGACCACCGCACCTTACGGCTACCTGATCAAGCCCGCGTCCCCGCGCGAACTGGCTGCCACCATCGAGATGGCGCTCCACCGGCACACGCTCGACCGCCGAATCAAAGATGGGGAGGAGGAACTGCGCAAGAGCAACGCCTTCGGTAAAGCAATCCTGAACTCCATAACCGCCGAAATCGCCGTGCTTGATCCTGACGGGGTAATCATTGCGGTCAACGAACCTTGGCGGCGTTTTGCTTTGGAAAACGGCATCGTGCCCGGCAAGCCTGCGCCACATACCGAAGTCGGCGCCAATTACCTGTCGGTCTGCCAGGATAGCACCGGTTACACATCGGATTATGCATTGAACACCTGCAAAGGCATCCAGTCGGTAATGGATGGCAGGTTATCTATCTTCAGCCTGGAATATCCCTGCCATTCGCCGGAGGAAAAGCGATGGTTCAGCTTAACCGTCACCCCTCTGGGCCCGGATAACAGGGGCGTGGTGATCTCTCATACCAATATTTCCGAGCGAGTGCTGGCGGTGGAGGCGCTAAAAAAGGCCCACGACGAATTGGAGCAGCGGGTTATAGAGCGCACCGCCGATTTGGCCTCGGCAAACGAGAGCCTGAGTTTGGAAATATTAAAACGCAGGCGCAGGGAGGAAATCCTTAGGGTGGGCCTTTTGATGAGTGAATTTGCCGGTGCTCATTCTCTTGATGAATTGCTACAAAAGGCTTTGGACGAAATTGAACGACTGACAGGCAGCCGGATCGGATTTTTTCATTTCCTGGAAGAAGACCAGAAAACGCTATCCCTCCAAACCTGGTCCACATCTACCCTCAATACCTTTTGCACCGCAGAGGGCAAAGGGCGGCATTACAATGTGGATGATGCAGGCGTTTGGGTGGATTGCATACACCAACGCCGCCCTGTCATACATAATGACTATGCTGCTTTGTCCGACCGCAAGGGGTTGCCTGACGGCCATGCGGCAGTGATCCGGGAACTGGTTTTTCCAATCATTCGAAATGACAAGATTGTGGCAATCCTGGGAGTGGGAAACAAGGGACACGACTACGATGCGCATGACATCGGAACAGTGTCGGAGCTGGCAAACATGATCTGGGATGTTGTGCTGCGCAAGCAGGCCAAGGACCAACTGAACGACAGCTATTCCACGCTCAGAATGTTTATCGACGGCATTTCCGATCCACTCTTCTTGCTGGATACGAATCTCCGAATAAAAAGGCTGAACAGGGCTGCCAGGAACTACTTCGGGATGGCCAGCTACCAGGAAGCAATCGGCAAGCTCTGTTTTGAAGCATTCCGGGGAAGGTCAACCCCGTGCAAGGGATGTGAGAGCCCCTTCTCAGACTTGGGAGGTTATTGTGGGACCTATGAGCGCAAGGGGATGGGGGTGGGAGACTTCGGCAGGTTGGAGCAGGTGGTTGTAGATGTGGAAAAAGATGAGTTTGGGGCGCCACAAGCATCCATTATCCGCATATGTGACATCACGCATGTGAAAATGATGGAAAGACAGCTTATACAGAGCGAAAAACTGGCTTCCATGGGTCTTCTAATCTCAGGTATTGCTCATGAGATCAACAATCCGAATATGTTAATATTTTTCAATATTCCAATTCTGAGAGATTATCTGCTGGAATTGACAAACATGGTGGACACTCATGCCGAAAATCAACAGGGTCTTGAGCTGTGTGGCATGCCCTACCAGGAGTTCCGCACGGATATATTCAAACTGCTGGATGATATGGAGTATGGGTCCAGTCGGATCAACACCGCAGTTTCGAGCCTCAAAGAATTCTCGAGGACGCGCGAACATGTGGAAAAACGTCTCGTTTCCCTGAAACAGGTGATTGAGAAGGCCATTACCATTTGCGGAGCTGATGTGCGCAACCGGGTCAAGTCATTCAATGTGGCCATCCCGGATGATCTGCCGCTTGTTTTTATTGCCCCCGAAGCTCTCGAGCAGGTGCTGATCAATCTTCTTATCAATGCCGTTCATTCTCTCGACAAAGAGGATTCGTGGATCAATCTCAGTGTGCTCCCGGATTACCGTAACGGAAAAATCGAACGTTGCTTCATTGAGGTCGCTGATAATGGGTCCGGGATGGATGAGAAAGTAAGAAGCAAGATATTTGATCCTTTTTTTACCACCAAGGTTTCCGCGATGGGAACCGGCCTGGGACTCTATATCTGCCAAAATCTGATCGAAAAGTTTGGCGGAAGCATCGAGGTGGACAGTCAGCCCGGAGTGGGGAGCAGTTTCCGGGTGCTACTGCCTGATGTGCAAGAATAAAGTGGAAACAGCCGCCGATGACCGTTGGCTGCGTTTCCTCCAAACATGATCGCCCAGGACTGGTGCTGGTTGGGTAGGCGTGGAAACTTTTGCATAACCCACAGGTTTTTTCGTTATACCAGGAGATAAAGATGAGTTTCAAAATTTTGATTGTGGACGATGAGCAGGAATATCTGAATAGCATAAGGCGGGGCCTGATCACTTCCGGATACCGGGATGTCCGGACTGAGCTCGACCCGGTGAAAGCGGCCTTGGCTTTTGAACAGGGAGAGGTCTTTGACATTGTCCTGATAGACATCACCATGCCGGGCATGAACGGTGTGGAGCTCCTGTCGCTGATCAAAAACCACAGTCCGGGCACGGAATGCATCATGGTGACTGCGGTCGATGAGACAAAGATTGTAGTGGAGTGCCTCAAAAAAGGGGCATACGATTATATTGTGAAACCCATCTCAAGAGATGATCTCATCCTGACGATCAAACATGTCCAGGAAAGAAAACATCTTCTGGATCTTATTCACCTCAAAACCTTGGAGACTCCGCCACAACTGACCCATATTGAGGCTTTTAAAAACATTGTGACGAGATCTCCGAAGGTTTTTAAGCTCCTGAAAGAGGCGGAGCTGCACGCAGCAAGCGATGTGCCCGTGCTGATCACCGGCGAAAGTGGTACCGGCAAGGAGCTGCTTGCCAGGGCCGTTCATCTGGCCAGCCCCAGGTCCAAGTTCCCCTTCATCCCTTTGAATATCGCATTCCTTGCCGGCAGTCTGTTCGATGCTGAATTCTTTGGCCATACCATGGGAGCTTTCACCGGAGCAGACAGAGATCGCATCGGCTATCTGGAATCCGCCAGCCATGGCACGTTGTTTTTGGATGAAATCGGCACAATGCCCGTCGAACTTCAGGGAAAGCTGCTGCGGGTGCTCCAGGAGGGCGAGTTTTCCAGGCTTGGCGCGAACAGGCTTCAGAAGACCGACGTGCGGTATATCGCAGCAACCAACGAAGACCTCGATCGGTTGATTGCCAAAGGAATATTTCGAAAAGACCTCTACTACCGGCTCAAGGGAGCGTGGCTCCACCTCCCACCCCTTAGGGAAAGGCGCGAGGACATCCCCTTGCTTATTCAAAGAATCCTTGAAGACCTTGGTGACAGCATCGGAAATGTCGATATCGAGCCTAAGGCCGTCTCCCTGCTCATGGACTATGACTATCCTGGAAACATCAGGGAACTCAGGTCAATTCTCCATGCCGCCGCCAACCTGGCCGAAGGCAAACCCATCGCAGCTCAATTGTTGCCCGTCACCTTGCGAACCCGGAAACCCTCTCCAAATCTCAAAACTATCGGGGAAAGTACAAGGGTCCTCTCCCTTGCACAATTGGAGAGGGCTCACATCCTCAAGGTTTACGAGCGGACCGGTAGAAACAAGTCCGAGACGGCCAAATTGCTTGGAATAGGCTTCAGCACCCTGCGCAGGAAAATTGAGGAGTATGGCAAAGCTTAGAGCCTCATGCGCAAGAGTCAACCGAAATGAACTGGTCAAAATGGCAAATAATGATCTATAACAATTTTAAATAAAACGACATAATGCTTTTATACCCTACCAAATTGAACTATACGCCGATTTATCCACACCCGCTACGGCGATACCAGCCACCCCCCTCTCACGCGTTAACCAACTAAAATTCAAAGCAATTTCCCATAAGTCTCAAACATCTATGCGATGGCACGAAAGATGCTTTAACGTGTTTCGTAATTCAATATTCTAATACCAGGTCGTATTCAAATCGCCACTATTAAATACTAAAATCGAAAGGATTCCCCCCCTTTGAAAAAGGGGGGCCAGGGGGGATTTAGGAGGCTATCCACCTGAAAAATCCCCCTCGATCCCCCTTTTCCAAAGGGGGAAGTATCATTTTCATATATGGGGTGATCGAATTTAAGAAAGATACATGCAGAGGCTATAGTGCAGAGGGGTTTATTATGAACATATTGGTTGTGGATGATGAAGTTCGGATGCTCGGGTCCATCAGGAGGGGGGTAGCGAGCAAGGGGTACCGTGTATTTGAGGCTCTTGGCGCCCAACAGGCCCTGGATCAGCTCAATCATGGAAGACATGGTATCGATATGGTTATAACTGATTATCTGATGCCCACGATGAACGGCATCGATCTGCTCAATGCTATTCGAAGGACCCATCCAAACTTGCCGGTAATCATCATGACCGCCTATGCCGATACGGGCCTGGTCATCGAAGCGATGAAAAATCACTGTGACGGTTTTATCAAAAAGCCTTTCAGCTTGGATCAACTGGTCGCCGAAATCGAAAGAATCAAACTGCATCAAATTCAGAACACAAAATCAAGCGATCTGCATCAACTCCTTCCCAAAATCGTTCACCAGATCAACAATCCGCTCATGTCCATCAGCGGTTTTGCGGAGCTGATCCAGAATAACCTGGGCAATAGCAACTTGTTGCAGAAGTACACGGAGAATATCATCTCTGCGGTCGGGCAGATCAGTGTCATCAACAAGGAAATCATGAATGCCGGCCGACCGGAAGAAGATAAATTCGAGCCCGTTGAGCTTGATACTCTCCTAAATGGTTGCCTGGAGATGTTTCAAGGCGTTTTTATCCTTAAAGGCGTTCAGGTGGAAAGGAAATTTCCCGTGCAAGGACTACAAGTGCCGGGCGATCCATTCGGCCTCGAACAGGTCTTCAAGAACCTGATTTTAAACGCAGTCGATGCCATGGACGGCCGGACTGACAAAACCCTGACGGTTACTGTAACGCCGTCGCAGGATCCGTCATTCGTCGAGGTCAACGTGGAAGACACGGGTTGCGGGATTCTGGAGGAGCTCCTGAACAAGATATTCGAACCCTACTTCACTGACAAAAGCCATGGAAACGGCCTCGGGCTCGTGGTTATCAAGGATATTGTAGAGAAGCACGGAGGCAAGGTGCTCGTCGAAAGCCGTGTGGGGGTAGGTTCCAAGTTTACCGTCCGTCTTCCTGCTGTGCAGATGAACAAGTTGGCGGATGATTTCAACGAATGTTAACGGTTCACAATAACAATGAAGGAGATGCATCATGGTACTGTCAAACGCAAAATTGGGGACGAAATTATATGGTGGGTTTGGGGTGGTTCTGGGCCTGATGGTCATTATCGTCGGGATCGGCATCACCAGACTGAGCGCTGTCAACGAAGCCGTCGACAAGATCGTGAAGGATTCCAACGTCAAGTTGTTGCTGGCCAATGACATGATAGACGAAATGAATATCATTGCCATAGCGGTCCGAAACATCGTGCTGACAAGGGATGACAATGTGAAGAATGGGGAGAAACAGCGGGTCGGGGATGCCCGGATTAAGTTCCAGGAAGATAATGAAGAACTATCGAAAATGGTCAAGAGTGACCGTGGAAAAGAATTGCTCGCAAACGTACAGATGAAACAGAATGCGTTGAAACCCATCACTGAAAAGGCCATGGTTCTGGCTATGGATAACAATACCGAGGAGGCGACCCTGGTCCTGATGAATGAACTGAGGATTCCACAGCAAAAACTTTTGGAGGGTATTGCCGCGCTAATACACCACCAGGAAGAATCGACCCGAAAGACAGCCGAAGAGGCCGCAGCCAACTATGCAAGCGCAAGAATTTTGCTCATCGGCATCAGTGCGCTGGCGATCCTTGTGGGTCTTGCTATCTCCTTCTTTCTGACCAGGGGGGTAACGCGGGCACTTCATAAAGTGATTGATGGTCTCAGTGAGGGCGCCGAGCAGGTCATCGCCGCATCGGGCCAGATTTCCAGCGCCACCCAGTCCCTGGCCGAGGGGAGCACCGAGCAAGCCGCTTCTATTGAGGAGACATCTTCTTCCCTTGAAGAGATATCCAGCATGACCAAGCAGAATGCCCAGAATGCCGGCCAGGCAGACACCCTCATGAAGGAAGCCGGCCAGATTGTTGGCCAGGCCAACGACTCCATGAAGGAATTGACCCAGTCCATGAATGAGATATCCCGGGCGAGCGAAGACACATCCAAGATCGTCAAGAGCATCGATGAGATCGCTTTCCAGACCAATCTTCTGGCCCTGAATGCCGCGGTGGAGGCAGCCCGTGCCGGTGAGGCGGGAGCCGGATTCGCCGTGGTTGCCGATGAGGTCAGGAATCTGGCCATGAGGGCCGCGGATGCCGCCAAGAATACGTCCAATCTGATTGAAATGACCGTGAAGAAGGTGAAAGATGGGTCCGGTCTGGTTTTAAAAACCAATGAAGCATTTGTAAAAATGGCAAGTACCGCTTCCAATGTCGCCCAACTTGTGGCGGAAATCGCAGCGGCCTCCAAAGAGCAGTCTCAGGGAATCGAGCAGGTGAACAATGCCGTAACTGAAATGGAAAAGGTGGTTCAGCAGAATGCGGCCAATGCAGAGGAAAACGCAGCCGCATCCGAGGAGATGAATGCCCAGGCGATTCAGATGCAGGTTTTTGTTGAGGATCTGTTTGCTATCGTTGGAAACAACGGGAATGGAAGCAACGGTAATGGCAAGAAAAGATACGAAGAAGACCGGGAAGCCTGGATAAAGGCCCCTTCAGCCGTCGTCAGATCCTTTGCTCCTGCCCCTTACCGAGCAAACACTTTAAATGTGGCGAGTAAAAGAAATGGAAACGGAAAGCAGCTTGTGAGCCCAAAGTTGGTAGAGAAGAGATCTGATCGCTTGTTCCCCTTGCAAGATATGGATCTCACAACTTTCTGATATCGGGCATCCATGGGAAAAGAGGGGCGCTTTGCTGCCCCTCTTTTCCAAAATATCATTTGAAATTCTAATTGACCATTAACCATGACTACAACGGTTTTGATTTACACCCGGTTAGCAATTCGTATCTGTTACATCAAACACCCGAAATCCCTGGTTGCCGAAGCAGTAGATGACATGCAAGCTGATTCTGGCTTCGCCGTACTGGGACCTTAGCCCGGTTGCATATCCCCTGATTTGTTCCGTATCTGCTTCCTTAAGAGTAA
>JBAXVB010000820.1:0-1940 GCA_037129415.1 Deltaproteobacteria bacterium
TTGATCTTGCCAGTTGCGGTTTTCGGCAGATCATCTACGAAATTAATCCATCTCGGATATTTGTAGGGGGCCAGTGATCCTTTCACATGAGCCTTGAGTTCCTTTTCCATATCTTTTGACGCTACATATCCTTTCTGCAAGACAACAAAAGCCCTGGGCTTTATCAGCCTGTCTTCATCAGCAGCCCCGACAACCGCGCATTCAAGGACTGCGGGATGTTCGGTCAGGCAGGCTTCCACCTCTATGGGAGACACCCAGATGCCGCCAACTTTCAGCATGTCGTTTGAGCGGCCAACATAATAATAATATCCTTTTTCGTTTTTATAGAATTTATCCCCGGTGTTAAGCCAGGCCCCGAGCATTGTCTCTTTGGTTTTCTCGTGTTTGTTCCAATAATATGCCGCAGAGCTGTCTCCCTTGACCAGAAGGGTGCCGATATCGCCTTCCAAAACCGGATTCAGATTTTCATCGACAATTTTAGCCTCATATCCCGGAACCGGAAGCCCCGTACTGCCAGGCTGAATGTCCCCGATCCGGTTGGAAATAAAAATGTGAGCCATTTCCGTTGATCCGATACCGTCCAATATCGCGACTCCGAATCGTTTTTCCCATCGTTTCAAGATGTCCGGTGGCAGAGCCTCGCCGGCTGACACACAAAGCCGCACGCCTTTCAGGTCCCCTCCTTCGGCAACCAGCATATTGCTGAAAAGCGTTGGAACCCCGAAAAAAAGCGTGGGTCGATAGCGGCTAATGATATCGGATACTGCATCTGGAGTGGGTCGGCCAGGAAGATATACAGCGGTTCCGCCGACATGGAAGGGAAAATAGAGACCGTTTCCCAGGCCATAAGCAAAAAACAGTTTGGCTGCCGAAAAACAGATATCGCTTTCCTGAACGCCCAGAACCTGCTTTCCGTAAGTTTCTGCAGCATAAATCATGTCATGCTGCAAATGAACTGTCCCTTTGGACTGCCCGGTTGTGCCCGAGCTGTAAAGCCAGAAACATGGATCATCCGGAGTGGTGGGCGCCGGAGAAAGATCCGATGACTGGCCAGAGACCCATTCTCCGTAAGCAAGGGTTGCGCCTGGCGCAGGACCATTGGTAACAATGACATGCTCCAGATGGAGCAGGCTGTCTCTAAGCGGCTCAACAAGCTCCCAGAGCGTAGATTCGACAATCAGGACCCGCGCCCGGCTGTCGTTCAGGAAATACTGATAGTCCTTGGGGCGCATCAGGGTATTAAGACAGATGGGAACTGCGCCTATCTTGATTGCGCCGAAAAAAACCTGAGAATATATCTCCGTGTCATGCAGCAGCACCGCAATCCGCTCTTCCATTCGAACACCCAGGGATTTTAAGCCATTTCCGACCCGGTTCATTCCCGCCTGAACATCGGCGTATGTGTAGGAGCAATCATTACAGAGTATTGCGGTTCGTTCGCCCCGGCCTTCACGAATATGCCGGTCCACAAAATGATCCGCAGCATTGAATATTTCAGGAAGATTTAAACTTGTTGTCATCGCACATCTCCTTTGCACAGCTTTCTCGATTGTTATTTCGCGCCATTGTTGGCGCCCTGATGCAGAACACTCTTTTGACATGAAGAAACAAATAACATGCCGATTTTAATGATAATAAATTGAAATAAATAAAATTGCCTAAAAAAACAATCATGCTAACCTTCTGTAAATATTATTCATCACAAACCACATAGATAATCTTTTTTTGCTTTTATCTCTAATTGTTGAATGCTGTATAGAGAAAAGGGTGAAGTAGCAACCATTTGTTGAAAAAAATTTCAGTCGGTGAAATAATTTTCAGATATTTACATTCAATATCCGGTTGACAGCACCGAATTTTCAAGTTATAAAAGATGCCATGATAAACCGTGAAAAGGAAATCGCCGCGCTTCATGGCTTGCTGAAACGTCATCCGATCGT
>JBAXVB010000821.1:0-1937 GCA_037129415.1 Deltaproteobacteria bacterium
GAAACTCCACCTGATCCCATCCCTTCTGTATCACCCGTGGCAGATTAGCCAGATGAACCAGGTCTGCATAGGAAGACAGCGGAATCCCAGAAACATCGGCTTTGATTCGCCAGAACGGCAGGAAAATATCCGCGTTGTCATCCAACAGAAAACCGACAGGAACCGGCTTAAGACTGCCGCCAACAGGTTGCCAGGCCGAGTTGCAGTTGGTACATGTCAGTACGATCGCATTGCGCTCTCCAGACAAATCCCACCCGCAGGAGGGGCAAAGGGCGGAGAGGAACTGAATCCTCCAGTCTGGCGGACAGGACTTAGGCAGTGTGTTCATAAAAGAATCCGGAATCGGACCTGAAACCGAACGGTTCAAAATGGTGTCAACCACCTTTGCTTCGATATAAAAAGGGGAATAGATCAAACTGAGGACTTCGCCAACGTGAGAATGGTGATACTCTCTCTGGCTGGCCGTTGCTGTTTTAGAACGGAGCTCCTGGGCTATGAGGATATCCTTGAGCGATAAAGTCGGCGCAAGAAACCGTCCCTGAGTATTTGGCGGAATAAACGCCAGTCTCATGGCCTGCGCCCTTAAACCCATCGAAGCTGGAAAATACGGGGACTCAACGGCCTGATGGGTTACATCGACAAACTGATGCCGTATCTCGTTCTCAATGCAGGAAAACCGTGTTCCCCTGTATCGCCAATAAGGGAAAAACACAACTTCCCTTCCGGGAGCGGCGACATGCGGAAGCACATATCGAAAAAACCCCTTGGGAAGCAAACAGGATTTAACCCGGCAGTACATGCAGGTAAAGAGCCTGTCGGTTTCCTCCAGCAAAGCCGGCGCGCCGCACTGAGGGCATTGATAGTCGATTAAAAGGTTGATGGGTTGCCCCTTCTATTTTTTTCCGGTTGTTGAATGGCCGCATTCAGGGCAGAACCTGTCTTTGGCAGTGAGCGTTTTTCCGCACTGAATGCATGGAATATGGGTTTGCAGCGGGTGGCCGCATTGAGGACAAAATCTGGCATCCGTGGGCGCGGCGTTCTGACAATTTGGACACGCAGACCCAGCCTCTGCGGGAGCGCTTTGTTGCGGCGAGTGCATTGCTCCTGCGATGTAAGGCGCCATCATCCCTGGCATCATGAATCCGAGTCCGGTCCCCATGCCTGCGCCGGTTGTGCTTTCGTTTTCTGCTGCTTTTTCAATGGCCATGGCGGTTTTCATCTGCATCAGTTTGTTCATATCCTGTATGACCCCCATTCGACTTCTGTCGTCAATGGCCTGCTGGACTTCCTGCGGCGGGGTGATGGCGTTGATGAAAAGCTGTTCAAGCGATAGGCCGAAACGGGAAAAATCATTTTTAAGGCGCACGGCCAGAGCTTCAGACATCTCGTCATATCTGGCGGGAAGATTCAAAAGGGTATCCAGGGTTTCACCGAGATAATCGTTAAGACGGGATACAATCACCTGATTAAGATAGTCTTCGATTTCTTCCGTGCCAAGAATTCCCTGGGTACCGACCAGGGAATTGATGAAAAGACCGGGTTTTATGACTTGCAGGTTAAAAATCCCAAATGCCCGCAGCCGAATGAGTCCGAGTTCAGAATCCTTGAAAGCCACAGGGTCCCGTGTTCCCCATTTGAGATTGGTGAACGTTTTCAGATTGACAAAATACACCTCGGCCCGAAGGGGGCTGGTCATTGCCCATGGCGTACTCAGGATTTTGGTCAATATCGGAATGTTCAGGGTTTTTAAGGAATGGCGGCCCGGTCCAAAAGCAGCAACTGCCTTGCCCTGATAGAAAAAAACAGCAGACTGGCTTTCGCGAACCGTCAACTGCGCGCCGAACTTGATTTCACCCGAACCGGTTTCCGGAATGCGGTGGACCAGTTCCCTGCCGGTTTCATCGAACCATTCAATGACTTCCAGAAAAACAGCATTA
>JBAXVB010000822.1:0-1934 GCA_037129415.1 Deltaproteobacteria bacterium
TGAATCGTCTATCCGAGGGATTTCCCAATTTGTCGCATTTTATCATTACCGTTCCCGCATGTCAGGAATTGTGGTCGAATTACGATGAATACTATGGGCATTACAAACGATACAGTATTGAATCGCTTAAGAGCATTTTCATATCACTGGGTGTTGACTGCACTATGGGGAGTTACTTTTTCCACCTGGCATATCCCGTCGGATGGGTAGCTGCGCATCTTGCGAAAAAAAGAGAGACAAAACTGCATGCTCCCCGGGGGATCGGCGAGTGGCTTCACAAGTTGATTTCCGGCGTAATGATTTTTGACTATTACATACTGCCGGCTCGATTGCCGGGCATGAGCGCTCTGGCATGTTTTTCCCTGAACAGGCAGTACCACTCCAGCAAAGAAAATACGATCCGGTAAGCTTGGTACTGAGCAGTGTGTTTTCAGGTTTAATTCGATCGATTTATTATGGAGGAACATGAAATGAAGCATGAAGAAATCAGGAAATCTGTTCGGGACGGCTATGGCAGGATTGCAAAAACAGCAGGGTCATGTTGTTTTCCCTTGGATTCATGCTGCGGAAGTAATCAGACCGTGGATATCATCAGCAGGGACATCGGGTATAGCGACAACGATTTGAAAAATGTTCCGGAAGGGGCCAATCTCGGTCTGGGTTGTGGAAATCCTATCGCAATTGCCTCTCTGCAGGAAGGAGAAACGGTGATTGATCTGGGTTCCGGCGCTGGATTTGATTGCTTTCTGGCTGCCCGTGAAGTGGGCCAGAGCGGCAGGGTTATCGGAGTAGATATGACGCCGGAGATGCTGGACAAGGCCAGACATAACGCCCGCAAAGGCGGATATGCCAATGTGGAGTTCAGATTGGGGGAGATAGAGAACCTGCCCATCGCCGACAACTTTGCGGATATCATCATCTCCAACTGTGTCATTAATCTCTCTCCCGATAAAGAAAGGGTTTTTCGGGAGGCTTTTCGCGTTCTCAAACCGGGTGGTCGTCTGATGGTGTCGGATATAGTTTTGCTCAAGCCGCTTCCGGACTCCGTAAAATCGTCGATTGCAGCCTATATTGGATGTGTTTCGGGAGCTGATCTGAAGCAAGACTATCTTAAAGCCATCCGTGAAGCCGGTTTTCAGGACGTTCAAATCATCGGCGAAACCCTGTTCCCCATACAGGATATGATCAGTCATCCAGCTGCAAAGGGCCTGTCGGTTGGTTCCGATATGCTGCATGATATCGCTGAACAGCTTTCTGCTTCCATTGTCAGCATCAAGGTTTCCGCTGTCAAAAGTATTTAGGATACACGGATCGGCACGCCATTTTGTGTCTTAACATTCTTCCATTTTTATCATAATATTCTGATCGAAAGCAGTTTTAATTGCCTGGGCTACATAATCGTTGAGTGATATATGACGTTCGTTGGCTTCCTGGGCTGCCTTCCGATGGAGTTCCGTACCAATTCTCACGTTGAAAGTTCCGCTATAGGGTTTATTGGCTGGCTTCCCAGTTTCCCTGCAGTAGGAAATGTAATGATCAACGGCATTCTTAAAAGACGCCTGCAAATCTTCAACGGTTGCCCCCTCGTAGGTAATAAGATCACCAATAAAAAGGAGTTTGCCATGCAGACAGTTATCCTCAAAACTTACCTCTACTGATCCGGTATATCCGTTGTGAGAGAGCTTATTACTGTCCGTGGTCTTGATCATGGAAGCCTCCAATTTGTCTTATTGCGTCTTTGGTGTCACGTATCTGGTATGTTTTCAGGATTCTAAATTACACCATGCAACTGTTTATTAGTTGCATATCGTGGTGATTATTACAACATTTTCCCAGGATATTGCGATCCAGGCATGAGTTGGTGGATGCTCAGTTTTTCACCATCAACTGCGCCACAGCCTTTTCAAGGCCGTCAATGGACAGCTCAAACATGG
>JBAXVB010000823.1:0-1930 GCA_037129415.1 Deltaproteobacteria bacterium
TTGTTGTTGACTTAACTCGCTGAAATTCATATTGCCCTGATGTCAGTTTATCATTTTGGGCTGTAAAGAGAACAGAAGGGATATAATTATGCCAAAACCCCAAAACGCCATGACTATTTTTCAGCTTCTGGAAAAGTCCAACTGCAGGCAGTGCGGCGAAAAAACCTGTATGGCCTTTGCTGGAGCCGTGTTTATGGGCCATCGCCCGCTGTCGGAATGCCCCAGACTGGATCGGCATGTCATCGAAGCCTATTCCGACACTTCCCAAAACCTGGATGTTGTGGAACAAAATCGGGATGATTATCTGGAGCATCTCAAAAGTTTGATAAAGGACATCGATCTGCAGGCGGCAACTGTGCGCACCGGTGGAAGATATGAAAACGACAGGCTGATCATCAAGGTGATGGGCAAAGATTTCGGTATCACCCGGAGTGGCGGTATTTCAACCGACATTCATGTCAATCCGTGGGTGACGGCCCCATTTTTCAATTATGTTTTGTACGGAAAAGGCATTGATCCCACTGGCCGCTGGCGTTCTTTTCGAGAGCTCACGGGCGGAAGGGAGCTGTATCCGCTGTTTCAAAAGCGTTGCCAGGAACAGATGAAACAGGTGGCGGATAGCTACACGGAACTCTTTGACGATGTGGTGCAAATGTTTGGCGGCAAACAGGTTGACCCCCAATTCCAGTCGGATATCTCCGTCGTACTCTATCCTCTGCCCAAGCTGCCCATCATGGTGTGTTACTGGTTACCGGAAGAGGGGATGCAATCCAGCCTCAATGTGTTTTTTGACCAGAGCGCCGATAAAAACCTTGATATCGGATCGATTTTCAGTCTGGGCGCCGGGTTGGCGCAGATGTTTACCAAGGTAGCTCTGAGACATGGATTTAGGGTGGTTTCGTGACAGGTCGCAAGCAAGATGATCCACACCTGAATGGCTCCCAGTTTATCATCAAAATCCCAAAAACGATTCTGAGCCGCTGAAAACGGCTGTTGCACTATTCGCATCCTAACTGCATCTTAACAAGGTGATTTTTACTGGATATAACCACTATCATCATCGAAGACAGTTTCCATCAGTCCGATTTTTTATCCGGTATCACGGAACCGCAGGCAGCCGATATTATGAATCGGGGAAAGCGTGTCCGCCTCAAGTCCGGGGAAATCCTGTTTCGCCAAGGCGACCCGGCTTACAAAAGCTTTTTTATTCTGGCCGGTCGCCTCAAACTCATCAAACTCCATGAAGAGGGAAAAGAGACCATCCTTCGGTATATCGGTCCCGGAGAAATAACCGCCATCATTTCTGTTTTCAAGGGAAAGGAATATCCGGCCACTGCGGAAAGCATAGGCATCACGGAGGCTGTTGGATGGAACAAGCAAACCATGGAGCAGCTCATGCTCGAATACCCGCCGCTGTCGGTGAACATGCTCCGGTGCACCATCAATCGCCTCGACGAGCTGCAGAACCGCTACATGGAGATTTGCGCCGAACAGGTTGAACAGCGCATCGCTCGCGCGCTGTTGCGCATCATGAAGCAGTCCGGCTACAGGGCGGAAGACGGCATCCGCATCGATTTTCCACTTGGCCGCCAGGAACTGGCGGATTACATCGGCGCCACGATTTTCACCGTAAGCCGCATTCTAAGCACCTGGGAGAAAAAAGGCTGGATTAAATCCAAACGGGAGCAGATCACTATCTGCGACCCCCATTCCCTGGTGCTGTTTTCAGAACACCCATGATATTTCGGCGCTTTTTGTATCGAATTTTTCCTGCCATTTTTTTTCACATCTTTGCGCTATCGCAAAGACCCCGGCCATGGATGATGCTATCCTTTGGTCATGATAAAGGTATCTTTCTTAAATTCGGTCCCCCCGTATATGAAAATGATACTTCCCCCTTTGGAAAAGGGGGATCGAGGGGGATTTTTCA
>JBAXVB010000824.1:0-1930 GCA_037129415.1 Deltaproteobacteria bacterium
GGGAGGGTTGGGGTGGGGGATCAAAAACGTAAAATTATGCCAGTTCGCAGTATATTTGAATGATGACATTTTTATCTCATTATGGTTATGTTTCCCTGTTTTTATTAAGCTTTCTGGCTTCCACCATTGTTCCCATAGGCTCAGAATGGCTTCTGATAACAATGGTTATAAAAGGACAGAATCCGATACTTTCCGTTGCCTCTGCTACCACTGGCAATACACTGGGGGCCTGCACCACTTATGCAATTGGTATTTATGGCAGCGAATGGGTGAGCCGGAAACTGTTTCGATTTGATGGGTTATCACGGAAACGCGCTGAAATGTTTTACGCAAAGTTTGGGGTGTGGTCCCTGTTGTTTTCCTGGCTTCCCATTGTGGGTGATCCGCTTTGCCTGGCAGGCGGACTGCTCCGCATCCATTTCGGCGTTTTTTTGCTGCTGGTATTCGTCGGCAAACTGATTCGTTATGGACTGCTGGCATTGCTGGTGATGTAACGGCTATGTTCATCATTGATTTATTACAGTAAAAAGCATAAGAAAAACATGGATCAGGATTCATATATACTGTGAATGGTCATGATCTGCGCTTTCCATTAGCTCACTTCCCCAGCGGGGGATGGTTGGGGTGGGGTTCAAAAGTGCAAATCCATGTCTGTTCACATATATCTGCAATTCAAACACGTTTTAAGATGTTTTATATTTTTGGTAAGACAACTCATGAAAAATGTTCTGATTGTTGACGATGAAATATCCTTGCTTCTCAGCATAAAGGCTGGTTTTGAGCCATATAAAGACCGATTTAATCTCTTTACGGCAGAAGATGGAAAAAAAGCGATTGGTATTTTGAAGTCCAATCCGATTGACCTGGTGGTGACAGACATTCGAATGCCGGAGATGGGCGGATTTGAACTCCTGGTCTATATTAATGCAAATTTTCCATCTATTCCCGCCATAGTTATGAGCGCTTATGGGACTCGGGAAATCGAAGGGCAGTTTGAATCCATCGGGATTGTCAGTTTTTTGGATAAACCAGTTGATTTTAATAAACTGGTTGAAAGCATTGAAGAAGGATTGCAACGAAGTTCCCAGAGCGGAGCCATGACCGGAATCTCGGTGGGAAGTTTTCTCCAGCTTATTGAAATGGAAGAAAAAACCTGCCTTTTTGAAGTTCGCGACCAAAAAAAAAGGGGCTTATTCTTTTTCAATCAGGGGCGTTTGCATGATGCAGTCTGTGGTGCTCTGGTCGGAGAAGAAGCTGCCATTGAGATGGTATCATGGAATCGGGTCAGGCTTTCATTCAAGAATCTTCCTGCTCATAAAATCGCCAAGCGCATTAACTCCGAGCTGATGGCCATTCTGATGGAAGCTGCACGTCGGAAAGACGAAAAACTTCACGAACAAGATGGAAGGGGCGGCCAAAATATATTCTGGCAAACCCGCCCTTTTGATGAAATGCAAGAAGAAAACTTTATTTCATTAAATGCAGACAATGAACTTCTGCCACCCATCGAAAGCAAGAAGGTTATTGAGCCGGAGTGGATCACTCCTGAATGTCCAGGTCCAACAGCTTTGCTGTCCCAGGAAAGTCAGGAGAGTGCTGAGACTTACTTGCCTGAGTGTGATGATCGCCGAACCAGCAATCAAAATTACGCCGTTCATCCTTTGAAGCAGATTGCTGATCTTTTCAAAAATATGGCATCAGAGATGAACGGCGTAATGATAATTGCCCTCATGGATACGGATGGTATCGTAATCGCCGAACACAACCCCTCTCAAATCTCATCCGATGCATTTGCCGCCAAGTCTTCCATGATAATGGGATTATTGGATAAATCCATCAAGGACATCAAGGGAGCCGGAGAGTTTGAAGAAATAATTATCCAGGCTAGCAATGTCTGGATGGTTTGCCGACTGGTGGCCAAATCCTATTA
>JBAXVB010000825.1:0-1928 GCA_037129415.1 Deltaproteobacteria bacterium
AAGCACTTGTGAACATATTTTTCTCATCATCGTAAAAAACGCTCCAGATTTCTTCCGGCTTCTCATTCTTTTCTCCCAGACAAACAATCGCTTTTTTTTCAATGGTCTGACGGTCATTGGACTTATGTCCACGGGCTTCTTCATTACCACTTTTGCTGCAACCCATTAAAGAAATAACTGCAAAAATAATCGTTACGGCAATAAAATATCTTAATTTCATCTGCATAAATTTCCTTTAAATTAAGGTATATAGCAACTATAAATAACCCCTTTCGTGAAGAAATACGGGGTATGAATTATTTACAACTAATAAAGTTGTTTACGGAGGGAATATCCGCCGATTTCCATCCTCCTCCCAACGATTTGATCAGAAGAACGCTCGTCGCCAGTTGCCGGCTCCGGATGTCCAGCAATGTTCTTTCGTTGGCGAGTTCCACTGTCTGGGCGACGATTACATTGATATAACCGACGGTTCCGGCCTTATACTGATTACTCGTCACGGTTGCGGCTTGCCGGGCTGCCTCAACGGCCTCTGTTTGGACATGTACTTCTTCCCCCAGGATGCGGAGCGCAGCCAGATTGTCCTCAACCTCCTGAAAGGCGGTAAGAACGATCTGGCGATAGGAAGCGGTGGTTGCATCATAGGCAGCCAGTAACTGGTCGCTCTGCGCCCGGCGTAAGCCTCCATCGAAAATCGTTTGTGAAATCGACGGACCGACAGACCAGAGGCGGCTGGGCCAGCTCAGCCACTGGTCCACACTTGATGCTTCAAGACCAGCCAAGGCGCCTATATGGACGGTTGGGTAAAATGCTGCCTGGGCCACGCCAATCTGTGCATTGGCCATTGCCATGCGCCGCTCGGCCGCAGCGATGTCGGGTCTCTGTTCGAGGAGTTCCGATGGCACAGCAAGCGGGATGGACGGCAATGTGGGAACAATTGGCGTAACGGCAAGCCAGAATTCAGAAGCCGATTTTCCGATCAGGGCGGCCATGGCGTGTTCCACCTTCGCACGCTGCAAACCGAGATCAATCGCCTGAGCTTGAGTACTTTTAAGCTGGGTTTCCGCCTGCAGTACGTCCGATTTGGCAACTACGCCGCTATTGTACCGGTTATTCGCCAGTTCGAGGGATTTCCTGTAATAGGTTACAGTTGAATCAAGGAGTTGTTTCTGAGCATCAATCGTCCGCAGCAGGAAGTAATCCTGGGCTAGTTCAGCCTGAGCACTCAACAGGACTCCGGCCAAATCCGCTGCACTCGCCTGGGCGCTTGCCTGACTTGCTTCAACGGTACGGCGGACCCGGCCCCAAAGGTCGGCTTCCCACGAAAGGTCAATTGGGAGTAAAAAATCCGAGATACTGGCCCCGTTCTGACCTGTATTGAGGTTATTTGATGCAACTGAGCGTGTTGCGGACGCCCCGACAGCGAGTGTCGGAAAGTAGCCAGCCCTGGCGGACTGAACCAATGCTCTGGCCTGGCGAAACTGCGCTTCAGCGACCCACACATTCTGGTTGGAAATGATCACCTGCTCTTCAAGTTCATTCATCTGCGGGTCATTGAAAAGTTCCCACCACGCCTCCTTGATGGCGTCGTCTTTCGGATTCGCCTCTTTCCAGCCGTCAATTTCCTTGTAGGAAACCGGAACCCCGGTAATCGGCCGCACATAAGCCGGACCCACCGTGCAGGACGTGACAGATGTAAGCAGTCCGACGGCAAACAGTACGATTTTCCATCTTAAAAGGGTCATTTTCTTTCTCTCGTTGCAACAAATCAGGCAGTTGGACTGATAACCGAAGTCTGCAGGTTTGGGGATAGTATTAAACCATAAATCGCATTTTGTCCATCAATCTTCAATCTTCAATCTTCAATCTTTAGCCATTTTCCTTCAGTCCATATCGCTGCGTCCGTCTGCGCTTGCTGTCTATCCATA
>JBAXVB010000826.1:0-1926 GCA_037129415.1 Deltaproteobacteria bacterium
GAAAAGGGAAATACATGCAGATAGGTTATTGGAAGCGCCTCAATAAGGGAAACCGTTTGATCAAACGCTGCGTCGCTTTCGCCTGGAAATCCGACCAAAACATCCGCGCCGATGGCGGCATCCGGGATCCGGTCGTGGATTCTGCATACTATGTGATGAAACATCTCCCGTGTGTAAGGCCGGTTCATTCGCTTTAACACTTCATTGTCGCCGCTTTGAAGCGGAATATGAAAATGATGGCAGAATATCTTAGAGTCAGCAATACGATCAATCAATTCATTGGAAATTTCGGCAGGTTCAATGGAGCTGATGCGAATTCGCTCCATCAGAGCAGCGCTTTCGACGGCAATTAGCAAATCGTTCAGACAGGTTCCAGGCTCGAGATCCAGGCCATAGTGGCCAAGATGAATTCCGGTCAGAACGATTTCATGAATTCCGTCTGCCTTTAGTCTGCTTATGGATTCCAGCACGGATTCTATAGGCAAGCTTCGGCTTTTGCCCCGTGCAAAAGGCACAATGCAGTACGCGCAGAAGGCATTGCAGCCATCCTGGATTTTCAAAAATGGCCGGGTCCGCCCTTGCTTATGGAAGTTGGGAAGAGCAGAAGAGCGGAAGTTAGCAACAATCGGCCTTTCGGCTCTTCGACTCTTCGGCTCTTCCGTCAGGGATAGTATTTCCGGAATCCTCGACTTGTCGCTATGACCAACAATATCACGGACTCCGGCGATTTTTTGAATGACTTCGGGTTCGGTCTGAGCATAGCATCCGGTAACCAGAATTCTGGCTTCTGGATTGGCGCGAATGGCCTGGCGAATGGCCTGTCTGGACTGCATGGAAGCCTTCTGCGTGACGGTGCAGGTGTTGATGACACAAATATCCGCCTCCTCCTGCCCGCAGGCCGGCCTGTACCCTTGGCTTACAAGGGCCTGCTCCAGGGTTTCGGATTCAAATTGATTGACCTTACACCCCAGGGTTTTTATCGAAAAAATCGTCATCGGGATATCAGGGGAGTAGATAATAATTTGCCATATCGAACTTCAAACAAGCAGGTTATCTATCCCCCCTAATGAAATTGACGGCGTTTTCAAGAATGCGGATTCCAGGTGTAACACCAGGAGCAGCAGTAACGCCATTTCGCCGATTCGTCTCCTGAATTCGGGTCCAGTCCGGATGATTGGTGAAATGGTGATAGGCTTCAGGGTGAGGCATGAGGCCGAATATCCTGCCGGTGGGATCGCAAATCCCGGCAATATCTTGAACCGATCCATTGGGGTTATGGGGAAAAACGCCGTTTGCCGGAGCGCCGTCCGGCAGGCAATAGCGCAGTGCGACCTGGTGGTTTTCCTCCAGGCGGTTGATGATGGCAGTATCTGCATGGAATTTTCCCTCGCCGTGGCGGACTGGGAGTTCAAACCCATCCATTCCCTTTGTAAATACACAGGGGGAGTCTGGGTCAGCCTTGAGATATACCCACTGGTCTCTGAAATTGCCGCAGTCATTGAAGGTGAGGGCAACCGAACGCTGACGATAATCCCCGTCTAAGCCAGGTAGCAGACCAAGATTCACCAGGGTCTGGAATCCATTGCAGATGCCAATAATCAGATTTCCCTTGTCGATAAATTCCAGAAGCTGATCGCCGATATGGGTCTTTAGCCTGACCGCATGAATCACGCCGGCGCCGTGGTCATCTCCCCAACTGAAACCGCCGCCAAAAACCAATATCTGACAGGATTCCAATCGAACTGATCCGTCCACTATGGAATTGATGTGTGTCCGGGTGGGACACGCGCCGGCAAGCTCAAAGGCATGAGCGGTCTCAAGATCGCAGTTCAGCCCATAGCCGGTCTGAATCAGAACATTCACTTTGCTCATATCAACGCTCCAAAAGGCTTTTTCCAGGCAGTTTTCAGCTCGGCTATCGAAAGA
>JBAXVB010000827.1:0-1925 GCA_037129415.1 Deltaproteobacteria bacterium
TAATATCCTTGAGAGCCTCATCAATTTGAGATCGCTTGATGCTAATCACCTGCTGCCGGTCATCTACCTGGGCGGGCATCATGGAACTACTCGAAGGGAGTGAAGCAGACGGCCCGCTGGTCCACTGATCCATTTCCAGAAGTTCGTCCCTGCCGCTGACTTGCAGCACGATTTTTCCTTTCAGGATCATGATCACAACTGCATCCTGAATCGCATCCCCGACTTTAACCAGAAACTGGCCTTTCCCGGAAGCATCCTCAACGACCGCGCGTGCAGTGTCTTCCGATCCGGAAATGGTACCCCGAAGCTTTAATTTCAACCGGGTTTGTCGCAGCCTTTCGATGTCGGATGAAATGCGCTGACGATCCGAGGGTTCCTGGGCGCCAAAAAGATTCCGCCGGGAAATGACCGCATATTCTGAAAAAGGACGAATGGCAGCGGTGTTTTTCTGGGACTCTCTTTCTGGTGCGCGAGATATAACACAGGGCGCAAGCTCTCCCAGGAGCATCCTGTATCCGGTTTTGATGCCAAAAAATACCGCACCAGCTATCAGCATGGCCTGCAGCAGAAGAAGAACTCGGTTGATCCAGTCGGTAGTATTCATCAAATTATTTCTCAAATAAACATTTTATGCAGCTTATGCGGCAATGAGGCCATCAAACTGTAGAGGATATCAGCCTCTCGGCCTAAATACTTCATAATGGAGGTATGCTATCAAACAATTTTATTTCATAACGCCACTGATTCAACCCACACTTTTTTTTTATGAACAACCACGCCGACGCCAAGAATTTTTTGGACTCCTGCCTGTCTTAATTCTAAGGCGTAATGCCTGTCCTTAATTTGTTTTAATGCGCTTTTCATGGCTGTTTCTGAACTTTCATTATCTTCAAGATCAACCTTTTTGAATTCAAAAACAAATCCGGTCTGCCGGGTATCCTTTGGAATCAACATCACATCATAACGTCCATAACCGGATTCCCGATTTGAACGTACATGATATTGAGAACCAAGATTCACAAATAGCCCCAGTACAAAGGCATGATAAACCCTTTCAGGTTCGCTTCCTGATGCGTCATGATAACTGAGAATTGCAGCCACCATATCTGAAAGGTATCCTCCAAAACTTTTAATATCTTCACGCAACAAGGATTTCAGCAACTCTTGAAGACGGTGATCCCCGATTTGTTTATTGAGCCATATCCGAATCGTTTGACGATAAAAAATTAAAACCTCACGATTGGGAATGCTGAGTTGATATACAGCAGTTTCATCTTCCTGATACGAAAAAATAGCTTTCAGATAACCGCTGAAAGTCAGTAAACTCCAGATGTTTTCTTCAGTTGCTGCAATGTCCCGAAGAACAATATTTTCAGGCAAAGCCGAGCTTATGGACTCACCCCGCAATAATGTTTCTACACTTTCACGCAAAGAGATCGGACCATTTAAAATCAGATCGCGCACCAGATCATTGCTGCTGGAATCAATCCAAAATGGCTGAAATATACGTTCTTTCCGATTCAAAAAACTTAGAATCGACCAGGGATTGTAGATAATTTGTTTCCCGAACATATACCCATTGTACCAGTCTTTAACTTCCTGTGAATGCTCCACTTCAAAATCTGTTAAAATCTGTTCCATCTCTGTTTCAGTAAAACCGAACTCATGATCAAAATCCGAGCTTAAGATGCTGTGAACCTCAATGTTGTTTAAACCTGTAAAAATAGATTCCTTTGAGATTCTCAGAACTCCGGTGATTACCCCTTTTTTAAGACAGGAATTATCCTTGAAGGCACCGCTTAAAAGATTCCGCATGAACAAAATCACATCTTCGTAGTACCCGTACTGGTGTCCTGCATGAATCGGGGTATCGTATTCATCAATCAGAACAATGATTTTATGGCCTGTCGCACGATTAATCCATT
>JBAXVB010000828.1:0-1912 GCA_037129415.1 Deltaproteobacteria bacterium
CCGCCAAACCCGAAGGCGCTGATTGCTGCGCGTCGGGGAGTGCCGGGATCTCTGCGATTCCAGAATTCGGCCATGGTCTGCACGCGAAACGGGCTGTCATGAAGCGGGCTGTTTTCAGCAGGTGCGGTAAAATTCAGGGACGGCGGCAGTGTTTGGTGCTTCAAGGCCAGAAGGATTTTGATGAATCCTGCGGCTCCGGCTGCAGTCAGCAGATGCCCGATCATTGATTTGACGGAGCCGATGGGACACTGGCCGGATTTCGATCCGCCGGAGGCCCTGATGGTGTTCTCCCACAGCAGTTTCAGGCTTTGAAGTTCCGTGGCATCTCCGACCGGTGTTCCGGCGCCGTGACATTCAATGATATCCACGTCAGAGTGGTTCCATCCAGCAGCCTGATAGGCCGCCTGCATGGCCCTTACTTGTCCCTCGGTATCAGGAGCCAGCAGGTTTCCCCGCATGTCATTGGAAAGTCCGATGCCCCGAATGACACCTAAGATGGTATCGCCGTCGTTCAGTGCATCCTCCAGCCGCCTTAAAACGACAAGCCCTGCACCCTCACCGACAACGAGTCCGTCCGCACTGGCATCAAACGGCGCACATCGCCCGGATGGCGACAGCGCCCTCAATTGGCTGAAACCGACCTGGGTATAAAGACAGTCAGGCCGGGATACCCCGCCGGCCAAAACCGCATCGCAGCGATGGGCGGTTAGCATGTCGCAGGCCAGTTTAACGGCATAAAGGGAGGATGCGCAGGCGGCATCCAGGGTAAAGGCCGGGCCGCAAAGTCCCAGCGCATGGGCCAGAACAACGGCGGGGAGGGCTGTAACCTGACTGGCCAGGCATCGATTTAAGGTCAGGGGGGATAAATGGTCTGGGCCTTTCTGGAAGAGGGCGTTCTTAAAGGATTCACCAAGGATATCACATGCAAAGCGAGAGGATGTCTCTGTTGGAAGTGCTATTGCCGCCAGGATGACGCCGATACGATCTTTATCAATGGAAGTGGACTGAAATGCTGAAAAAGCTTCCCTGCCGGCATGAAGGACCATAAGATACATCGGATCAAGAGAACGCAAACTGTCTGCAGGAACGGCGAATCCATCGGGATCAAAAGCAAAATCATGAATCAGGCAGCCGCGCCGATGAAAAGCCTTGTCCGGTGTGGGCCGGGAGGACATCATGTCAGTTGAACGCGCTACCCATCTGCTTTCCGGAATATCCCCGCAGGCATCTTTCTTTTCAACGATGTTACGCCAGAACTGGTCCAAAGTGGATGCGCCGGGAAAAACACCGGCCATTGCCACAACAGCAATAGGGGAATAATCTTTCAATCGGGTCACGAAATCTTCTTGTAAATAAGGGTTAACGATGGGGTTGTATAACCTTTTTCCGGTTTCAATTGCAATACCCGAAAAAAAAGAAGCGGTTTTGTTCTGAGGGGTAGGTCGCTCCTGGTCTGGTCTTATCAAATCCAAAAAATCTTTTGTTCAGAAACCATAACTCCTTTTATTTTAAACTTATTTCTATAGCAATATTGTGCAAGATATGGTAATTGCCATGCATTAATAAACGATGTTTTGTTTTATCTCGCTGCAAAAGGATATAATGCTTACACCAAGATGAAATGAGGTAGTTACATGTCAATTTGTTCAACTTGGAGGGCTTAATGAAGAAATTGATATCATCGGACTTCCTTTTCATGAGGCTGCTGGTCGGCTACCTTGGTGAAAAAGACCAGTTCAACTGGTGGCCCACGACATTCATCTGCTCGTTCTCGAACCTCTTTCTATCGCCCGTTTTCCCCAGAACAACCCTTTTATCCCAATATCACGGCATCCTGGAAGCCGCCCGCAGGCTACACGACGAGCGGATCGGTGTCGGGAGCGTTTTTCACCTTTTCCGCCTCCCGGAGGTG
>JBAXVB010000829.1:0-1912 GCA_037129415.1 Deltaproteobacteria bacterium
AGAGCTGATTCGCTACCCGTTACACAGATGATGAATTTTGACTAAATTGAGGTCCAGTAATTGTTCTACCCAACATAACGAATAATCGAAGTGTTCCTATCTTCACATTTATCTGGTTCTTTAACCCGGAGATCGCCGCCATTATATTCAGCAAGAACAAATAAAGTAACGTAGTGTTTCTTCTATTCTTTAAATATATCGTTTGTGAAAGTTGCATAGCGAATATTTTTGACTGAAATTCCCGTCTCTTCAAATACTTCGCGTTTTGGAACAAACCCAATACGGGGTGTAAAATGGAATATTACCATAAATTTAAAATAGTTATGGCTAATGTCTTTAATATCATGTGGTTAAAATTTTATATGAAATATCAGCAGGTTATTTTGACGGCGGCTGGGATTTGTCCCCAATTGAAGGCTATTTATCAGAACGAGATTTGATCCCCCCCAGATGTGTTAAAAATATAAAATTGCATGGGATTTTTATTGCAATTATATCTTAAAGAAGATAAAAAGAATATGGCAGTGGCTGGCCTATCAACAATACGACGAATGGCTCTGCAAAATGTGGAGTCCTGAGTATGTTGCCAGACACAGCTACTGCCACTCCCCTCCCTTCCGCCGCTATCAAAAAAACTTGAACATCAAGTGTAACAATCTCCAAAAAATAACACCCAGATGCGCCATGACAGACGATTACACCCAATTGTGTGGTAAGAAGGGTGAGAAATGATGAAGCGGGGATTCAATGACCTGATACTCAACGCAACGGTTGACCATATTCCCTTTCGGTGTTTTATTTTGGCCTATTATCCCCGCCATAGTTACACACAAAGAAGAATGCCGAGATGAGCATAAGTCAGGCATTACGACCACCTCATCTCCTATGTGGAATGAAATGGTGCGCGTTTTCGGGAAAGAGGAGGCCGAGGGGTTGCTGAGTCAATGTCAAGCGAAGATAGGATAATGCGCAATCAAATTAAATAAAAAATTATGCAAGGTGATTGATACTGAATTATGAGACGTTGCCGATCTGACCTTAATGGCTTCACATGAAAGCTCTCAAAGGAGATTAATTAATTCAACTGATTATGCACAGAGTACACGGATCAAGGTGCTATGAAGAAGCCGATAACACACAGTTCGACCATCACTAAAACACAAAAAATGATTATAGAGAAAATGCCTCTTGAGGACATCCTCAGTAAGATTGACATTCAGGCTAACCTGCGAAACTTTCAATCCGTAAACAAAGAGAGCGTTCGGACGGCATTGCTTACTTTTGCTTATGCTGCACAAGTATCTGGTAGAAGAGATTGTCTTATCGCACTTGCAGGCTATTACATGCTTGAGGTCCGATCTATCGATGATTCTGAGTTTTTCATCATAGCCACGCAGCTTGCTCATTCTCCAGAGCTTGCCCATATCGTCCTGAATGACCTTACACGTAATCGTGAAGTATCAAGACACAGGCTTTTCATCAACGACCTTATCAATATTCTCGATACAGTCATTAGGAAATCAACCCCTGAACAGGCTGAATCTTTAATGCGGCTGATTGATTCGTCCGTGTGGGGCGAAAAGCTGAAAATTAAGTTCAGAATGAAACTTAGCTCTAATCCATTTGATTTGATTTGATCTGGCCTGGCGATGAGGACAAACATAAATATGAACTTTCATCCATGCCAGAATCAAGCCGTTATTAAAAAACCAGGTAAAACCAGATGATTTTATGAAAACATCAATCCTGTTATACATCTCGGTCATAATCGCAATCACTTCGATTCAGCCGTTATCCGCAGAGAACATTCCAAAGATCGGGAAAACCTGTCCTGCTGGGTATCATATAGATGGCGGAAGCGGGTATTGTACGCCGTTTTAAGGAATCAATTTGGAATCCTGGAAAGGTGAGG
>JBAXVB010000083.1:0-13777 GCA_037129415.1 Deltaproteobacteria bacterium
AGCAGTTGGGCCAGAATTTTTTATCAGATCCTTCAACTGCGGAAATGATTGTTTCGCGAGCCGGTATTTGCGCATCCGATACTGTTCTTGAAATTGGACCGGGCCTCGGGGCGCTGACATTCCCGCTTGCCAAATGCGCCAGGCAAGTCATTGCAATTGAAAAAGACCATCAGATTGCTGAATTTCTGAAGTCAAAGATCGCCGACAGCCAATTATCCCATGTGACGATAATTGAAAATGACATCCTGAAGGTAAATGTGAATGAAATCGCCAATCAAGCAGGCCATTCGCTTGTTGTCATGGGAAATTTGCCCTACAATATTTCATCCCAGGTATTGATTCAACTGATTCAAAATCGAAAGGCCGTTTCCCGCGCCATTCTCATGTTTCAAAAAGAGCTGGCCGAACGAATCACCTCAGATCCGGGTGTCAAGGATTACGGCCGCATTACGGTGATGCTGAAATATTGCGCCGATGTCAGCACTCTTGCCACCGTCAAATCGCATCTGTTTTTTCCTAAACCCAAGGTGGATTCAGAGGTTGTTGAAATCCGCTTTAAAACCCATTTACCCTACCCGGCGGATGATGAAGTCTTTCTGTCCCGGGTAATTCAGGCCTCCTTTGGAAAGCGCCGGAAAACCCTGAAAAATGCGCTTTCATCAAGCGGCCTGGAAATCTCAGGTCAGCTTGCTGAAAAGGCATTGGAATGCGCATCCATTGTCCCATCCCGCCGGGCGGAAACGCTTTCCGTTGCGGAATTTGTTGCACTCAGCAATTGTTTGGGCAATTTCGTTAATGATGAATCACCAGGTTTTGAAGTCCGACCAGGCGCTGACTCATAATCTCCGTAATCTGGCTTCCGACTTCCGCCTTCTGTAATCTGACTTCTATACTCAAGGATTATTATGTTGACATATGATAATGTCTATTCGTGGGCTGGATGGGGTGGAAAACTGCGACTGGGAAATGGGAAATGCAGGTTGCGGATTTTTGATCTCAGAAAAGATGAAACGGCGAAGGGGGTCTCTTTTCTGAAACCCATCATCGTTGTTATTACGGATGTTCCAGACGGCAAGATGACCATTCGAAGCTGTACGAGCCACATAGCAACCTGCGTGGCAAACGACTTCAACATTGATCCTTCCCGAATGCTTTGGATTGAGTATTATCCACAAACAACTTATGGCCAAGAAGGTGAACGTGTAATTTCGGAACGGTTAGAAGCCGTAGAATTTGAATGGCGAAACGACAAAGCGATAAGGCCAAAGTGGCGTCCGCTGCAGCCTCAGTTACTGGAGGCTGTAAAAGAGCTGATCAGTCAGAAAGATTAATCCGGCAGAAAGATTAAAGAAAGATTAAAACTCGGCGGAAAGACCGAAATTAGGGCTCAACATCTTCGGGTTTATAACTTCAGATTTTTCAAACCTTCCAGAGAAATCTGACCATCGGTGTTGAAGGCGATCATGGAAGGTTTTAAAAAACCTCCTGCAAGATGCAGTTTTCCCTTGATATTGTAATTGATTTTATCCTTGCCTTTAAGTTCTTTTAAGCATTTTGCCATGTCTTCGACCGAGGAATAGATGGTCAAGGGGATAACGGCGGATTGAAGCGAAGGGATATGGGTAAGAGTATTGGAAACACCGGATGCCAGCTTGACCTGATCCAGATCCAGCACGCAATCTATGCCTTTTACGTCGTAGGTTGCATCCTGTGGGTTTACGACTCGCACCTCAATGTGAAGAACAGCTTCAAAGAAGTTAATATCCTGAACCTTGATGGAGGAAAGGGTAATCCGCGGTGGTTCAACACGCTGGCCGGGCATGGAACAGGCTGATAATATCAAAATGCATAGCCCCAAGCATCCAGCGATCAACGCATTTTGTCTGTTATGAAAACGCATGATTTGATCCTTTTGTTGTTGTCAAGGTCTGTCCGTAGAAGCGGTCACATTCTTGAAGGACCCTTTGTTGGTGGGGATACCGGCAACATTCATGTTTTGCCGTGATCACCGATTTAACGCCGTTCATAAGCATAATAAAAATTGGGAACAACCAAAGTCAACCATAACCTGTACGATAGATAAAATATCAAGTATTGTCAATCAGGAAAAAATCCACAGGCTCTTAAACAATGCTTAAAATTGTGTACTATAACATAATGAACGGTATAACATCAGGAGTGAAGCATATCCTGATCCATTTTATGGCAAACACCAAGGCCTTCGGTATTCTCCAATTCTTCAGATTCAGAGACATCAGAGACAATGGGCTGATACATCAAGGTGGCAAGCAGGGCATCTTTTTCCGCCCACATTACGTTCAGGTGATTCTGAAACGTAACGCGAAACTTCTTATCTGTAAAATAATCTCCGAACAGTTCCGGATCAATGGGGAGCGATTCCACACGCACCCGGATTTCTTTGACATTTCCGCAGAGAAACTGCCAAATATTTCTAATGCCACCCGGATAGGCAATGGTTACATTCAGCATCTGATGCATCTGCTCTCCCATGGCTGCCAAGACAAAAGCGATTCCGCCTGCTTTGGGTTTCAGCAGATGAGCAAAAGGCGATTGCTGCCTGCTGCTCTTTTCGGGTGTAAAACGGGTGCCTTCCAGAAAATTCATGACCGAAACGGGCATGTTTTTGAATTTTGCGCAGGCTTTTTGAGTGATTTCCACATCCTTTCCTTTCAGATGGGGATGTTTTTTTAAAAAGGATTTGGTGTATCGTTTCATGAATGGAAAATCCAGCGCCCACCATGTCAGACCCAGAAAAGGAACCCAGATCAGCTCTTTTTTTAAAAAAAACTTCAAAAACGGAATTTTCCCATGAAATATCTTCTGTAGCACCAGGATATCCAGCCAGGATTGATGGTTGGCCACCACCATGTACCAGCCATTTTTATCAAGCCCATCAATTCCATGAACATCCCACTTGGCAGGGTTTGTAAACCGAATGTTCCAGTTATTGATTGCTATCCATGATCCGGCCATCCAGTTAATGACTGCATCGCATCGCTTTCGCCATATACCGAATGGAATCATGAACTTGAGTACCGCAATGATTAGCAGCGGGGTTGTAAGCAGGATGGTATTCAAGAGGTACAGCAGCAAGGACAGACACCCACGAACTGGGCCAGGCAGGTATTTGAGCATATCGGATTCCTTTTGACAAGTTGTCTTTAGATTATCACTGACGATCCGCTTCAAACCGGATCACCCCACGATTATGTTATTGTAGTGTTTCACCAACCGAAATAACAGAATGAATTTGATATGCTACAAAAGTTTTACAAAAACTGCCGAACATTCCCGCCTGAAATGCAAGTTGACATAATCAAACGGTTATTATAGGAAGTTGCAAATCTCAAAAATAACCCATAATATTTCTGACAGTTGATATAATGTCTCAATCCAGATGGTATATTCACCCCATATTCATATTCATCCTTTCCACAGTGGCGCTGGCTGTATCACTTTTTCTGTATATTTACTGGTATATGGAAGTGAATACAGTTCTAACAAACATGCTGCAGCGGTTCGAGCTGGATCGGGCGCAGGTTTTGGAATCCCGCACATGGATCGTTATTCTCGTGCTTTCACTTCTGGTTGGCATCATTTTAATCGGAATACTCATCATATTTGTTTATCAGCAAAAAATATATCAGCTCTACCGGCTTCAACAAAATTTCATCAACAATTTTACCCATGAACTGAAAACACCGGTGACCTCGTTAAGGTTGTATCTGGATACGGCGCTAAAATATCAACTTTACAATGAGGATCAGATCAAATACATCCGTTACATGACCCAGGATGTGGCCCGTTTATCAAACACAATCGACAGGATTCTGAATATCGCCAAAATTGAAAGCCGTAGCTATGGAGGGGAGATTCTCACCCTGAACATCGTAACGGAAATCGAACGATTTCTTCTCAACCACTCAGATCAGTTTCGAAATAGCCGGATTCATTTACATCCACACTCTGGCAAGTTATACAATTACCGGCTTAACCCTTCATTATTTGAAATGCTTATGATGAATCTCTTGACCAACGCCATAAAATACAATACGTCTGATATACCTGAAATTGACATTTCGATTGAACATAGAACGAATAACCTGTTTCTTCATTTTGCTGACAACGGCATCGGACTGGAAAAATCAGAAATCAGGAAAATATTTCGCAAATTCTATCAGGTGGGAAAGTCCGATGATATGACCGCCAAGGGAAGCGGGCTAGGCCTGTATCTTGTGGATACCATTGTCCGGATTCACAAAGGAAAAATCATCGCAAAAAGTCCGGGAATTGGGAAAGGCTCGGTTTTTACGGTAATTCTGCCGTATAAAGCCGTTGCCTGAGCTTGTTTCTTTACATGGAGCGACTTATGGAAACAACCAGTAAATATCGCATCCTGGTCATCGAAGATGACGAACATATCGCTGAAGGGTTAAAACTCAACCTTTCGCTTCAGGGATATTCCGTCCGAATTGCAGCCAATGGATTCGCCGGACTTCAGCAATGGAAGGAATGGAGGCCAAACCTGATAGTGCTGGATATCATGCTGCCTGGTATCGACGGGCTTTCTGTGTTGCAAAATATTAGGCTTGTGGACGAACAACTGCCCATTCTGATACTTTCAGCCAAAGCCGCATCCGAAGACAAAGTTAAAGGGCTGTCGTTCGGCGTGGATGACTATCTTAGCAAGCCCTTTGATCTTGAGGAATTCCTGCTGAGAATCGAACGGCTGCTGACCCGATCATCCTGGAATAAGCAGCAGTCTTCCGATGCAGCGTCCATTTTTTCATCTCTTCCCAGATATTTTGAATTCGGCAATAACCGAATCGACTTTGAAACAGCTTCAGCCACCACCCCCAAAGGAACCATTCATCTAACCGAACAGGAGATAAAGCTTCTTAAACTCTTTATCGCCAACAAGGGTAAGCCCCTTTACCGGGACAAGCTTCTGGAAATTGGGTGGGGCTACACCCGGGAAACCACAACGCGAACCGTTGATAATTTTATTGTCCGGCTTCGAAAGTATTTTGAGGAAAATCCCAGAAAACCATTATACTTTAGAAGTTTAAGATCAGTAGGATATATTTTTGATCCAGATTTACAGACACAACAACCTGAAAAATCCTTTTTTCAGAAATTAATGAATTCATAAACGACAGAGGACAGAGGGAAAGTTATAGAGGAGACCCTATGGAAACATGGCATAAAACCGGATGCGTGTTATGCGCTCAGAACTGTGGACTGGAAGTCCTGGTTGATGAAGACCGGATCATTCGGGTCCGGCCCGACAAGGACAACCCGCGGAGTCAGGGCTATGTCTGCCGGAAAGGACTGAACATACCCTATCACCAGTATCCCAAGGATCGGTTGACCGTTCCGCTGAAACGGATGGGGGATGGATTCAAAGAAATCACCTGGAATCAGGCTGTGGATGAAATAGCAGACAAACTGCGGAATCTGGTCGATCAACATGGTCCGCGCTGCCTGGCATACATGGGCGGAAGCTCACAGGGTGGTCATTTTGAAGCATCGTTTGGCATCGGCCTGCTTCGGGCGATGGGTTCCCAGTATTATTATTCTTCAGCGGGCCAGGAGTTCAGCGGCATCTGGTGGTTATTGGGCCGCATGCTGGGCAAACAATACAACATCGTCATACCGGATGAGCATGCCGCTGAAATGCTGGTTGGCTGGGGCTGGAACGGTATGATGAGCCATCAGATGCCACAGGCTCGCAAAACACTCACCGGGTTCAGCAAAGACCCGGATCTGCTGCTTGTGGTGATTGATCCCAGAAAAAGTGAAACAGCCGCCATTGCCGACATTCATCTTGCTGTGCGACCTGGAACCGATGCGCTTCTTGCCAAGGCGATGATCGCAATCATCGTCAATGAAGGCTGGGAGGCATCCGACTATATCACGCAATACGTGGCGGACTGGCAGCGGATTAAACCCTGGTTCGCCGATTTCGACAGTCGCTCGGCCCTTGACGTTTGTCAGCTTGATTATTCTCTGGTTCACCAGGTGTGTCGTCTGATGGCGACAAAACGTTGGTGCATCCATCCCGATCTGGGGATTTACATGGGACGACACAGCACGTTGAACTCCTATCTGATGAACATTCTGGGAGCCATCTGCGGTATTTTCTGTGTTCGGGGCGGCAACGTCATCCCCGGCATGGTCATGCCCATGGGTTTTCATGCGGATGAACGCAGTCCCGGGATATGGCGGACAGTTGAAACCGCCATGCCGCCGGCCGCGGGCGGATCATTTCCCCCCAATGTCATGCCGGAGGAAATCCTGAACGATCGTCAGGATCGCCTTCGCGCCGTTCTGGTCAGCGCTTGCAATCCGCTCCGATCATATTCCGACACCCAGGCTTATGAAAAAGCTTTTGATCAGTTGGATCTTCTGGTAGTAAACGACATAGTTATGAGCGAAACCGCTCGACGGGCCCATTATGTGCTACCCTGCCGATCCTACTACGAAGCCTGGGACGGTACTTTTTTCCCTTGGACCTTTCCAGATGTTTTTTTCCAGTTACGAAGACCAGTACTCAAACCACCGGAACACTGTTTGGAAGCCTCGCAGATTTTTACGCTGTTGGCGGACCGGCTGGGACTGATACCGGATATACCCGATTATATTCAGAAAGCCGCTGAAGGAGATCGCCTCACCTTTGGCATGCATTTAATGGAATGGGCCGGTAAAACGCAAAATGTGCAGAGCCGTATGCCGTTTGTGCTGGCAAAAACCCTGGGATCTGTGTGGAACAGCGCCGCGCTGGCGGCTTCTTGGGGAATGCTGATGACTGCCCCGAAGGCCTTTCGGAAAAATGCGGCAAGAGCCGGTTTTCAAACGGGTCTGGATCAGGGGGACCGGGTATTTCAGGCGCTTTTGGATACCCCTCAGGGACTGTGGGTCGGAAAAGCTGATATTGCCGATAACTGGGCGGCCATTCGTACGCCATCCGGAAAAATCGAGATTTTTGTTCCAGAACTGGAAGAACAGGCTAAAAATCTGAATGCAATCAGCGAAGCCGAAGGCCTGAAAATGCCACTTGATTTTCCCTTCATCCTGAATGCCGGAAGGCATACGGACACCAACATGAACACCTTGATGCGAAACCCGGAGTGGAACAAAGGAAAACGGGCATGCACGGTCGCCATCAACCCTGAGGATGCCGGCAAGCTCGGTTTGACGGACGGCCAGTCGGTCAGGGTCATCACGGAAGCTGGCAGCGCAGTCGGTGAACTGCAGGTCAGCCCTCAGGTACGCTCAGGCATGGTACTGATCCCCCATGGATTTGGTCTGATCTATGATGAAGCCGTTTACGGCATCAACGTCAACCAGTTGACAAAAAATACGCACAGGGACCCGCTGGGAACTCCCATTCACCGGTTTGTGCCTTGCCGGATTGAAAGTGCTTTTTGTTGAAGTGGCCCCGTGTGTCAAGACAAAAATGTGTCGAGTTTAAGATGGTAACCGAGTAATTCGCAGTAGGTGAGGGCGGCTGGTGTTTGGTCCCGGTACCATGCCTGCACCGGCCCAAATCAGCCGCTGTACACGCTTGCGATGGTTACCATTATTGATCGTTTTGATAGATTTCCCTGGTATTGTTCCTATGATCCACCATGTAAAGCAGCTTTGCGTTTTTCTTAAGCGCGGATTTTAGCTCCTCCAGTTTTATACGATCAATGCTGTACATCCGGATATAGACATTGCGGTATCCTTCAGGCGCTTTCTCGTATGATGTAAGAATACTGGCCACTCTTCCCCCAAACCCGCGGATGATCTGGGCTACATCCAGAATGGAGCCTTGCCGGTCTTCCAGGCAGAAGGCAAACTGGATACCCTTTTTCCCGATACCGGTCAGGGAAATAATCACCTTGAACAGATCAGTATGGGTGATTACACCGACGATGTCACCATCTTTATCTACAACCGGAACACCGGATATCTTGTTAGCCAGCAACACTTCAGCGGTTTCTTCTATCGTGAAATCCGGCGGAACCGAAATCGGCTTCGATGTCATGATATCTTTGATTTGAATGGTCGAGATCAGATAAAGAAGCTCGTGAATTTCCAGGGTTGTGGCATCGGATGGAGATGCCTTTTTCAGATCCCAGTCCGTAATAACGCCCACAAGACGTTTTTTGTCCATGACCGGCAGCAAGGTAATCCTATGTGTTTTCATCAGAGCCATGGCTTCCTGCATGGAACTGTGTTTATCTATCGTAATGGCTGGTTTGTTCATCCAGTTTTTTACAAGCATGGAAAAAATCTCCTATTTTAAAGATTGATCTGCTAATTCCTAAATTCCCAGATATGCCTTTTTTATGTGGTCGTTACTCAGTAGGGCCGCACCATTGTCCTTGAGTACAACCCTGCCTGTTTCGAGGACATAACCCCGATTCGCAATCTTGAGAGACTGGAACACATTCTGCTCGACCAGCAAAATTGTCACACCCTGCCTGCTGATTTCGGAAATTATGGCGAAGACGGACTTTACCAGGAGGGGCGAAAGCCCGAGCGATGGCTCATCCAGCAACAACAGTTTAGGATCCGCCATAAGTCCCCGTGCAATGGCAAGCATTTGCTGTTCACCGCCCGACATGGTGCCGCCAAGTTGTTTTTCCCGCTCCTTCAGGCGCGGGAGCATCGTAAATACCCGATCCATATTCGCATCGCGGTTTTGGCGCGCCTTTCTGGTATATGATCCCATCCTCAGATTCTCGATGACCGTCATTTGCGGAAATATCTTTCTGCCTTCGGGAACCTGGACAACGCCAAGTTCAACCACTTCATGCGCTTCAAGTTTGGCCATATCCACGCCGTTGAAGGTGATGCTGCCGGATCCGGGTTTTTCCAGACGGGAGATATTCTTGAGGATCGTCGATTTCCCGGCGCCGTTTGCTCCAACGACCGTAACGATTTCACCTTCAGTTACCTCGACGTTCACATCCCATAACACCTTGAGATCACCATAACTGAAATTTAGGTTCTCGATTTTAAGCATTACTCTCCTCCGAGATAGGCATCAACCACGGCCTTGTTGGAAACGATTTCCTGGGGATTGCCTTCGGCCAGTTTCTCGCCGGAATTCAGAACCACGATCCTGTCGGAAATGCGCATGATCGCTTTCATGTCGTGTTCTATGACCATCTGGGTGATTCCAAGATTCTTGATGTCCAGGATTAACTGGATAATTTCCTCGCTCTCGGCCGGATTAAGCCCACCCATGACCTCGTCAAGCAGCAGTAACTTGGGTTTCGTGGCCAAAACACGAGCCACTTCCAGTTTTTTGCGCTCGCCGATGGGCAGGCTTCCGGCAAGGACTTTTACACGATTTTCAAGGCCAACAACCTTGATTTTTTCCATGGCCGTGTCGCGTGCTTTTTTAAGTGAATTCGTGCGGCACAGGGCCCCGACCATGACATTATCCACCACACTCATTTTGGCAAGGGGACGCACCTTCTGCCAGGTTCGCGCCATACCGAGCTTGCACACAGCATCAGGATTCAGTCCGTTCATGCGGTGTCCGTCAAAAAGTATTTCGCCGCGGGAAGGCGGATAGTAACCTGTAATGCAGTTGAACAGCGTGGTCTTTCCCGCGCCGTTCGGGCCGATAAGACCCATGATCATCCCCGTAACCATCTCAAAAGAGACATCGGAATTGGCTGCCAGTCCGCCAAAGAACTTGCTGACGTGTTTGATCTCAAGAATAGCCATCAGATCGCCTCCTTTCGCTGTTTTGCCGAAAGCTTTTTTCGTATGAAGCCCAAAATGCCGTCCGGCATAAACAGAATTACAACAACCAGAAGGATGCCGTAGATCAGCACATGAGCATGGGACAGTTGTTCCTTCAGGAAGGTACCAACCCCCGAATTTTCATTGACCAGTCCGGAGTCAATCAACGCCTGGGCGATCATGTTGCTGCGAAGGGCTTCAGAAAATGGCACCAGCACCACGGCGCCGATTACCGGCCCGAAAATGGTGCCGATTCCGCCGATGATGCAGATCATGACGATCTGGACAGACAAATCAAGCGCCAGAACCGTTGTGGGATCGATAAACCCGACATAGAGACCATACAGGCTGCCTGCCAGAGAGGTAAAAACCACGGAGAAGGCCAGCGCCACGTTTTTATAGACGGTCAGGTTGATACCCAGAGAGTGCGCAGCGTCCTGGTCCTCTCGAATCGCCTGAAAGTAGTAGCCCAGTTTGGAGTTCTGCAGTAGCCACGTTACGATGATGGCGATGATCAGGGTTACAAGCCCGATGTAATAAAAAGGTATTTTGGACATGAAATCGGTGATGACGATATCACCAATCTTGAACGGCGGAATATCGGTGATCAGAATCCCTTCGGCGCCGTTTGTCAGTTTCTTCAGATTCAGGGCCGTAACACGGAAGATTTCGGCCACGGCGATGGATGCCAGTACAAAATATGGGCCGCGCAAACGAAAACAAATGGAACCGATGATCAGGGCGATTGCAACGGCTACCACAATGCCGGCCCATACGCCATACCACGGAGCGATATGCTGGTACTGCATCAGGACTATCGTGGTATAGGCGCCAACGCCAAAGTAGGCTGCATGGCCCACCGAGTATTGACCAGTGTAACCGCCAAGAATATTCCAGCCAGATCCCATGATGACGCTGATGAATATTAAAATCATGATGTGAAGTGCGTAGGTGCTCTCCACAAAATTAGGAAGCAGAAAGAGCGCAATAACCGCCACCACGGTCAGCAGGACCGGAAGAGTGCTCATTCCCCGCATGTTTTGCATGAATGGTCTCATACTGTATAAGCCCTCGTCAGTCTTTTGAAGTTCCCAGCAAGCCGGATGGCTTGAACAGAAGCACCAGCAGGAACAGGATAAATACAATGACATCTTTCCAGCCGGAGCCAAAATAAACGCCGCCAACAGACTCTGCAACACCGATGATCACGCCTCCAAGAGTGGCGCCAACGATGCTGCCCATGCCGCCAAGCACGGTTATCACAAAGGCCTTTAGCGTAAAGACGCTTCCAACCTGCGGGAAGATGTAATAGGTGGGCGATATCAGCGCGCCAGCCGTGCCGGCAAGCGCAGCCCCCATCCCGAAGGCGATGATAGACATGCGTTTGACATTGATCCCCATAAGCTGGGCGGCATCGCGGTCCTGGGCCGTTGCACGGATAGCCTGGCCAGTATCGGTCCTGTACAGAAACCAGTACAAGGCCAGGGTAATGGCGATGGTGATGGCGAAAGAGATTAGCAGCGGACTGGAGATAGATATTCCGAGAACGTTGAAGCTGGCTGACGAATAGGTCGTTGACAGAATTTTGTAGTCCGACGTGAAAGCAAGCATGACCGCATTGCTCATGACCAGACCCATGCCAATAGTCAGCAATATCTGATTTTGGGGCAGGGCGCCAAGTACGCGGTTGATGAAAACTTTTTGCAGAAATGCTCCAAACAAAAACATCATCGGGATCGTCACGATGATCGAGACGAAAGGATCAATGTGGAGCAGGGCAAAAAGAAAATATGTCATGTACATGCCGATCATCAGCAGGTCGCCATGTGCAAAGTTGATGACCCGCATGACCCCGAAAATGATGGTCAAGCCTATGCCGATCAGGGCGTAAACGCCGCCGATCAGGATGCCGCTGATCATTGATTGAAGAAATACAGCCATATCCCCTCGGTATCTTATGAAGTGTAAGTATTCAGGCCTCTCCCCCCAGCGGGGGGAGGTTGGGAGGGGGGAAAAGCTTCATGCCAATCACTCCAGTCTTCCCCCCCCGGCCCATGCCATTACTTCGTCCAGCCCGGAAAAGGCCAGATCGGTTTCTTGGCTGAGAGTTCAGGCGGCCACACTGTCTCGTGTTTGCCGTTCTGCACCTGCTCTACAAGCATCTGGGCCTTGCGCTGGTTCTGATATCCATCATAGTCGCGGAAGGAAACTTCGCCGAGGATGCCGTTCCACTTTCCAGTGAGCAGTTCCTGGCGCAGCTTTTCCCGATCACCGCCAACTTTGGATGCCGCCTGACCCATTATCATCATTGATTCGTAGGCACAGGCCGCGTGATAGGTGGGCGACTTGTTGAACTTCTTTTCGTAGCGCTGATACCAGGCCTTTGAGTCGCCCCATGGCACGTCTTCGGTCCACTGCGTCGAGGAGAATATTCCATGGCTGATTTCTTTTTCTCCGGCGAACTGGGACACAGAGAAACCGGCGCCCGCTCCGAGAAAAGCCATGGGAGAGAGTCCGATTTCCCGCGACTGTCGCATCAGCAGTATGGCATCCGCCACATATGATACCATGAAAACAATGTCTGGATTCGCCGCCTTGGCCTGGGCCAGAGTGGAACGATAGTCTGGCGAGCCCTTGGAATAGGCCTCTTCAAAAACCACTTTGATGCCTTTCTGTTCGGCGATAACCTTGGCGCTGTTTGCCGCCGATACGCCAAAGTCGGTATTTTCGTTCAGAATGGCGAGGGTTTTGGGTTTACCGAGTCCAGTGGCCAAATCAAAGAGTATTGCGGCATAGTCTCCGGTCGTACCTGATGTTCGGAATGTCCACTTAAGGTTCTGTCTGGTAATCTCCTCTTTCGAGGCAGCCGGTATCAGCAAGGGCACTTTGTACCGCTCAGCCATTTTGGCATCGGCGTTTGACGTGGCGGAAGTATATGGACCCACGATACCGACGACTTTATCGCGGGTAGCCAGTTTCTCAAGGGCCGCCATGGATTTTTCGGGTTTGCCCGTATCATCTTCCTTGATCATATCAACATCAATTCCCTTTGCCTTCAGGTCCTCAATTGCAAGGGTGACACCGTTCGACAAATTCTCTCCGATGGGGGCTTCCGGCCCGGTAATCGAATTGATGAAACCAATCTTGACAGTTTCCGCCATTGCGACGGCCGGGACAATACACATCATCGCCAACATCAACAAAATTGCTTTTTTCATCGTCGTTCCTCCTGTCTCTGTTGAATGAGAAAACACTAAACGAAAGCCTTTCTATCACAAATCGGCGGACATTGCCAGAATATAATTATTTTATTATGGTTGATTCATTAATTATCCTGGCTTTAATTGCTTCTTTAAAAATCTTTCGGATATGAATGGTGTAAAGCTTCTGGAATAATAAGCTGCTATCCACGGACATTGGACTTTGGACAAAATTGATGTAGGTCAGGGTGCGACCAACGGGAGCTCCCTGACAACGCTGGGTCTTGGGTATCTGGGGTAATCTTTTTTATAGAACCCCATACTGTGCAGCCTTGTGTCAGGTAGCTCCCTAAATAGATTCTTAGACGTAATTTTTAAGTTTAAATTTTGATCAATCATTAATATATCAAATGGTTAGCTTGATACATATGCCCACAAGTGGTAAACCCAGGATATATGCACAAAAGCGGTAATCATGAGCTTAATGTGGAACTGTGCGCGTTGTGAAACAGGTCAGATATACCGGTCCACCATTTCGCAAATATACCGTTCCACTCCTGGCGCGCCTTCAAAATCCTCGATTTCTTGAATCAACTGGCTGATTTTCTGATGCGTATCGGAATCGCGCCTGAAATCCTCAATTGAGCGATAGACACCGCTTCTTCTGCCTATCCGGTAAATGATCCGGTCCCTTTCCGGAAGCTGCTGATAGGAATCAATCACCTTCAGCATGGCAGGTTTGTCTTCCGGCAGTTTTCCGGAAACATCCTCAAGAAGGTTCATGATATGGTCACTGGACACCCTGCTGG
>JBAXVB010000830.1:0-1905 GCA_037129415.1 Deltaproteobacteria bacterium
ACACCAGGGCGATTTTGCCAGAGTTATAGCAGGCGTCAACGAAACCCTTGACGCCGTCATCGGCCCGCTGAATGTGGCTGCCGAGTATGTTGACAGAATCAGCAAGGGCGATATCCCGCCGAAAATTTCTGATAATTATAATGGCGATTTCAATGAAATAAAAAACAACCTGAATGTTCTGATTGAGGCAATGAACGAAATTACCGGAGTTGCCGAACAGATTGCCGATGGCAATCTGATGGTCGATATTCGGGAACGTTCGGAACAGGACAAACTGATACAGGCCCTGGTCTTGATGATCGAAAAACTGACGGAAGTGGTAAAGAGCGTTCAGACAGCATCGGACAATGTAGCAACGCGCAGTCAGGAAATGAGCTCCAAGACCGAGCAGATTTCCCAGGGCGCAACCGAGCAGGCAGCATCAGCGGAAGAAGTGTCTTCTTCCATGGAACAGATGACATCCAACATTATGCAGAACGCCGATAATGCACAGCAGACGGAGAAGATCGCTGTGAAATGCGCCGAAGATGCCCGCGAAGGCGGCACCGCCGTAGGCGAAACCGTTTCAGCCATGAAGGAGATTGCAAACAAGATATCTATCATCGAAGAAATTGCCAGACAAACCAACATGCTGGCATTAAATGCGGCAATTGAGGCCGCCAGGGCAGGAGAGCACGGCAAGGGTTTTGCCGTAGTGGCTGCCGAAGTCCGCAGGCTGGCGGAAAGAAGTCAGACCGCAGCAGGCGAGATCAACAGACTGTCTGCATCCAGCGTGCAGATTGCTGAACATGCAGGCGAGTTACTGGGAAGTATTGTTCCTGCCATTCAAAAGACTGCGGATTTGGTTCAGGAGATAAGCTCCGCCAGCAACGAACAGAAAACCGGCGCGGATCAGATCAACAAGGCTATCCAGCAGTTGGATCAGGTGATTCAGCAGAATGCAGCGGCTGCAGAAGAGATGGCCGCCACAGCCACGGAACTTGACGGTCAGGCAGAGGAACTTCAGACTTCAGCAGCTTTTTTCAGAACCGATGAAGGCAGTGGATCGAAAACCCGAAGGGTGACAACACGTTCCAAAGCTCTTACAGACAAACGTGAACGAAACGCCATGAAGCAGTTGCCGTATAAGGCCACTGGGAAAGTGTTAGCTCCAGGCGCCAGAATTGTCAAACCCAACGAAGTGCACTCAGGTTTTGCCATCGACATGGCGGATGCTCGGGGTAAGAAAGATATCCAGGATTCGGATTTCGAGAAATATTGATAATTAAACAAGCTAACGGCATATATACCCCTTTTGGGAAAGGGGGCCAGGGTGGGATCTACAAATGAAATCGTGCGTAAAAATCCCCATCTGTCCCCTTTTTTAAAGGGGGCAGCCAATGTGAATATTCCAAGAGCAGATAACTTAAGCCTATAAGGGGAAATAATAATGAGTACAACCGGCATAACCGAAACGACTCAGTATCTGACGTATAAGCTTGAAGATGAGATATTCGCCGTCGATGTGGCCAAGGTTCGGGAGATTCTGGATTTTACACCCGCAACCAAGGTGCCCGGAACCCCGGAATTCATGCGAGGTGTGATCAACGTCCGGGGCAATGTGGTTCCTGTTGTGGACATGCGTCTGAAGTTCGGCCTTACAAAGACGGAAAAAACAGTAGACACCTGTATAGTAGTCATGGAAATCATCGTGGATGAAGATACTACGGTGCTGGGAGCCCTGGTGGATTCGGTTCAGGAGGTTTTCGAGATTGAGGCCAGTCATATCGAGCCTCCCCCCCGAATGGGGACGCGCTGGCGAACGGAGTTTATCAAGGGAATCGGCAAACGAAATGATGAGCTGATCATCATTCTGGATATCGACAGGGTGTTTTCCTCCAGCGAACTGGGGGCTATCCAGGAGGC
>JBAXVB010000831.1:0-1905 GCA_037129415.1 Deltaproteobacteria bacterium
ATCAACCCGATTTACGCCTGGCGTTTCTTTGCGGAAAACCACTTTCACGGACTGGTGGTGCTTGGGTCGGTGGTGCTGTGTATCACTGGCGGTGAAGCCCTCTATGCCGACATGGGACATTTTGGACGAAACCCCATTCGGCAGTCCTGGTTTGCTTTGGTGTTTCCGGCCCTGCTGCTGAATTATTTCGGTCAGGGCGCCCTGCTGTTGGATCATCCGGAACTATCCGCCAATCCGTTTTACGAGCTGGCGCCTAAATTCATTCTCTATCCGGTGGTGGCGCTTTCCACTCTGGCAACGATCATAGCATCTCAAGCCATGATTTCCGGTGCATTTTCACTGACCCGGCAGGCGGTTCAGATGGGATATTGCCCACGGGTCACCATCATTCATACCTCTGCAAATACCGAAGGCCAGATTTACGTTCCTGAAATCAACCGGATCATGATGGTGGTTTGCATTGGACTCGTGATAGCGTTCAGGGCATCCAGCGGCTTGGCTGCCGCCTATGGTATTGCGGTAACCGCCAATATGGCGATCACCTCGGTACTCTATTATTATGTGGCCACGCGAACCTGGGGTTGGTCAGTTAAAAAGGCGGCTCCGCTGGTCGCCCTGTTTTTGATTTTCGACATCACATATTTTGGATCGAACCTGCTGAAAATCTTTGATGGCGGTTGGTTTCCCATTGCCGTCGCCATAATCATCGTCATACTGATGACTGCCTGGAAGGATGGCCGGGCGGTTCTCTACCAGAAAATGCGAAGCGCGATGCTCTCATTGGATGTCTTTATTGAAGATGTCGCAAAACATGGCATTCACAGGGTCAAGGGCACAGCAGTATTCATGGCCTCTTCCTCGAATTTTACTCCGCCGTCTCTGCTCCATCACTTCAAGCACAACAAGGTTCTTCATGAACAGGTCATCTTCCTGACCATTCAGCCGGAAGATATCCCCTCCATTCCTGAAAAAGATCGGCTGTCGTTTGAATCTCTCGGACATGGGTTTCACCGGATCATCGCCCGTTATGGATTCATGGAAACACCCAATGTACCCAGAATTGTGAACAAGGCATTTCAGGAGGGAATGACTCCGCATGTACGTCCCATCAGCTATTACCTTGGCAGAGAGACGCTGCTGCTTACGGGTAAATCCAAAATGAGCCGATGGCGATTGCACATTTTCGCGTTTTTATCCCGAAACTCCAAAAGCGCCGTGGATTATTTTGGAATCCCGCCGGGTCGTGTTGTGGAGCTGGGAGGGCAGATTGAGCTGTAAGAATAAAGAAGGGGGCAGGGCTGGGAAAAACCTTGGCCCCTGCCCCCTGATGTTTTACCTGTAACCTGTAACCTGTAACTTAACTATATAAAAGGAGAAATACCATGACCGAGCATCCTGGAGCAATCACCATGAAGGGCAATCCATTGACATTGATCGGCAGATTACCGGAAGTCGGACAGTCCGCCCCGGATTTTGAGGTACTGGACAATAATCTGACACCGGTAAAGCTTTCGTCATTTAAGGGAAAAATCTGCATTATTGCATCTGTCCCTTCGCTGGACACCCCAATCTGCGATATTGAGACTCGGCGATTCAATACTGAAGCCGCCAATCTGAGCGCAGATGTTGTCATCCTCACCATCAGCATGGATCTTCCGTTTGCCCAAAAGCGATGGTGTGGAGCAGCCGGAATCGACAAAGTAATCACGCTATCCGATCACCGCAACGCCGAATTCGGCGCTGCTTTCGGAACGATCATCAAGGAACTCCGACTTCTGGCAAGGGCCGTTTTTGTAGTGGACAAGAATGGAATCGTCAAGCTGGTTCAATTGGTAAAGGAAGTGGCGCAGGAACCAGACTATGCAGCGGTTTTGGCTGCTGTAAAACAACTGGCATAAGGCGCTG
>JBAXVB010000832.1:0-1902 GCA_037129415.1 Deltaproteobacteria bacterium
GAGCTTGCTTGCGAGGCCGGCCTCGGACCAGACATGCATGTTCTGGACGTTGGCAGCGGTATCGGAGGACCATCACGGTACATTGCCCATGAATTCGGATGCCGGGTAACCGGCATCGACCTGACCGATGAATATTGCAAGGTCGCGCAAATGCTTGCCCTGCGCATCGGCCTTTCCAATCTCGTCACTTTTCAGCAAGGGGATGCTCGCGCCCTTCCGTTCCCGGATTCAACATTCGATGTCGTCTGGACACAGCACGCCGCAATTAACATTTCTGATAAGGCGACAATTTATCGGGAGATGTTCCGGGTGCTGAAAAATGGAGGGACGCTGGCTATCTATGATATTCTTGCAGGTTCGGTGAGTCCAATTCATTTCCCGGTGCCGTGGGCATGCCGGCCGGAAGACAGCCATCTTGTCTCAACCGAAGAACTGCGGCCGCTCCTTGAGAAAAGCGGCTTCATCATCAAAAGCTGGAAAGACACCACAGATATAGCCTTGGCGTGGTTCACAAACGTTTCAAAAAAGATTCAGCAAAGCGGATTGACACCGCTCGGTATCCACGTTCTACTTGGAGCCGACTTCAAGGCTATGGCTCAGAATCAAAGAAAGAATCTTGAAGAGGGCCGAATTGCCCTGGCTCAGATTGTGGCGAAAAAGTGTTGTGCAAGTTGAGTCATTGGTAAGTGTTCAGCCCAATCCCGCTGGGATGGGGAGTGAACGGTTACAATTCATACGCTTCGGGCAATGATCGACATTGCGCTAATGGCGGAATCAATAGAATCTATCGAATTCAAGAAACCCATACTAAAACGAACCGCGCCGTTCGGGGCAGTGCCAAGGCGCTCATGCACCAGGGGGGCGCAGTGCAGGCCTGCCCTCACGGCAATGTTGAAATCGCCGTCAAGAATGGCTCCCACATCCGCCGCCGCATATCCACGAACATTGCAGGTAATCAACGGCAGATGGTTTTCCAGACTTTGCACAGCATACTGGTCAATGCCGTAAATTTCAGAAAAACCATCCCTTAGTCTTTCAGTTAGCCACATTTCCCTCGGGCGGTATCCCTGGGTTTCACGCTCCTGCAAATAAAGCAGGGATTCGCCCAGCGCCAATATTCCCAAAAGATTTAGGGTGCCAGCTTCCAGACGGTAAGGAAAGGTCTGCGTATGAAAAAGATTGGCGGAATCAATACCTGTACCGCCAAACCGAATGGGGCGTATGGGCAAATCCGGGTGAATGATCAGGCCTCCGATACCGGAAGGACTCAGCAGGGATTTGTGACCGGTGAACGCCATACCCGATACATTCCAGTTTTTCATCTCAATGGGTATGGCTCCAGCGCTTTGGGCTACATCCAGAATAAGGGGAATGCCCTTGTTTCGGCAAATCTCACCAATGGCTGAAACCGGTTGCACTGTGCCAAGTACGTTGGATGCATGGTTTATAACGACCATGCGGGTATGCGGCCGGATCATGGCAGCAATATCGTCAGGATTCACAAAACCGCTCGCATCGAATTCTGCAAGATCAAACTCAATCCGCCCCTGAGCGCGCAGATGATGTAGCGGCCTGAGAACAGAGTTATGCTCCAGACAAGTGCTGACTACATGATCACCCGGTTCGGTCAGGCCCTGAATTAAGGTATTCAGGGCATCAGTCGCATTATTGCCGAAGCAAACCGGATAATGCTCGTCTGCTCCAAAGAAACAGCGCAGTGCATGCCGAACATCGGATACAGCAGTCTCGGCTTCCCTGGCTAAATCATATCCGCCCCTGCTGGGGGAAGCCCCCAGTTCTATATAACGGGCCAAGGCCCTCAGCATGCACCCGGCTGGCTTGGGATATGAAGTAGCTGCATTGTCCAGATAGATAAGCGCTTTATCGTCCAAGAGAAACTCC
>JBAXVB010000833.1:0-1900 GCA_037129415.1 Deltaproteobacteria bacterium
GGATCGGAACTGGTGCTGAAACCCGGAGACCAGATTACTGAAACCGAATCCGCCATTGATTTTGAGGAGCTTATCAGCAAGTATGTATTTGGCGGGGTATAAGTCGTGCAGTCAAGCTTCTTGACTTGACCAGGAAAATCTTCTAAGAATCTACGATAAAAATAGACAACTGGTGGTTATTTTTCTGTCATCTGCCATGTTGATAATTTTTCCAACTGGATATATTGATTTATAATGAAACAGCTACTCGAACATCTCATTTTGCAGGCGTTGACATTGGCGCATGAAAACGGCGCAATTCCCTCACCTGCTTTTCCGGAAATAGTGATTGAAGTTCCCAAGGTACTATCCCAAGGGGACTATTCTTCCAATATTGCAATGACTTCGGCCTCTATTCAAAAAATGTCACCCCGCAAGATTGCAGAGGCCATCATAAAATATATCCGGGATACCGACCGGTTAATTGACCGCATGGATATTGCAGGGCCCGGTTTTATCAATTTCTATCTTCTCCCCGAATCATGGATCGGTTTTTTAAAGAAGGTTCATGAACATGGAACCCGGTATGGCGCAGTAAATGTGGGCAAGGGGAAAAAAATTCAGGTTGAATTTGTCAGCTCCAACCCTACCGGCCCTCTTCATGTAGGTCATGGCCGAGGGGCTGCCGTTGGCGACTGTGTCGCCAATATCCTGTCCTTTTGCGGGTACGATGTTCAGAGGGAATACTACATCAATGATTCCGGACGACAAATCAACACCTTGGGCCGATCTGTCTTTCTCCGTTATCAGGAACTGCTGGGCGAATCCATTCGGTTTCCAGATGACTGCTATCAAGGCGGATACATCAAAGAAATCGCCGGCCGGATTGTCGATTTAAAAAGCAATGAACTTCTGGATCAGCCTGACGAAAAGGCGGTTATGTTCTGCGCACGATATGCCGCCAATCTCATTTTGGAGGGGATGAAACAGGATCTGGAATCGTTCGACGTCATTTTTGACTGCTGGTTCAGCGAACAAGGCCTGTACGATTCTGGCAAAGTCGCTTCTGTCATTGAGTCCTTCAGAAAACGTAATATCATCTACGAAAAAGATGGGGCGCTGTGGTTCGATACCATGTCAAACGGGGATGAAAAAGACCGGGTCGTCGTCCGTCAAAACGGACAAACCACTTATTTCGCCTCTGATATCGCCTATCACTACGACAAATTCGATAGGGGATTTGAACAGGTGATTGATGTCTGGGGAGCGGATCATCACGGGTATATTCCACGGGTGACGGCTGCCATTGTGTCCGGAGGGTACCAGAAAGAGCAGTTTCGTGTCATTCTGGTTCAGCTCGTCAGTTTACTGCGGGCCGGCGCTCCCGTGGCAATGTCCACTCGATCAGGCGAATTTGTTACACTTCGGGATGTTATTAATGAAGTTGGAAAAGATGCTGCCAGATTTATTTTTCTAACTCGAAGTTCCGACAATACGCTGGATTTTGACCTTGAGCTGGCAAAACAAAAAACCAACGATAATCCGGTGTATTATGTCCAGTATGTTCATGCCCGGATTTGCAGCATTGTTCGGAAAAGCACCGAGTTGGGAATAAAGGAGTTATCGTGTTCAGACGCAGCCCTTCGCCTTCTTAACACAGCGGAGGATATCTCCGTAATCAAGATGATGGTCAAATACCCGGAAACAGTTCAATTCAGCGCCGAAATGATGGAGCCGCATCGCATCACTTTTTATCTGATGGAATTGGCTGCAGCCTTTCATGCATATTACAACCGCAGACGGGTTCTGACCGATGACCCGTTGCTGACCGGCGCCAGACTCTATCTGATAACTGCTGTCCGGCAGGTTATTGCAAACGGCCTTTCGCTTTTGGGGGTTTCCGCGCCGGAATCCATGTAAT
>JBAXVB010000834.1:0-1898 GCA_037129415.1 Deltaproteobacteria bacterium
ACTGGAATTGAAGTTCAACCGGAGTTGGCGGAACTGGCAGCGCAAAATGCAGAAGCCAACGGACTGAAGGATCGCATCAATATTATCTGCGCAGATATGAGATCGCTTTCGATTCAAGCTGTTTCCGGACCGGTGGATATTGTGATCAGCAACCCCCCTTACAGAAAAGGCCGGTCTGGCAGGATCAATTCTCATCCTCAGCGGGCAGTAGCCAGACATGAAATTCTGGCAACCCTTCAGGATGTGGCCAAAACCGCCGCCAGGCTGCTCGGCATTGGCGGCAGGTTCGCAATCATCTATCCTGCGGAACGGATCACGGACCTTCTGACAAACCTGCGATTCGCCGGCATCGAGCCCAAACACATTCAGACGGTTCATGCAAAATGCGATGACCCGGCCCGCCTTGTTCTGGTATCCGGCATCAAGGGAGGCGGCCCCGGCGCCGCTGTCCACGAACCGCTGGTGATCTATCAGCCAAATGGCGCATATACCGACAGGGTTCAGGCCATGTTTGATCCCTAAGGTCTATCAGCCCTCGGTCAACCGGTTTAATACCTGACCAGTAATGACCTTTGGATAAAAATACGTGGATTTTCTGGGCATGATTTCCCCAGCCTCGGCAATCCGCTTGACCTGATCGATCCGGGTGGAATTCAGGATAAAGGCGACATCGCAGTCTCCGGTTCTGACGGCCTCCAGGGCGACATCCGTCTTGCTGGAATAGCTCATGATGGATTCATCGTCCAGTTGACTGTGATTCAGACCCAGCAGCTCCATCAATATCAGCCGCGTCAACACCGTAACATCCAGCTCCAGCATCCGTTCCGACATCTCACGCCCGAACATCCGCTGCATAATACCTGGTTTCAGACTGAGCAGATATCCCTGCTGGTGATTTCTGATCACAACGCCGATCCGGGTATGGGCGCCGCCGGTATTCAAAATGCTGTCCCATTTTTCCGCAGTTGTGCCCGTTCCGATTCCAGATTCCATCGAAAATCGGCTGATATCAAAGCAGGCTTCTGCCTCGGTAATGAAAGAAACCAATTTCTCTGGCGAAATTGCCTTCACCATCCGGTGCGCAGGCAGAATCAGCAGCCCGGGGTCTTCCATACCGCATAAATACATCATGATGAAATTGGCAGGATGCTCCGGGGAAAACCCTGGTGTCCGGTCCGCTATCCACTGCCGGTAGTTCAGAGCTGTTTCATAACGGTGGTGGCCATCTGCTATGAAGATGGATTTGTCGTTCATGAAATCGGAAATTCTCTGGTGGGCTGCCACATCAGTTATCCTCCACAACTGATGGAGGTGGCCGTAGGTATCGACAAATTTCATGTCTGGTTTCATGTTTGGCATCATTTCAGAACATGATTGCCTCAGGGTATTCAGAACAATCTGTTCGGAATCCGAATACAGGGAAAAAATCGGGCTGTAATTGGCGTGACAGGATTTCATCAGCTCCAGTCTTTCCGACTTCACCCTGGAGAATGTTTTTTCATGCGGCAGTACCACCCCGTTTTCAAAAGGTTCCAGAGCAACCTGCGAAATAAGGCCCCATCGGGTGATCTTTCGGGATTGAACAGAAAATTCAATGGATGTCAGATAAAATGCGGGAGAAATATCCTGAATAAGGATGCCTTCGGACATCCAGGCATTGAAAAAATCCGCCGAACGAGTATGGCGATTATCTTGGGGCGTATCCTTTTCAGATGTCTTTCCAAGAATCAACCGAATGATATTCCAGGGATGGCTCTCATAAAAGGCAAGCTGCTCCGGAGGCGTTATCACATCATACGGAGGGGTGGCGACATTCGCCAGATTCTCTACTCTTTCGGGATTATATACGATTCCCCGGAATGGAACAATTTTGGCCATCAGACAAATCCTTATAATAA
>JBAXVB010000835.1:0-1890 GCA_037129415.1 Deltaproteobacteria bacterium
CTGTCCCTGCCCCCGGCCAGTATCACCAAGCTGATGCTGGCAGCCATCGTGATGGACAGGTTGGAAAGCGGCCAGATCAAGCTCAATGACAAGGTGACCGTATCCCAGGAGGCGGCCAGAATGGGCGGCAGCCAGGTTTTTCTTAAGCCAGGCGAGGTATTTTCCCTGGAAGAGATGATGAGGGCTGTCATGGTGGCATCGGCCAACGATGCGGCTTTTGCCGTGGCCGAATTTGTTGCCGGCAGCCGGGAGAATTTCGTCGATCTGATGAACGAAAAGGCCAAATCTCTCAACATGGCCGATTCCCGATTTCACTCCATGCACGGACTGCCCCCTGCCAAGGGCCAGGAACCGGATATGACATCCTGTGCGGATCTTTCCATTCTGGCTGAAAATCTGCTCACCCATCCCGGAATTCTGGAATGGTCATCCCTGAAAACCGCTCCTTTCAGGGATGGTACCCTGATCATGCGGAACCACAACCAACTGATGAACCGTTTTTCCGGCATGGACGGCCTTAAGACGGGCTTTTATCGTGAGGCCGGCTACAGTATCGCCGCCACTGCCAAGATAAACAACTTTCGCCTCATTGCCGTGGTCATGGGCAGTTCCACAGCCAAAACCAGAGATAGCTTCGCCGAAAATAAGCTAAAAACGTATTTTTCACAGTATGAAATGATGACGGTCGTCAAAAAAGGTGATCCCGTGGACAAAGACGTAGCCCTTCCGGACGGCAAGCAAAAAAGCCTCAAGCCGGTGGCTGCTAACGATTTTTTCTATCCCGTTCCCCGCGATAAGAAAAAACAGATTACCAAAAATATCGACCTTCCAGATCAGGTTAGAGGAGAGATCAAAGAAGGTCAACGTCTCGGCGAAATGGTTATCCACTTCGACAAGGACATTGTGGGCAAGGTGGATCTGATCTCACCGGTGTACATACCCAAATCCGGATTTTTTTCAAGATTTTTCAATAATTAAATATCTTAAAATCACTCACTTAAAATGAACAAGAGGAAAATGACAGATGCCATCCTTTTCTGAAGAAGAACTCCATGAAGAAGAACTTCCTAAAGAAGAACTCCCTACGGAAGACGCTGAACCCAGTTTTGCAGATCTACTGGAGTCATACAGCTCCAAAATCACACGAAATATTGAGATCGGCAATAGAATATCCGGCCGCATCATTTCAATTGGAAAAGATTCCGTCTTCCTGGATACCGGAACCCAAATAGATGGAGTGGCCAACAGAGCTGATCTGCTCAATTCCAAGGGTGAATTTCCCTACGTCATCGGAGACGTTGTTGAGCTCTACGTGGTTTCCGTCAAAGAGGACGAAATCCGGCTTTCAAAAGCCATTTCCGGATCAGGGGACAACACCCTGCTCATTGAAGCCTACCACAATGCAATTCCGGTAAACGGAAAAGTCATCGAACAGTGCAAAGGCGGATTCAATATAGACATTCATCATACCCGCGCCTTTTGCCCTATCAGCCAGATGGACGTGTCTCATATTGAAAATCCGGAATTATTCATCGGGCAGTCCTTTGATTTTTTGATCCTTCAGTTTGAAGAAAGAGGCAGAAATATCGTTGTTTCCAGGCGTGAGTTGTTAAAACAGGATATGGATAGTAAAAAAGAGCTGTTTCTGGAAAAACTCTCCGTAGGCTCCGTCTGTATCGGAAGGGTCGCCAGAATCATGCCCTACGGCGCATTCGTCGAACTAATACCTGGGCTGTCGGGCCTGGTGCCAATATCCGAAATCAGTTGGTCACACATCGAAAAACCCGAAGATATCCTTAGTCCCGATGATACGATTCAGGTGGTTGTCACCTCGATTCAGCCAAGGCCGGAAGATGATCCCAAGATTGCTCTGTCCATCAAACAGGTTCT
>JBAXVB010000836.1:0-1888 GCA_037129415.1 Deltaproteobacteria bacterium
TCTGGAGGACATGGGCTGTTCGCCATCGATGTAATGACCAGTTCCCCGGTTACTCAGTAATCCGTATTTGCCATATATTTTATTTGACATTCGCTTGCGATTTGGCAAGACTACAGCCATTAAAAATAGAAAGGAGGTGTCGCATGCGAACCACATCAAAAGGTCAGGCCAGCATTCCTCAGAATGTGCGTGAACAAATGGGATTTCTGGCGAACACGGAGGTTGAATTTTTCGTCTCCGGCAACAAGGTATTCCTCCGAGAACGACGCAGGCCGGGGGAAATATCTGATTGTCTGCATGAAGGGAAAGGCAACTGCGGCTTTGCGCACGAATGAGATTCTGGCCATGACGAGGGAATGATGCAGATTCTCGTTGAAAGCAGCGTGATACTGGATATCGTGACGGAGGATGAGAAATGGTTTGCATGGTCAGCGGAAACCCTGGCCGATTGCTCAATATCCAATATCCTGGCCGTCAATCCCATCATCGGTGCCGGCCTGAAACAAACTTGGGAGTATATGGACCGGTGCTGAGCCGATGAAGGGCATCTGGTTATCTTTGACCGCAGCACCAAAAAATCCTGGAAGAAAAAACGATTTGTCGTGGAAAAGAGTTTTCAGGAGCATTCCATTACGGTGTGGGGGATGTAATAAAAGGATCAAATTCATGAAACGTTTTTTCAATACCGCAGGGCCGGTGAAATGCAAAAATCATTACTGTATTCCGCCGCTGGAGCGGTTCAATCTTTCCGAAATTCTTTCCCTGATTGACCAGGAAAAATATTTTGTGCTTCATGCGCCCAGGCAGACCGGAAAGACTTCCTGTCTTTTGGCGCTCATGGAGTATCTGAACCGGCAGGGACGGTATGAATGTCTGTATGTTAACGTTGAAATAGCCCAGTCCGCCAGAGAAAATGTTCATCGCGGGATCAAGGGGATATTAAACGAAATATCGGAAAGAGCCAGAATCTATTTGCAGAATGACAGAATTCAGCGTATCTGGCCGGAGATTTTAGCCGTCAGCGGAGAAGAAGGCGCCTTGAATACGGTATTGACCCGGTGGGCGGAAGAATCTCCCAAACCCATTGTTTTATTGGTGGATGAAATCGACGCACTGATCGGAGATACCCTGATATCTGTTCTGCGTCAGCTTCGGGCCGGATATGACAAGCGGCCCCTGCACTTTCCACAAAGTATTATCCTGTGCGGCGTGCGCGATGTACGAGATTACCGGATTCATTCGGACAAGGAAAAAACCATCATTACCGGCGGCAGCGCGTTCAATATCAAAGCTGAATCGCTACGGTTGGGTGATTTTACCCAGACAGAAATGGGAATACTTTACCAGCAGCATACAGAGGAGACCGGACAGATATTTTTGCCGGAAACACTGGCTCTGGCATGGGAATATACAAATGGTCAACCCTGGATTGTGAACGCATTGGGGTACGAAACCTGCTTCAGATTGCCGGAGGGAAAACTTCAGACCATGGTTACGCCGGAAATGCTGGATCAGGCCAAGGAAAATCTTATTATAAGGCGCGAAACCCATCTGGATCAACTCATGGATAAGCTTCAGGAAGAGCGTGTTATACGGGTGCTGGGGCCGATTCTTGAAGGAAAGGCTTTATCGCAGTCCTTTCGGAAGGATGATATCGGATATTTGCTGGATATTGGCCTTATCCGGCAGGCGACCAATGGCGAGATTCAACTGTCAAACCGGATATACCAGGAGATTATTCCGCGTGAGCTGGTCTGGGACATTCAATCCGGAATGACAGAAAAAGTGGCCTGGTATATCCGCGAAGATGGTCTGCTGAATATGAAAAAGCTGCTTTCGGCGTTTCAAGATTTTTTTCAGGAGCATTCGGAGCACTGGATCGAGCGCT
>JBAXVB010000837.1:0-1888 GCA_037129415.1 Deltaproteobacteria bacterium
GTTTTTTATGGATATACTGCAAGTGATGTTATACTGCGAACAGGCAGACTTACTTTCAATTCACCGCAAAGACGCAAAGGACGCAAAGAAGATCATAATTTCATTGAATGTTTTCTCTGTAATCTCTGTGGTGAAAAAAAACTCAGTCATTGACCGCTTATAATGTAGTATAAATGACAATGCCATGGATAACAAGGGGAACGACTTGTGGGCTGTGAGTTGCCTCCACCTGTCATCCCGGCGGCGTTAAATAAATCATTGGTGAATCAAAGAGCCGAACATCGCTTGTTTGAGCCAGTCCAGGCTGAATCTCAATAGCGCTTCGTCATCTTCGAGAAGCAGTTTCCAGGATTCGTCGTTCAAGCCGAAATCATTTTTCTGAAAATGATCCGTCAGATGCTTACGGAATGCATCCAGGTCATAACATGCCATGGAAAACAGATGTCTGGACTTTATATCCAGAGGACCTGGAATCAAACGATTTTTCAGGCTGATGATATCCATCATCCTGTCGTTCATGTCATCGTATATGGCAATGTTCTGGGAAGCAATCCATTTCCGGACAGTCTGCGTACAATTCTGACTGTGCCCCAGGCAATGGGGCTCGACCAACATGGCGTAGTGAATCGTGTTCTGACCGGTCTCCCGTGATCTGGAAAGCATTCTTGCCAGCGGATAGGTGCGGCAGGAGGATGGCCTGCTTTCATACACCCGGCAGCCCTCCAGAGATAGAAATGGGCAAGTAAAGCCATCAGCAGGATTGGTTTTCAGGCAAACCACGGGAAGCTTGGTTTCAGGTCCAATATGCTGAGTCGTATATTTTTCCAGAAATTCTCCGGAAGACATGCCAAAATGGCTTTTGAGCCTTAAGACATCATAAGGGGTTAAAAACTGGTTCACATCCTTGCAGCATTCATTGAAACAAGGGACACCTGCATTGCAGGAGAAGTTGAACGTTTCATCTATCGATAGTGGGATCAGGTTATGTTCCATCTTTCCGCCTTCCAAGTCCTGGCCAGAAGTCAACCGGCTTTCCGGATTAAATCGTGGACATCATATTGGCCGTTCAGCAGTATCCGGACATGGGTTCCGGTCTGGGTAAAATTAAGGGGAGTACCGCTTAAGTCGAAAAGTTCGCGAACCGTGTCGGCCCGGGCAGCGCCTTTACGGGTCAGAATCTCGACTGCATCTCCTTTTTGAATCTTGTTCCTGATATGACAGATCATGCCGCCATCTTCAGATGCCTCAATGATTTCCGCCATGAAAACATGATCATGGAACGACTTGTAATTGTCAAAATTCGGAGAGGTCTGATCCGGGTCTCCGAAATAAAATCCAGTACAGTATCCCCTGTGGCTGATGCGTAGCAGCTCTTGCAACCATGTTGCATCGACCTGAAAATCTTCCGGATTCGCGTACCATGCATCAATGGCTTCGCGATAAACTTTTACCACGGTCGCCAGGTAGTTTATGCCTTTCATCCGGCCTTCGATTTTAAGCGAACAAATTCCGGCCCGGATCATGTCCGGAATATGTTCAATCATGCAGAGATCTCTGGAATTAAAGATGTAGGTTCCCCGCTCATCTTCCAGAACCGGCATGAATATTCCGGGCCGCAATTCTTCGACAACCGCATACTGCCACCGACAGGGATGACTGCACATCCCACGGTTGCTGTCCCGTTTGGCCATGAAGCTGCTGAGCAGACATCTTCCGGAATAGGCGATGCATAAGGCACCGTGAACAAAGGATTCCACATCGATCCGGGATTGTTGAACTATTTCAGAAATCTCGGAAAGGGTTATCTCTCTTGCAGAATTGACTCTTGCGGCACCCATATCTCTCCAGAATATAGCGCCGGCAAGATTGGTTACATTGGCCTGGGTGC
>JBAXVB010000838.1:0-1877 GCA_037129415.1 Deltaproteobacteria bacterium
GCATTCGGCGGCCCGGCCATGATCGCATATATCCGCAAGATGGCCGTTACGCAAAAGCAATGGCTCGATAGTGAGTCTTTCCAGGATGGGGTGGCTCTCTGCCAGATCATTCCCGGAGCAACCGCCATGCAGATGGCCGCCTACGTCGGGCTGAAGGTCAGGGGTACGCGCGGAGCATTGGCAACCTACTTCGGGTTCGGCTTGCCGGCGTTTTTCTTGATGATGGCGCTTTCGGTTCTCTACTCGGTCACACACAAACTGCCTGCAGTGATTTCGGTTTTCAGCGGGCTACAGGCCGTCATAGTGGCCGTTGTTGCCAATGCTGCCTTATCTTTTGGAAAAACATCCCTCAGAAACTGGCAGGATGTGCTGATTTCCGGCATCGCCGCAGGACTGTTCTGGCTCATGGCAAATCCAGCTCTTATCATTCTCCTGGCGGCTTTTTTGGGAATGCTGCTGAGCAGCAGACAACAGGCCAATCTTCGGGCCGAACATGATATCAAGATATCAACCACAACACGCCCCCTGCTGCTCTTTTTGCTCATAGCCGTATCAGGCTTTGCCCTGCTCTATTTCCTGCAAAAAGATCTTTTTCGGATTGCCATCCTCATGTCCAGGATCGATCTTATCGCCTTTGGCGGGGGATTTGCGTCGATTCCCATCATGTTCCATGAAATCGTCGAGGTCCGCTCCTGGATGGACGGACCCACGTTTCTGAACGGCATCATCTTGGGGCAATTTACACCTGGCCCCATCGTGATCACGGCAACCTTTGTCGGCTATCTGTTGCGTGGCCTTGCTGGAGCATTCGTTGCCACCATAGCCATCTTCCTGCCGTCTTTCCTGGTACTGGTCGGTGTCGCGCCCTATTTCGACAGACTTCGTACCTCCCCGTGGTTCACCAGAGCCATCAACGGGATTCTCTGTTCTTTTGTGGGGCTCCTTCTTACAGTCACCATCCGTTTTGCTTTGAACGTTCACTGGGATTTTCCCCATATCGCACTTGCGATTGCGGCTTTTGCCGGTCTGATTTTCAAACTGGATATCCTCTGGGTAGTTGCTAACACCGACAATAAATGACCCAATTCGTCCAGGATTAAATGATAAATCCGATGAAGTAGTCCGACAATAATTGACACCAATCTTGATGCAAACCTTGACATCCTTTGTTCCAGATGATCGCATATTGCCTCATATGAGCGGGATAGCGAGGTAATTTTTATAAGGATTCTGAGCAGATTTTGATGTCAATTAAAGTCGGACTGTTTGGGTCAAATAATTTCGGTCGGAAAGGTCACATATTGCCGGACATAGCAGGTAGTTCTTGCGGGAACCGCTATTTCAATCCTTGTTTTTTAAAAGTTTATGCAAAAGAACAGCTTGGATATGATTACATGGATATCATGGGTTACATTTGGGGCTGATCTGCCAACGATTATGACATGTTTCATTCATATTACCCAAAGCCAAACACTGAATTATCTGCGTGTGCAGCCGGAGGAGATCAAGGGGATTTACGAAAATGAACTGTGATTTTCTTTATGAGATATTCCACAGCTTTCTTGAATCGACCAATCGCTCCGACAGCTGCCAACTCCTGGTAGAGATATTTCTGAAACCCACTGAACACATTTCCAATTTCTTAGAGCCTTCCCATATCTGCCATGGCATCGGAAATTAATCCGTGATATTATCAAGCGAAGAAGGGGGGGGATAACTTCACCTGGTCAAGCTCTTCCACGCCAATAATCACGTAATGGAATAACACAAATATCTGCTGTTTGTGGGTCTCTTTTGTAAAATGAATGTTTCGTCCCCCTTCACCGATGTTATCGCCAGTGGATTTTTGGTGACTGACGTTCGGGTAGTCGGTAATA
>JBAXVB010000839.1:0-1874 GCA_037129415.1 Deltaproteobacteria bacterium
TGATCTGACAATGATCCGAAGGTCGGACATGCGACAGGTGAAGGTTTATGACATTCTAATCGAGTTTAAATTCGTGCCGCTTTCCGAAGTGAAATTGAGTGGCGTGAAGGCCCGCAAGCTAAGCACCAAGGCACTGCAAACCATGCCTGCCATGAAGGGAAAAATGGCGGATGCGATCACCCAGGTAACAGCCTACGGGGATGCATTAGACACAAAATACGGGGATCTGAATCTGCGACGTTATGCTGTAGTGTCTCTGGGATATGAAAGAATTTGGTGGCAAGCAGTGTCCCCCATCGTTCCCCTAAAAAAAGGAAAAAAATGAAAACATTAAACATTCAGGGAAAAACCGGTAAATCGGCCATTATGGTCGGAGAGCGTTTGCAGCAACTTGAACACTACATTTTGGCCCGGCCTGCCGTGATCATCACGGATAATCACCTACTGAACCTTTACGGGAAAGATTTTCCCCGCTATCCAGTTATTACCATTGGCTGCGGAGAAACGATCAAAACCCTGGATACGGTCAACGGCATCTACCAGCAGCTTGTGGATATGGAAGCGGACCGTTCCACTGTGATCGTGGGAATCGGCGGCGGAATCGTCTGCGACATCACGGGATTTGTGGCATCCACTTATATGCGTGGAGTGAGCTTCGGGTTTGTCGCCTCCACCCTGCTGGCACAGGTTGATGCCAGTGTGGGCGGGAAAAACGGCGTCAATTTTGGCGGCTTCAAAAACATGGTGGGCGTCTTTAGCCAGCCGGAGTTTGTGATCTGCGATATGAATCTGTTGAAGTCACTTTCGATGCGGGATCTGCTATGCGGGTTTGCTGAAATTGTAAAGCACGCTGTCATTGCCGATGCGGATATGTTTGATTATCTGGAAAAGCAGTGGCCTCGAGCGCTGGCGCTGGACAGCAATGTGATCGAAAAACTCGTTCACGATTCGGTAGTCATAAAGGCTGGCGTGGTCAACCGGGATGAAACGGAAAAAGGGGAGCGTCGAATTCTTAATTTCGGACATACTATTGGCCATGCCATCGAAAAAATCACGGGGGTTCCACACGGAGAAGCTGTCAGCATTGGGATGGTGGCGGCAGCCGCTATTGCAGTGCGCTGTGGACTGCTGTCCGGAAAAGATGCGGCGCGCATCGAAGTCCTGCTGTCTCAGATGAATCTTCCCACCCGACTTAGCGGCCAGCGAGAAGCCATTCTATCCGCCATGCTAAAGGATAAAAAACGCGAAGGTAGTGAAATCCTTTTCGTGCTTCCGGAAGGCATCGGCAAGGCCGTCGTTCGACCCTTGACGCTGTCGCAGATCGGGCAGCTTACAGAAGGACTGATTTAAATGATGGCACGGTTGGAAAAATCCCGGACAGCAATTGGTGATGATCTGCTGCTATCCGGGGGAGGCGCAAGGCGGGAGTTAAAACCGGTCCTGAAGGCCCATGGGATCTTTGAATTCAAGGGATGGGTTGAACTTGATCTTCTTCTCTCCGCGCGCATCGACGTATTTCATAATCTCCAGGTCAACCTTTACTGGCACATCGACACCTGCCTTTGCCAGAAGCTGACGTAGAAAGCCTTCCGATTTGGTGGCGAACGCAATGGAATCACCAAGAATCCTAAGACCTTCTGTTGGATTGTGAAACCCGATGGAATTCTCGGCGCCCATGAACAGCGTTCGGTAAAAGGCTTCTTCGTAGAAATCCTTTGCCTTCTTATACAGTTCATCGTCAATGGTTTTACCGGCGTCTCTGGCCTTGTGAGTTGTCTCAAAAAGCTTGGCGACCGTGGCAGTGGCATATCCGGAGCGCAGCATCATGGACACTGTGCGATCCTGGATCGAGAAAACCCTTTCCTTGAGCCAGT
>JBAXVB010000084.1:0-13660 GCA_037129415.1 Deltaproteobacteria bacterium
GACCGCATTTGGCTGCCTCACGCATAATTGATTGCAGATAAATACCGCTGCCGGTTGAGTCCGGACGCTGACCCAACACATGAAGAATTTTCAATTTCTTTTCTGTAACCATTGTAAAAGCTCCAAGGTTCCAACGGCGAAGAAACTGCAAAGATTACATATATGAAAACAAGTTTTTGAACGCATTCAAATTCGGTTGTCTTTGTTTCCAACTTGTAAAATATCGGTTCAGTTCGAATTTTACTCCATATATTCTATATTTTTTCAATAAGATACGTCAAGAATTAAGATACACTGGTAAAAAAATATGAATCCTGCATGAGAGACTTTAAACTTCGGTTTATCGGTTGGCCCCAGCGACCCAGATGCTGATCATATTCGCCATATCACGCAAAATTAAGAATCATGCTGTCGTTCGGTACATATGGTTTATATGGCTGATCGGCCTTTTCAGCCACATAACCGGGCACTACAATTCCGGAATCATACTGAGCATAGTTCACGAATGTTCTTCCGTCAATTCTGACTTTCATGCCTTTTGTCGGATTTTTTAAAGGTACGATTGCGTGTACCCGGCTGTACTTTTCCTCTAACTTCGGATAGCCCAACACTTCCGCGCGTTTTCCGATATCTACTTCAAGATAATGTTTGGAGCCGTCAAGAATATTATCACCATAAGCCTCTGCAATGCTTTCAAACACTTCATTGAGATGTCTTTTCATATCCGCTCTCCTCTCTCAATTGATTTGATATAGTCGTTTTCAATTTTTCCGTTCTTCTCCCTTGATTCCTTTTTTATCCACCCTTGGTTGCCCACACCATGTACACCGGATCGGACAGCATCATGTTCAACCCGAAATACTTGTCATCACAAGGTCGTGGCTTTCCCCTCATCGACCATGTATGAATGTTGGTGAACCTTTTGGACTGCAGGAAGTATTCCGTTACCAGGCCCATGCGTTCGAACTCATACAACTCATTCCAGATTCTGATCGCCTTGGGCGGAAACCACCGGTTCGAAAAAGAGACGACAAACAATCCGCCCGGTCTCAATACCCTGGCTACGTCGGCAAACACGTCAAAGGGTTGTGTAAGGTATTCCACGGATACCGTACACAAGACCGCGTCGAACCGCCCATCGTCAAAGGGCAACGAAGGATTCGAGTTCAAGTCATGAAGCACGCCGGTGGTTAACCGCGGATTCGTTTCCAACTCGATACGGTTCATGCCCAATCCTGTTAACGAATCCAGTTCCAGTTCAGCCGGCAGATGGGATTTCCAACTGCTCATCAAATCAAGAACTTTCGATGCGGGACGAATCAATTGACCATACATTCCGGATAAAACACCAATGGCCATGTCATCCAGGTGATTGACGAGCCTGGGGCGCGTGTAGAATCCGCCATCATCCGACTCATCTCCTCGCGCAAAAGAATTATCCGAAAAAAAATCCGTTGGGCGACCATTACATCGGACCTGCATTCCCGGACCATTGAGAATCAGATCTTGTAAAGCCATACAGGATCCACCCCGTTCCGAGGATTTTGATTCTATAAAATCAATAACGGCATCGACCGATATGTCCCGGCCGGCAAGGGGGTGGTTCATGTCGGCATGAATTTCGTTCCCGTCCGATTTCAGACATCGGAACGGTTCCCGGTTCACCTTGAACAAACCCGTGACCCCTTTGAGCATTCCCCTGGGATAGTATCTTCCATAACGTGTAGAGAGGTTCATATCTTTATCGATCTGGTTGCTTTTGACTTTCAAGACAAGGGATTCATCAACGTCAGGTACCAGTTCTCCCGGTCTGAAATCATGCGTAATTTCGTCTTTCGGAGCCTTATCCAGCAATTTTTCGCAGAATGTTTCCGGGAATATATCACGCCAGAAATTTACATTTTGAACATATCCGCACTCCTTATGTGAGCCAATGTCACTGTTCCAGGAAAACCTAAATTCCACGCCCGCTACTGAATTCTTCGTCGTTGTTTTCATGTCATTCATCCTTCCAGATATTGTCCGGTTTTTCGCATGCGAAATTTTTCATCCTTAGATCGTCGTGTCCTTATCCTCTCTCGCAGTCTGTTCCGATGCAGGATTGATTACATGAATTCTTCATAATCACACATCCTGTCTTATATTTTTGTTGTTTCTGTTTGAAATCTAAATTAAGAACGAAACATAAATGTGCAATAAGAGAAAATATTAAGTTTATCAGTAGGTAAAAACTACTATTATAGCAGGATGGAATGAATGCAGTTTGGAATTATCCCCTTTTCTGCAAACAGTCCATTAGCAAATCGCGCCAGCGCCTGTTTCAAAAAGAAAAATACCACGGTTGGATGTTACTTAATCAAGTATTGAAAGCAAGAGGATTTCCCTGTGGACCCAATATGGTTCTATCATGTCCTTCACAGCGGGCTTGGTATCGCCGCGCTGCTGATTGCGCTGGCTACCCTTACCGTAGTGTGGCGTCTTCGCGGACTGCTTCAGTGGAAGCGCTCATTAAAGCATGAATTCAAGGATTTAAAAGAAGAGCTTCATTCCGCCGGGCCTTGTCGGCAACAGGCGATTCAGGTTGTGTTGGATCACTGCAAGGGAATCTGGCAGGCGGGGTTTCCGGAAATCAATGAACTTTCCGGGCTTGCTGAATATCTGCGGAATATTGCCGCTGCATTGCACCCGGATCAGGAAAAGCCGGAGCTTTGTGTGACCTCCGGAAGCCTGATCCGCGCGTCTCACAGCGCTGTCGAGCGGCTTCAGGACATTCTGCACAGGCCAGGGTTTTCACGGTTTCAAAATATTCGCGTCCGGCATATTAGAAAGGCCTGGAACTGGTATGACAGAATCAGCAGGTATCGGGTGGTTCAGGCATATATTCGCTACCGCAGATGGATCAACCGCGCCAATGTGCTACGGCTCATCCTGCTGCCGGATCCATTTTCATGGCTGATCTATCTTTCCAATCAGTTGACTATTTTATCCCTGACCCGTTTCTTTTTGATGGATATTTATTTGTTTGCCGGCAAGCAGGCGATTCTGGCGTATGATCATGAAACCAGGAATGAGGCGATGCCCCAGGATGCAGAGGAAATCGAACAGGATCTATCGGAGTTGGCGGAGCTGGCGGAATTAATTGAGCCGGAATCCCGTCTGCCAGATCCCAGAATTCAGGAGATTCGAAATCGCCTGGTAGGCGTAAATACCCTGATTTTCTCATCTCCAGGGTATGCAGAATGGAAATCCGGTTTTGGAGATGCACTTAGGGTGATCGCTGAAACGTATTTTCCAGAAAGTCCGGCTCCGATGGAGGAAGCCAGACTGGGTCAGATTCTGGTCAGATGCCAATTCTGGCTACAGTCGGTTTGCGACACGGAGAATCTGCCGATTTTCAACCGTCTTCACCGAATTGAACTCAGGTATTTGTACAGCGTCAAAGCAGTCACAGAACACCCTCTCTTTCGACAGGCCGGAACTTTCGCAAAAAAATCCTGGAACGTCTATAAATGGATGCAGTGGCCACTGCTCATTTACCGCCTTATCAAAAATACAACTCCGGCAGGCATGGCCGCCAATATGGGATGGATGCTGGTTCAGAAAGGAACGGTCAATTATCTTGGCAGAAGAGCTTTCGATCTGACCATTCAGGAAATGGAGACGGTCTATCGTTTGTCTCAGGAATCTGATGACAGAAGACAGACGGAATGTGAGAAAGGCAGGAAATCAGAAGAAAGGGGGGCAGAAACTTCTGACCCCTGCCCCCTGATTCTTGATCCCTAATTTCTTATTCTACAGACTTGCACACCGCCTGTGGATCGGCTATCTGCTTCAGGGTTTCAAACCGTTGAAGGATTTCCTTCTCGATCTGAGCCCGAAGTTTTTTTGACTCTCCCGGAAAAGTCTTTTCAAGCTGAGCATAACGGTTCTCGCCGGAAAGGAATGCCTGTAGGGTTCCATCCGGAGCTTTGTCGTAATCCAGAGTAAACGGATTTTTCCCTTCATCCGCCAGAAGCGGATTATAGCGGTAAAGCGGCCAGTAACCGGCCTGAACAGCAAGTTGCTCTTCAAGCTGGGTTTTTCCCATGCCTTTTTTAATCCCCTGATTGATACAGGGCGCATAGCAGATGACGATAGACGGTCCGGGATATCGGTCCGCTTCCATAAACGCTTTTATTAGCTGCTGCTTGTTTGCTCCCATCGAAACCGACGCCACATACACATATCCATAAGTCATGGCAATCCGGCCCATATCTTTTTTCCCGATTTTCTTCCCGGATGCAGCGAATTTGGCCACTGCGCCAGTTGGGGTGGATTTTGAGGCCTGGCCCCCGGTATTGGAATAGACTTCGGTATCAAGGATCAAAATATTGACATCTTCTCCGGATGCAATAACATGATCCAGACCACCGTAACCAATATCATAAGCCCAACCGTCACCACCGAACGCCCAGATTGATTTTTTCACAAAAAGATCTTTCATGCCGTATATCTGGTCCATCAGGCTGTTTAACTGCATTCCGGCAAGAAGCCCTTTCAACTGATCGCCGTAAGTTTTGGACAACTCGGCATCATTCATGGCGCCCAGCCAGCCGGTCATAGCATCCTTAATCGCATCAGATACAGGGGTATCCAGAGCCGCCTTCATCAGATCCGCCAGTTTATTTCTGCGCTGACCCACTGAAATAGCCATCCCGTATCCAAATTCCGCAGCATCCTCAAACAGAGAATTTCCCCAGGCCGGACCATGCCCTTCCTTGTTCACCGAATACGGCGTTGAAGGCGCCGGCGCACCCCAGATCGAACTGCATCCTGTTGCATTGGCGATGATCATGCGCTCACCAAGAAGCTGTGTCAAAACCTTCACATAGGGAGTTTCCCCGCAACCGGCGCATGCACCTGAAAATTCCATCAGGGGTTTTACAAACTGGCTGCCTTTGACCGAATCCCGCTTTAAAATATTATCCTTGACCGGAATGGTCAAAGAGAACTGATGGTTGGGAACCTGAACCGCAGTCTGCGTTTCAATGGGTTTCATGACCAGAGCTTTTTTCTTGGACGGGCAGATATCCGCGCAGTTGCCGCAACCCTGACAATCCAGACTATTTATCTGAACCCGGAACTTATAGTCTTTCAGCTCCTTACCCAGGGATGGGCGGGTCTCGAAAGCCGCAGGTGCTCCGGCAAGCTCGGCATCTGTCGCCAAAACCGGAATGATGGCGGCGTGGGGACAGACAAAGGCGCACTGGTTGCACTGAATACAGTTATCGACGATCCATTCGGGAACATGAATGGCGACACCGCGTTTTTCATATTTGGCTGTATCCACGGGGAAAACACCATCCGGCTGAAACGCACTGACCGGCAACTTGTCGCCCTGCTGTGCAAGAATGGGATTCATAACCTTTTCCACAAAGGCCGGCAATTCTGCGCCAAGGATGTCGCTTCCCACAGCATCTTTCCAGGATTCGGGGTATTTTATTTCATCAAGGTTGGCCAGAGTCTGATCCACAGCATCCATATTCATCTGGATGATTTTCTCACCCTTGTTGCCATAAACCTTTTTAATTTCGCCTTTTAAAAGCAAAAGCGCCTCTTCAACTGGCAGCACGTTGGCTAGTTTGAAAAATGCGGTCTGCATAATCATGTTGATCCTGCCGCCAAGACCCACAGCATCGGCTATTTTGACCGCATCAAGATTATAAAACTTCAGATTGTTTTCGGCGATGAACCTCCGCATCCTGGCAGGCAGCATCGTTTCCATTTCTTCGGATGACCAGTTGGAATTCAGCAAAAAGGTTCCACCTGGCTTGATGCCTTCCAGCACATCATAAATCTGAACATAATTGGCTTTGTGACAAGCCACAAAATCCGCCGTGTTCACCAGATATGTGGACTGAATAGGCTCATTCCCAAATCGCAAGTGAGAAACCGTAATACCGCCGGATTTCTTGGAATCGTAAGCAAAATAGCCTTGGGCGAACATCGGGGTGTTGTCGCCGATAATCTTGATGGCGGTTTTATTGGCGCCAACCGTTCCATCTGATCCCAGCCCCCAGAACTTGCACTGAACCGTGCCTTTGGGAGTGGTATCTATCAGTTCTTCAACATCCAGGGAAGTATGGGTGACATCATCGACAATCCCGACGGTAAAATGATTTTTGGGTCCTGCGGCGTTCATGTTTTTATAGACTGCTTTTACCATGGCCGGGGTAAATTCCTTGGAACCCAGCCCATATCTGCCACCGGTAATGACCGGCGCTTCCCCTCTTTCCATAAAGGCGGTACAGACATCCATGTAAAGCGGATCACCAATGGCGCCCGGCTCCTTGGTCCGATCCAGAACCGTTATTCTGTCGCAGGAGGCTGGCAGCGTTTCCAGGAAAGCAGAGATGCAGAAAGGTCTGTAAAGCCGGACTTTGACCAGGCCCACTCTTTCTCCATCGTCATTCATGTGATTGACCACTTCCTCAATGGCCTCGCAGGATGAGCCCATGGATATGATCACACGTTCGGCCTGCGGATCTCCCACATAATCAAAGAGACGATAACGCCTTCCGGTCAGATCGCCTACTTTTTTCATGTATTTTGAAATCACTGCGGGAATTTGCTGATAAAAAGAATTGGCGGCCTCCCTTCCCTGAAAATAGATATCCGGATTCTGCGCTGTTCCCCGGATATGGGGATGTTCGGGATTCATGGCCCGACTGCGAAACGCCTCAATAGCTTCAAAATTGGTCAATGCCGCCATATCCGCATAATCAATCAGCTCGATTTTCTGGATTTCGTGGGAGGTTCTGAATCCATCGAAAAAATGCAAAAACGGCACACGGCCTTCAATGGCGGAAAGATGCGATACCAGAGCCAAATCCATGACTTCCTGAACCGAGTTGGAACACAGCATTACAAACCCGGCCTGACGGACCGACATGACATCGGCGTGATCCCCGAAAATGGAAAGTGCATGGGCAGCAAGGGCGCGGGCCGTTACATGAAATACGCCCGGAAGCAGTTCACCGGAAATCTTGTACATGTTGGGAATCATCAGGAGCAGCCCCTGAGAGGCTGTGAACGTGGTAGTCAGTGAGCCTGCAGCCAGCGCACCGTGAACAGCGCCTGCAGCACCAGCTTCGGACTGCATCTGCCTGACCAGAAGGGTCTGACCGAATATATTTTTTCTTCCAGCGGCCGACCATTCATCGGCAATCTCTCCCATCGGGGTTGAAGGGGTTATCGGGTAAATGGCGGCGACATCGCTCATGGCATACGCCACATGGGCTGCAGCAGTGTTGCCATCTATGGTTTTCATTTTCCTGGACATAACAATTCTCCTTTGTTCTGGTTTTTTCAAACAGCTCCCACAAGATGAAGGTGTTTTAGCGTATAAGCGGCATTTTGTAAACAGGATACGGCGGCGACAATATTCCAGTCATAAAACTTTGTTACCGTAAAGGATAGTCACGTTTTCAACACGTCAAATAACAATCAAATAACAATTTGTTATTTAAGACTAATATCAAAATGCTTAAAATTTACAAAAATATTGACAATACAAAATTAAAATATTGTTCTATACAATTTAGACCATAATATATTAAAATAATACATTATAAAATATAATTTGGACCATGATATAAAAATGGCGAAACAATGTTTCGATTATTTTGATATATGAATGAAATTATTCTGTCAAGTGGAAAAAGACAACTGCGGAAAACAAGGCATCTTCATTGGATTGAACAAACTGATTTCCGTTTCTTCGACAAGTTTATTTTATCTTTACATCTTTTTTTCTTGCTATTACAATCATACTCAGGATTAATACCGTGGTTTTGTAAATACTTTGCGTTCACACCATCAAAGGAGAACTCATGGAATCATCTGAATTGCTTGCAAAACTCCAGCAAAAACATTTGCACGCCCTTGCAGGAGGGGGAGAGGACAAAATCCGGAAACAGCATGAATCCGGTAAACTGACCGCCAGAGAGCGAATAACCAGACTGCTGGATCAGGACACATTCGTTGAAGTCGATCGCTTTAAGACTCACCGATGCAGCGATTTTGACATGGCCAATCAGAAAATTCCAGGCGATGGCGTTGTCACCGGATACGGTATGATCCATGGCAGACAGACTTTTGTTTTTGCTCAGGATTTTACCGTCCTGGGCGGTTCACTTTCGCTTGCCCATGCAGAAAAAATCTGTAAAATCATGAAAACCGCCATGAAAACCGGATCACCAGTCATCGGCCTTTGCGACTCGGGAGGCGCCAGGATTCAGGAAGGGGTCATGAGTCTGGCCGGTTATGGCGATATTTTTCTGCTCAATGTCATGGCTTCAGGCGTAGTTCCACAGATTACTGCGATAATGGGACCTTCCGCAGGAGGTGCGGTTTACAGTCCAGCCCTTACAGACTGGGTTTTCATGGTTGAAAAAACCGGCCACATGTTCATCACCGGCCCGGAAGTCATAAAGGCCGTTACCCGGGAAGTAGTCAGCAAGGAAGAGCTGGGCGGAGCCATGGCCCACAATGCCAAAAGCGGCGTGGCCCATTTTTCTGCACCCGATGACAGCGCCTGTCTTGAGATGATCCGCGAACTAATGTCGTTTCTTCCCCAGAACAACATGGAAGATCCGCCCAGGTCTGCCGCCAAAGATGACCCCATGCGCCGGGATGAATCCCTTCGCGACGTAGTACCGTCCGATCCCAACAAGCCATACGACATTCGTCATATTGTTCAATCCAATATGGATGACCTGTATTTTTTCGAGGTTCATCAGCACTGGGCCAAAAATATCGTGATCGGCTTCGGCCGATTGGACGGCATGCCCGTCGGGGTTGTGGCCAATCAGCCCAACATCATGGCCGGATGCCTGGATATCGACGCTTCAATCAAGGGCGCACGATTTGTCCGCTTCTGCGATGCGTTCAACATTCCGCTCATCGTCTATGAAGATGTTCCGGGCTTTCTTCCGGGAATCCACCAGGAGCATGGCGGCATCATCAAACACGGCGCCAAGCTCATTTACGCTTTCTGCGAGGCAACAGTTCCCCGGATCACCGTCATCACCCGAAAAGCTTATGGCGGGGCCTACATTGTCATGAATTCCAAGCATATTCGAGGAGATATCAATCTTGCCTGGCCCGGCGCCGAAATAGCCGTCATGGGCGCGGATGGCGCGGTCAATATCATTGCCCGAAAAAATATCGAAGCGTCAGCAGATCCCGAAGAAGAACGTCAGCGACGGATTGAGGATTATCGGGAAAAGTTTTCCAACCCTTACCGAGCTGCGGAACTTGGCTATATTGATGATGTCATTGATCCTGCGGAAACCCGGATGCTCATGATTCAATCCCTGAAAATGCTCAGAACCAAGCGGGACATCAATCCGCCAAAGAAACATGGAAATATCCCTCTTTAAATAAGGAGTCTGTATAAAATGTCCTGGGAACAACTGGCTGAACTCATTCGAAGCATTTTATTCACCCAAACCGGAATCCCCCATCTGTCTGGCGGCAATGTTCTGATGATCGGCGTCGGTCTTGTTTTTCTTTACCTTGCCATTGCAAAGGACTATGAGCCGCTTTTGCTGCTTCCGATAGGATTTGGAATTTTCATAGTCAATTTCCCGCTTACGCCCCTGATGGGCTTTACAGAACAAGGAACACCGGACCTGATCCGGGCGTTTTACAAATACGGAGTCGAGTGGGAAATCATCCCTTGCGTCATTTTTCTGGGGCTGGGCGCTATGACGGACTTCGGACCACTGATTGCCAATCCCAAAACCCTGATCATTGGAGCCGGAGCGCAGTTAGGTGTTTTTGTAACCTATATCGGCACCCTGTTTTTTGGATTCACGCTGAAGGAAGCCGCATCTGTAGGGATTATCGGGGGCGCGGACGGCCCCACTACAATTTACCTGACCACCAAGCTGGCGCCTCACCTGCTTGGCGCAAATGCACTTGCAGCATATTCTTACATGGCTATGGTTCCCTTGATTCAACCCCCAATCATGCGATGGATGACCACACTTGATCAACGCCGAATTCGAATGCGTCAGCTCAGGATTGTGTCCGCAAGAGAAAAGCTGCTGTTTCCGCTGATTGCAACCGTATTAATTGTCTTGCTGATTCCGGCCGTCGCACCGCTCATGGGCATGTTCATGTTTGGCAATCTGATGCGGGAAAGCGGTGTGGTCAAACGCCTTTCGGATACTGCTCAGAATGCTCTGATGAACATTGTAACCATTTTTCTGGGGCTTTCGGTTGGTGCCACCATGCAAGCGGAGGTTTTTTTGAACTGGAAACCCATGCTGATTTTTGCTTTTGGTCTTCTGGATTTTGTGGTGTGTACTTTTGGGGGGATTCTGACGGTCCATATAATGAATCTGTTCTTGAAGGAAAAAATGAATCCACTGATCGGCTCTGCCGGGGTCTCGGCCGTACCTATGTCGGCACGGGTATCGCACGTCGAAGGACTTAAAGCAGATCCTGATAACTGGCTGATCATGCATGCCATGGGACCCAATCTGGCAGGTGTCATCGGATCAGCGGCAGCAGCCGGCATGTTTATAGCCATGTTTCAATAGGAGGCCATCGTGATATCCCATTATTTCAGACCGGTACGAATATTATGCCTTATTGTCGCAGTGCTATCGCCGCTGTTTTTTCAGCATGAATCACTGGCCGCTATTGGAGAGGATGCTGAAAAACCAGTTCCCGAGTTTATCCATGCGGGCAAAACCATAACCGCCAAACTGATACCCAGAGCAAAAAGCACGAGCGTTTCGATTGATTTCAACACGGCTCAGGGCAGCCTGTCGGATGTCAAGGGCGTTGAATATGAAACCCTCAAAACACCGGAAATGGATATAAAAGAATTTAAATCCTCATTTTTCGATGTTACTATTGATGATATTCCCCCTGGCTCTGAAGCCGAAATCACCATTTCATCTTCGTTTTTTACGGTTTCAACCGAATACTGGCTTTACAATTCAAAGAAGCCGGCAAAATGGTTTAACTCTGGAATAAAGACAAGAAATGGAGCCGACAATTCCAATCAATTTGTCATCCGGGTCATGGATGGCGGAGAATGGGACAGCGATGGAATAGCGGACGGACGGATTCAGCTCATCGGGGGGCCGAAGGATTATTTTTGGAGCTATGCACTCGGAACCCTGGTTGTCCGTTTTTTCGGAGTTTTCATAGTACTGTCGATGTTGATGATCGGCATGTTGTCTGCGGGGCAAATCTTTATCGCCCTTGAAAAAAGGCATAAAAGGCTGGCTCTCCTATCGTCTCAATCCACCAAACCGGAGCCTGCACATCGAACAGAACCGCTCAACGGTCCGAATGCTCCATCATCCGCACCTGACGCGGACACGGTTGCCGCCATTTCGATGGCGCTTCACCTGCATCTGGCTCCTGGAACATCACATAATACGCTTGATGCTCAAAGAACCGATCAGAATTCATGGGTTCAGTATGGCCGTGTCGGAATACAGAATGCACGGTTTCAAACGTTTCAGCGACCGGTAAACACAAATGATAAATTATGAATTACGCACTGTTTATTCATAATTCATAATTCTTTTGGGGTAATCTAATGAAATATAATTTTGAAATCAATCAGAAAAACTTTGATGTCACCATCAGCGGCATTACCGGAAATACGGCCAGTGTTCTGGTAAACGGGCAACCATATAATGTTCGTATCGGCGATCCGTCAAAGACTTCTGCGCAACAAACCGCAGCTCAACCGGGAGTAACAGCGCAGACAACTGCTACTCCAACGCCTATCCAGTCTCAGAAAACAGGGGCATCAATCCCACGAGTTGTGCAGGGTCAAGGCGAGCCAATTTTAGCGCCCATCCCAGGTTTGATTATGGAAGTCAGGGTAAAAGTAGGTGATGCGGTAAGCGCCGGCCAGATCGTCTCCATTCTGGAAGCCATGAAAATGGAAAACAGCCTGACCACCCATGTTTCCGGTACGGTAAAGGAAATCAGGGTTGAAAAAGGCTCCGAGGTATCGACCGGTGATGTGATTATGATTGTCGGATAATCGTTTCCACCAGGAAAGATGGGTGCTGATCGCTGGTCTTACCGTGAAAATACTTTTAAACCACGAAAGACACGAAAAAAATGTTCTTCGTGCCTTTGCGTGAGAAACGCTATTGTGTCGGCTAATTTTCATTCATGGAGGCGACATAGACCATGCCATGAGCATTTATGCCTGGCTTATTGTCGCCATTGGCAGGCGATGTATAACTATCCCGAAATTTCCTACTTGCAACGGCAAGGTAGATATTCATATCCGGTGCAATGGAATGCACCCAGAAACTATGATCTAAGGCCAAACAGTCAATAAGATTGGTGCCTGACACCGTTCACTGGCGGGAGTTGAGCCCGTCCTGTACAACACCTTGGTAAGGGTTTTTTTCAGTTCATGGAAACTGTTTTCATCAAAATCTGTAGCTTCGTAAACAATATCCCAGGTTACACCCGCTTTCAAAAAATTTTCGATAATTTCAATTTGTCTTAACAAACCTTCATTAAAACCTTCGTTAAACCATTCCTGTGCTGCTGTTATCATATTCTCACCTAATCCGGTAGAACCAGGAGCGACGATCAAAGCCGCCAAAATATATAAAACTGGTGGCCTGGAAATAAAGGATACACTTGGGGGCGATGAAAATCATCAAAAAAATGGTTTGAAATTGATCCCATTTTTATTCCTCATCATACAAACGGAACAAAAACAGGATCAGTTTTTCACTAAAATATATGGCAATTTGCATCAGCCCAGGATACACTCAGAAAGTGTCAACAAAAAAACGAAGGATGCCCAAATGCCATACCTGAAAGCTATCCCGGGACCGCCGCACCCCAGTGCAGCTCTTTGAATCTCGAAGTCCATATCCAATAGACAACTGTTCTCAGTGTACCGTTTTCATTTTCAGCTTTTTCAGATAAGCCTCTATTTCCTCCGGCGCAAGACCCTCCAGCCTGTCCTTTGGCGCAAGACCCTCCAGCCTGTCCTTTGGCGCGAGACCCTTCAGCCTGTCCTTTGGCGCAAGGCCCTTCAGCCTGTCCTTTGGCGCGAGACCCCTCAGCCTGTCCTCCGGCGTGAACATCGACAAAACTTCATCTGTACCAAGTTCTGGCAGATGAGCCTTCACATATTCCTTCCTGAACTGTTCCATGGTATATGGCATAGTGATTCCCTCCAGCGAATATTTGTTCAATAACTGGTTAATGACGGTGGACCCATCTTCCATCCGCCAATCATAGTGCTCCAGGGCAAATCGGACCTTTTCAGCATTAAAGCTGAAAAAGGCTAATACAGCATTCCGTTGCTCCAGCGGCAATCCGCTTAGCACAAGGATACGGATATCCAGACTCAGAACCCGAATATCCCATACTCCTGGCTTCACCTCGGTCGCCCTTGTCAGGGAGAGGAGCGCACTGGGCCGGCGTGTGCTGATGGCATACAAGCGAATATCGTCGTTCTTTGTCTGGCGGCTTCTACCAAGGATTTTGCAGTAGTTCACATAGTGCCCGATCAATTCCTCCAGCGCCCACGCATTCAACGATTCCTGTTTAGACTTATAGCTTAGCAAGTTATGACTCAAAAATTCAACCCTTCACAATTCATCTGGTA
>JBAXVB010000840.1:0-1872 GCA_037129415.1 Deltaproteobacteria bacterium
ACTGGGCGCAAGACACACTTGCCAATTTGGATCCAAGGTGGAGCGGACATGTGTTAGCCATGCCAACCGCTGGTCCCACGGCTGGAAATGCAGCCTATGCGGCTGACTGGGATGTTAAATTCCCGAAATATCCCGTAGCAGTCAATTCAGGAAATATTGTTAATAGCTTGAATACTCTTGTTTTCAACTATGGGGATATAGTTCCTCATGCGTGGCAAAATCTCTTTAAACAGTTTGCCGTGCAAGAAAACAACTATTACTTCTGGCTTTACTATCCCTCTATAGATAAATACTATCATCTGGAATCGCAGCTTGGAAAGCTCTCTCTACCGTTGGGCGCAGCCTCTACAGCTTTGCTTAGTGCTGTCGCTTATGCTTATACAGCGGGCAGTCAGGCTGGTATGACTACGCAAAAAAATACAATCAAAATCAGCGATACAACGCTTTGGCCAATTCAGTATCCTGACAATAAAAATGGTAATCAAGCCAAGTATTTACAAAAGCCGACTACGCCTATTACCTCTGTGAACGATTTTATAGAAGCGCTCGCGGTTATCCATGTATGGGGATATTATTCAGCATATAACATTGATCCGGCAACTATAAAAAATATAATGTCGGTTCGCACATATCAATAATAAACGAACAAAAGCGACCAAGATTTAGCTGCCTCTTCAGGCCCAGGGCGATGCCCTGGGCTGACGCAGAAAAGCGATTGAATTGTCACCTGCAATCTGCAACCCCTGGTAGTGTCGGTAGAAACACTCAAAATTAAAATGAGAATCAGATGAAAAAGGTTGTATTTATTTTGTTGATGTCGGTCGCAGTTCTGAGTAACGGCGAAAACAAACCTGTTGACAATCGGAGGACACCGTTTTATTCAACTTACTTTTGATCTATAAATCGAAGATATGCTGCCCAATTTGAAAGGAAAAATGAAAGATGAAAACGTTAAATCGACTTCCTATCACCCTGAAACTGGTCGCACTGCTGGTTACGTCCGCCTTGCTTCATGTCTTCCCGGTGCTTGCGTGTACCAGTGTGCAGCTAATCGCTTCAGATGGTTCAGTCGTTGTCGCCCGTACCATGGATGACAATCCGGCGACCATGAAGATCAATGTGGCGCTCACCCCCAGGGGCAAGACAATCCAGTCAACAAATCCCGATGGCAGCCCCGGTTTTTCCTATACAACGAAGTATTCCAGTTTTGGCCTGCCGGTAATCGGCTCCACCACTCCCACGGATACCATGAACGAGAAAGGGCTGATTCTATCGGTTCAGATACTCAATGCCTCCTACTACGCAACAATTGTTCCTCCAGAGAAGAAGTTACAAGCATTGTCCAATGTTGATACACCGCTCTGGCTGATCAGCCAGTTCGCCACGGTTGACGAGGTGAAGGCGAATCTTGGCAAGGTCGCCATCTGGACCAAAGAGCAGATGCCGTTTCACCTCGTCCTGTTTGATGCTACAGGCAAAGGGATCGTAATAGAATGGGTGAAGGATGCGAAATCGGGAGATTCGGTTATGAATGTTCATGACAACAAAGTTGGCGTGGCTACAAACGATCCTACATTTGACTGGCAACTGATCAATCTGAGGAATTATGTGCAAACCACATCTGTCTCAACACACGAGAAGCAATTTGGAGGACTCGACGTTACCGTCCCGAACATGGGCAATGGCTCTTTTGGAGTTCCAGGGGACATGACAGCGCCCAGCCGTTTTGTCCGCATGGCTGTCCAGCGCAACTCGGCAAAAGTTCCGGCGAATGCCGCCGAGGCGCTAAGTCTTGTTTCCCACATCATCAATAATGCTGATGTTGCACTCGGAACAGTAAAAGATGCCTCAGCTCCCAATGCACCCTATGAT
>JBAXVB010000841.1:0-1869 GCA_037129415.1 Deltaproteobacteria bacterium
CTGGATGAGCTTCTGGATACCCGCACCCTTTATACTCCACCCAGAAAGGCTGAGCTGGAGTCTGAAATTGCAGAAAAAATGCGCATGGTTCCTTCCCACGATCTGGAATATCAGATCGAGCAGCTTTGTATCTTCAAACAGGTCAATATGCTTCGTGTGGCGGCTGCGGATGTAACCGGAACGCTTCCACTTATGCGAACCAGCGATCATTTGACAGAGATCGCTGAAACGGTGCTAAATCAGGTGCTGGAGCTGTGCTGGAATAATCTGGTTGCAAAACACGGAGCGCCTTCCAGTTCGCTTGAGGGCATTGCCTGCAGCAGAGGGTTTGCTGTGATTGCTTATGGAAAACTGGGCGGAATCGAGCTGGGATATGGCTCTGACCTGGATCTGGTATTTCTTCACGCTGGATATCCGGGTGAAACCGATGGGGATATCCCGATTGATAATTCCCAGTTTTTCGCCCGGTTGGGGCAGCGGGTGATTCATCTACTAACTGCGCGAACTCCTGCCGGCAATCTCTATGAAGTGGACATGCGGCTGAGACCCAGCGGCAGCTCTGGAGTCCTGGTAAGTCATGTGGATGCTTTTGAACAGTATCAAACCGAGAAAGCCTGGACTTGGGAACATCAGGCCCTGGTAAGGTCAAGGCCGATTTGCGGAGATATTCGGGTTTGTGAACGCTTTCAGACCATTCGGCGAAAGGTGATCTCACAAATTAGGGACCCCGAGGTACTTCGACTGGAAGTCGGGGAAATGCGCGAGAGACTGCGCAGGGAACATGCCGGAAAGAATTCACAGAACTTTGATATTAAACAGGATATCGGAGGAATTGTTGACATTGAATTCCTGGTTCAATATCTTGTACTTTCAAAATCCCATGAACATGTTGCGCTACTTCAGTGGACTGATAACGTCCGTCTTCTGCAAACCCTTATTGAGACCGGAATTGTGGAGGATTATCAGGCATATTTTCTCAAGGAAGCCTATCTGACGTATCGGGCTGTTGTCCATCGGTTAAGCCTACAGGAAAAACCGGCGCTTGTTTCCGAAGGCAGGTTTCGATCCCTGCGGGAAAATGTAGCGACGATATGGAAGCATTTTTTGCCGACTTCGTAAACGTCTGTATCATAATTCCAGCAGAATGAATGGCCGTTATACAATGTATTCCATTCTTAACAATGCTGCCTTCTTTCTTAATATGCTGAACATTTTTCTTGACTAAACATCTAATATAAAATACAAATGAATTTTACTAATAAATTTTATTCAGGAATGGTTTTCATGGGAATTCAGGAAAGAAAAGAAAGAGAAAAAGAGCGGCGGCGGCAGCAGATTATTGTGGCGGCCAAACGGGTATTTTCGGAAAAAGGGTTCAGCAAGTCAACAATGGAAGACATTGCCAGCGGAGCCGAACTCAGTCCGGGAACCTTATACCTGTATTTCAAAAACAAGGAAGAGTTGCATGCATCCCTTTCATTAAGGATTCTGCAGTACCTTCATATTCGGGTCGAACATGTCAACAAGGAAACGGATCTATCGCCGGAGCAAAAATTGGAGAAGCTGATTGAGGCCATGTATGATGTCTATGATTTCGATCCGCTGATTATCATCAATATGTTTCACCTTCAGTCCAGCGAAACGTTGAAAAATCTATCTCCCAGGTTTATGACCCAGATTGAGGAGCTGTCTCGTAAATCCATCGCCGCCATTTCGAATATTTTTCGGGAAGGCGTCGAGAAAGGCGTATTTATAGAAAAACACCCGGTCGCCCTTTCGGATGTCTTCTGGGCAATGTTTTCAGGGGTTGTCCTTTGGGAAGCCAGCAAGAAAATCATGAACGAAGATAAGGATTATCTTAAAAAAACC
>JBAXVB010000842.1:0-1863 GCA_037129415.1 Deltaproteobacteria bacterium
CGGATTTCATCTGCTTTTTGCCATTCCTTGGCTTTTCTGGCAGAGGTTCGATCAGCGATCATCTGTTCTATCCAGGCAGGATCAACCTCGGTTTTCTGAAGTCCCAGAGATTTGCGGTCAGAAGCGTATTGATCCGGAACTTCCCCGAAAACTCCCAGAATCCGGCCTATCTTTTGCAGGTCCGACCAGGCAGTCAAAAGGGTTTGCTGAAAGGTCGAAGAAAAAGCTTTATCCGATTCGTCAAGCAGGTGGTTCAAGATTCGGACGGATTCAAACACCAGTCCAATCCCTTTGGCCGTATTCAAATCGTCATCCATTGCTTCACAGAAGCGTTCCCAGATATCCCCGGACTGAGACAAAACCGGGTTCTTTTCGAGGCGCTTCTCCAGCCTTGCTATAAGGGTATATACCTTATCGAGTGCTGTACTGGACTCGTCCATGATCTTATCGTTGAAATCAATCGGGCTGCGATAATGGCTGGAGAGCAGAAAAAGCCGAACTACTTCCGGATGATAAGACTTCAGGACATCTTTGATCAGCAGGAAATTGCCCAGGGACTTGGACATCTTTTCATGGTTGATATTCACAAAACCATTATGCACCCAGTATTTGACAAACGTCTTGCCAAACGCCGCTTCAGACTGGGCAACCTCATTCTCATGATGGGGAAAGGTCAAATCCATTCCGCCACCATGAATATCAATGGTTTCTCCCAAAAGGGCAAAGCTCATGGCCGAGCATTCGATGTGCCAACCCGGCCGGCCTTTTCCCCATGGGCTGTCCCATTCCGGCTCTCCGGGCTTTGCCGCCTTCCACAAGGCAAAATCAAAAGGGTTTCGTTTCCGGATGTCCACATCCACCCGCGCGCCGGCCTCCATGTCATCGAGTTTTCTGCCGGAGAGCTTTCCATAACCGGAAAACCGATCCACTGCAAAATACACATCACCATCCAGCGGATAGGCGTGGTCCTTGTCGATCAGTATTTGGACAATGCGGATGATATCATCGATATGATGGGTCGCCCGTGGCTCGTAAGTAGCGCGCTCGACTTTCAGAGCATCCATATCCACATAGAATTCCTGAATGAATTTTTCAGCCAAATCCATGCAGGACATTCCGGTCTGATTGGCCTTGGCGATGATCTTGTCATCCACATCAGTAAAATTCCGGACATAAATGACATCAAACCCCCTGGCCCTCAGATACCGGACCAGAACATCAAAAACAACCACGGACCGTGCATGTCCGATATGGCTGGCATCGTAAACCGTTGGACCGCAGACATACATTTTCACTTTGTTGGGTTCGACGGTCTCAAAGATTTCCTTTTTCCTGCTCAGTGTATTATACAGATAGATTGTCATGACAATTTTTCCAATAGGTTCGTCTCTTTCTGGTTAATCATGGCCACACACAAGGCAGCGATTCCCTCACCGTTTCCTATCGCTCCCAGCCCTTCTGTTGTCGTGGCTTTGACATTGACGCAATCAGCAGTCAAATGAAGAACAGCGGCGATATTCTCTTGCATGGCGTTCCTGAACGGGGATAGTTTCGGAGCCTGGGCCAAAACAGTAATATCCACATTCACCGCCGAAAAGCCCCTGAATTCCAGCAATTGAACTGTTTTATCCAGAAGCACCATGCTGGATACGCCCCGGTAGGCCATATCCGTATCCGGAAAATGAATTCCGATGTCTCCGAGCGCCGCCGCCCCCAGCAAGGCATCGCATAGTGCATGAATCAGCACGTCCGCATCCGAATGGCCGAGAAGTCCTTTTTCAAAGGGTATATCAACTCCCCCCAGAATCAGTTTGCGGCCGAATACCAGCCGGTGAATATCATATCCTATGCCGGAGCGCATTT
>JBAXVB010000843.1:0-1862 GCA_037129415.1 Deltaproteobacteria bacterium
TTCGGACTGGCATGGTTGAAAAGAAAATTCGTAATTCGTAAAGTGGCGCACAATGATAAATAAGGCATGCAGCATAAGGAAATTCGATAAGGAAATTCGATGATGAATAGCTATCTGTTGTTTCATAGCCTTGCGGAGATGACCAGCATCGCCGTGGCAGGGTGCGTCTTTGCCATTACCTGGAACACGAGGATCTACCGCCCCAAGGGGAGCAGCTTTTTCCTGCTGATCGGTATCGCGTCCCTGTTCGCTGGCGGGATTGACCTGGTACACACCATGGCCTACAAAGGTATGAATGTGTTCCATGGCTTTGATTCCAATCTGCCCACTCAATTATGGATTGCCTCACGCTACCTTCAAAGCCTTTCGATCCTGGCGGCATCGGGACTGCTTTTTCTGCAAATATCCAAGGATATGGATCTAAGCGCCAGCGCACAGTATTGTTTATTGGCCGGCTATGCTGTTATTACAGCTCTGCTCCTGTTCGCGATTTTTGCCAGGATTTTCCCCGACTGTTTTATCGAAGGATCGGGCCTGACTCCTTTCAAGCGTATCAGCGAGTACGTTATATGCCTGATTTTGACAGCCGCAGCCGTTCTTCTGCGACAGAGCCGCGGGTATATAGATCGGGAGATGCTGCGATCCCTCATGGCGGCCATTGTCTTGTCGATCCTGACCGGACTGGCCTTTACCCTCTACACTGACGTATATGGCCTCTTCAACATGCTGGGGCATATTCTGAAGACAATCGTTTTTCTTGCCCTCTATAATGCCATCGTCCATATTGGCATAAAAAAGCCATATACCCTCCTTTCCCGGGATCTTCGCGACAGTGAGGCGCGCTACAGAACTATCGTGGAGAACAGCAATGATGCCTTGTTCATCCAGGATTTCAATGGAATAATTTCAGATGTAAATGAGAATGCTTGCAGGATGCTCGGATACAGGCGCGATGAGCTTGTCGGCGCAAATCTTTCAACGATCAGCAAGCCAAATGACGATCAATATATTCCCGAACAGATGACGACACTCAGAAATAATGATCTTTTGCTGTTTGAATCTGAAGTGATACTTAAGGATGGCGCACTGCTACCCATTGAATTCAGTGCAAAGGTGGTTTCCCGTGACGGAGATGGCATTATACAGAGTTTCGTCAGAGATATCACCAAGCGCAAACAGGCTGACGAGGCGCTTAGGGAATCTGATAAGGCGCTGCGTGCCTTGCTGGCGGAGAAAGATGTGCTGCTAAAGGAAGTCCATCACCGGGTTAAAAACAATTTGGCCGCCATCATGGGGCTGATTGACCTGCAAGGGCAGAAGATAGTTGACGAGCCGACCAGAGCCGCAATGACGGAGCTGAGCAACAGGATCAGGTCCATGTCGCTGGTCCACGAGCAGCTCTATCAGTCCAAGGACTTATCCAGGATTGATTTTCAGAATTACCTCGATACATTGGTCTCTCATCTGCATTTGTCCTACGAGCGTTTTTTTAACCTCCACGTCAGTGTGGTCGCGACGGGTGTCGAGATGAGTCTTGATGCCGCTGTCCCCTGCGGTCTGCTGATAACCGAGCTGGTAACCAACGCCTTCAAATACGCCTTCCCGGAAGGGCAACCCTGCATTGGGACCTTACGTTGTGAAATCGCCGTTACCGCAGAATGGGACGGCGCAACCTACACGCTGACCGTGGCCGACAATGGTGTTGGACTGCCTGCCGGCCTGGACTGGACGAAAACGAAAACCCTGGGCCTGCTCCTGGTCAAGATGCTCGGTCAGAACCAGCTCCAGGGCAAGATCGAACTGGATCGCACAGGCGGGACCACTTTCAGGCTGCGGTTTGTGCCCAAAATTGCACGCATATA
>JBAXVB010000844.1:0-1862 GCA_037129415.1 Deltaproteobacteria bacterium
ATTTCCATAATCCTGTTAAAGTCGTTGGGGTCATCAATGAGAATGGTGACCCGGTCCTGCTCAAAAGCAACAGGCACCCAGAGGTTGCTTTTCATATATGACTTTTTGATATTTTTTATAAGGTCCTGAGGCACTTGAATATCAGGGTCGTATTTGAGAAAAGGCACCTGATAGTAGCGCTCAAGTGATTCACCAATCTCTTCGGGTACAAGATTTAGATCGGAAATTAAAAGCTGTGGGATGGATAATCTGTCCTTTGCCGACTTTTTTTTAAGCTCTTCAAGTTTTTCAGGAGTTAACAGCTTGCGGTGCATCAGATATTCATAAGGCCCCTGGGTAGCTTGAAAATCATACTGAAACTTTGACCCTATCACCTGCGCCACCTCCAGGGCAACATTAATGTCCGGGTCTGTAAAGGCTCCCCCGCCCACACGGTTGATGAACTGAAGGACGCCGAGCAGTGTTTCCTTAAACTTGATGGGCACGACAATCATTGACAGTGTGCGGAAGCCCGAGAGCTGGTCGAAACTGTTATCAAAATTGAGCTGAGGATGTATTTGTTCAAGGCTCTGCGCGTCGTTGACGTTATCAATACGCAAAGGCCGCTGGCTTAGAGCGACAAAGCCTGCAATTGATGAGGGGCTTATTAATGCAAGTCTGATCTCCTTGATGTCCTTACCGGTTTTGTACTTTGAAACAATTTCCCGCTCATGGCGGCCCCGTTGGTAAACAGTCAAACGCTCGGCTTTGAGCAGGGTGAGCATTTCCCTTTCAACATAGGGGAAAACCTTGACAAAGCTTTCAGCATCATGAATAGCTTTGTTTATTTCATAGAGCTTACTCTGGCGTTCCTGCTGGTTTTGCCTTGAATCTTTGTCAGTAGTTTTCGCTGCTTCCATAGTGCTCTCCTCGTCTAATATTATTTCTGGTTCTACCGGATTTTGTGGTCAGACTCTCCACCCTCGCAGGGACCCAGCACCGCTATGACCGGCATAGCTGTATGTTCTGGAGCCAGGTGAAATGGTATTGGAATCCACAGGGTTTTCCTTATAATCCAGTTCTTCGAAAGCATCCCGGACTTCTGTCTCTACCTGTTTCAGTTTGGTATCAAATTCCTTGATCAACCGAGCGCCAATCTTCACGTCTTCAGCCAGTTTATCAATGGGTGTGGCTGAATTATCGAGCCTGGTCAGAATCTCATATAGTCTGGTTACTTTTTGTTCGTATGTCATCAGCGAAATATCGTCTTGCGTGTCGGTCATCTCATTTACCTATCGTATGATTAACGGTACTGAAGATTATCCCATCTGAAACAGTTACCTGAATTTGCTCTCCTGTGCTGATCTCTTCGACTGATTTCAATAAAGCGCCATCTTTCCGGTACACCAAAGAGAACCCCCTTTTTAAACTGGTCAGGGGATCTGCTCCCCTGATCGTCGCTAATCACAATTTCAGAAAGCCGATCATGATTGTTGGCTGGCGGTGCTTGAGAAAATGATTTCATAATTTGTGATTATACAACAGAATCGGTATCTGAGGAAAGAGGGATTTTCTTAATGTCTCCAATCAAATCACGATAAGCTCGAAAGTGGGTAAGATTGGTCCGAAAATATCGGCGTGAACTTCAGACGCAGGAAGTTACCGAGATATTTATCCGCCATTTTGATGCCTATGAAGAAGAATTGCCGCCCGTATGGGTGATCTGTGAGATCATGACCCTGGGTCAACTCTCTAAGTGGTATGCCAATTTGCGGCATGGCTCGGACCGAAACATTATTGCCAACGTTTATGGCATAGACGAGGTCAATATCGTGGCTTGTAAACTGTCTGCACGATAAACCAGTGATCGGGTTGATCGTTGT
>JBAXVB010000845.1:0-1861 GCA_037129415.1 Deltaproteobacteria bacterium
TACCTGTCCCCATTTCCATTTAAATTCGGCTGAACAGGAGGTGGGCTGCCACAATCAGCAATCCAATGGCTCCAGGTTTACTTCGTAGGCTGCTATGATGTCTCCGATCAATGTAATCAGGGGATAAAGCGGATGAGTACTGTCATCCCTGACCACATCCAGGAGTCGATTAAGGATCACCGTGATGCGATCGTAATCCGCTTCGGATTCGATGTGTCCGATAGGCGCTGCCTCTTGCAGGCCATGCCAAGCCGGTATTAATCGATCAATGTCAATAGCTGCGTTCATCGCTTCCTCCAATGGTTGCGGTCGTATTCGGCGTGGGTCATCACATTGCGAACATAAATCCGTTGTGTGTTGTAGTGGATGACTGCCACAAGACGGTAACTGTTACCGCCCACATCAAAAATGGTGAAACCATCCACATAATCGGCACTGCTAAATGTCTGCCTCAACTCAGCAAAACTGGCCGCCGATGTATGTAGCGCCATGTGATACCAACCCTCGAGAAGGTCTTTTGACTCGGGATGAAACGACCAGAATTCCCGTAACGGTCTCTTTGAGATTATCCTCATTTTATCCTTTTTGGGTCCGTTGATCGGGCACTGCTGAAGGCTTCAGGAAACCCATGAACCTGAGATTCTGTGTTTTTATTATTATACTGTTCTCTTTAAATATCCATCCGGTTTAACGGTAGCTAATAGTTTGTGTGGATACTTTTGTCAATCTCAAATTCGAAATGAGTTTTAAGATATTCATGAACCGCGTTTTTTTGGGTTGTTGCCCTTGCCCCGAGGGGCGGTCCGGGAACATGTCATCGGGCATGTCTTCAATAATCGTGTCAAACACCACACAATAGCTCTACTCCTCAGCCGTACTCGCCTTCTTTGCTATCTGTGTCCATCCGTGGGCCAATTCTCATTGTTCATCTCCTCCTGCTATCATGCCCACCGATCACACAAATTCACACCGATTTTTCTGTAACCTTTTCACGCCGCAAACGTTATTATGACAAAAGCGCGCTGACAATCGCTTTGAGACTGTTTTATCAACTGGCTATAATTTAAGAAAGGATTTGACAAAATGAAAAAGTTTAACGTGTTGGTGACTGTATGTCCGGCAGTAGGGATTACAGTGTTTGTGGTGGCTAATTCTTCGATAGCAGCCGATAATCTTTTGGAAAAAGAAATGTAAAAAGGTCAACCGGGGCTATCCCAAAACTGTCACTGTGCATTCTATATCTGTCAGAGCAACTACAAATATAGTGACGCAGGAAATAATAACGAAAGGAAGACTTGATCATGAAACACACGTTCAAATTTAGTGCAGTAAAATGGCTTGTTGTCGGTGGACTTCTGATGTTGGTGAGCATCACTTCGGTCGGAAATGTGCTGGCTGTCAACTTGACAGAAACGGATAAGGAATCGCTGAGGTTCATGCGTGAGGAAGAAAAACTTGCCAAAGATGTTTACCACGTTTTATTTGACATGTGGGGTTCGAGCATCTTCAATAATATCTCCGGGAGCGAGCAGACACACATGGATACCATAAAGACCCTGCTCGACCGATATGACATTGAGGACCCGGCATCAGAAATAGAAGGCGAGTTTAACAATCCCGAGCTGCAGGTTCTATATGTTGAACTGGTAGCACTGGGAAGTATATCTCTGGTTGAGGCGCTCAATGTGGGTGTAATTATTGAGGAGAAAGATATCGCTGATCTGCACGATAGAATGAATCCGACCTTGCCCAAAGACATAAAAACCGTTTACAGCAACCTTTTGAAGGGTTCAGTGAATCACCTTAAAGCATTTACCTCCAATCTGGCGATGCAGGGTTTTGTATTGGAACAATAGCGTCA
>JBAXVB010000846.1:0-1855 GCA_037129415.1 Deltaproteobacteria bacterium
ATATCAAGTTAATGGCATCCACAATATCCACCGATTCTGTATTGGTCATTGTGGCACCTCCAGTTGCATCACTGACCGATTAATCAGTTGCATCGCCAGAAGGTTCAGCTCCCTGGCATCCAGTCTTTCCATTTTTCCAAGAAACTCATGCCAATCCATAACTGACAGATTCAATTTTTTGGCAATGGACAAGTATGGAATGGCTTCGTTTGGTAATTTTGGGATTATGGCTTTTTGGCAAATCGCTTTATAACCCTGATTGCAAGCCGTTTGTCGGTTTCGCCGTCAAGTTCCCGATAATATCTGAGAAGTGTTTTTTCGTCGGGGCTTGGATACTGTACTGATTCATCACCTTGTGCGGAATCAGTACATGAAAAGAACAATGTAACAGGTATATCCAGCGCCTTGGCGACACGTTGAACATTCTCAACATTCAACATACTGCCGCCGTTTTCATATCTCTGGATCTGTTGATACGAGACACCTACCTTTTCTGATAAATGTTCCTGCGAAAGCCCGAGTTCCTTCCTGCGACTCCTGATGATTGCCCCTATTTCCCTGGTTGTCACGAAGTTTGTTTTTGACATGGCTGCATAGTAACAAAGTCGCCATTGTCAAAAAACCGCATATATTGATAGTGATTTTGATTGATTAATGCACTTAATAAGTGTACTCGTTGCGGACTACATCACACGTTGGAGGTGTAATGAGTGAGTATGGCATATCTCTGGATTGACAGGAAGCCTGCCGCCCAAACAAGTAACCTTAAAAGGGAGCCGGTGCATGTCCGAAGAACAAGCGAATTACGGGCATACTTTCGATGGCAGTGATCAAGTAAAATCTTATCTGAAAAAATTGGAAGGATATCTCACCATTGATCTGCCGGTAATAGATAGGCATCTCGACATCGCTTATAATTATGTAAAGCATTTACAGACAGTTGAGAATTTGGAAAATGAAAGAAGGGAACTTGACGATAAAGCATTATGGAGTTTAGTCGCGTCACCGGAAGCTTATAATGAAAGTATCTCGGGGGTAATCCAAAAAGCAGAAAAACTGATTGCGAAATTGGAAAACCTGCAACGGTCGGGATTAAAATAACGAGACGTTATGAAATTCCCGCAAAGAATCGTATCTGGTGGACAGTCAGGCGTTGTCAGGGCAGGTCTTGGTGTTGCCTTGGAAACTGTTATCCGATGATTATTCGACGATTCGTTATTAAATCCATTTTCTTCGCATTGGTATTCCTTCCGATTCTGTTTCTTAACCGAGACTGGGTGGAAAATACAATATCTGGAAAGGTCGTCTCTCAGTTATCAATCGAAAACGATGAATTCAAAATACCCTCGGAGAAAAATACAATATCTGGAAAGGTCGTCTCTGTCACCGATGGCGACACCATAACAGTTCTGGACAGCAGTAACACCCAGCATAAAATAAGGATTTATGGCGTGGATTGTCCGGAAAGTCATCAGGATTACGGGCAGAAGGCAAAACAATTCACATCTGATCTGGTATTCGGGAAAACAGTTGAAATCAAAATTATGGATACTGACAGGTATGGCCGCACGGTTGGGATAGTCAATATTGATTCAAAATCACTCAATGCAGAATTGATTATAAATGGTATGGCTTGGTTTTATGGCCGATACTGCAAAACATCTTTTTGCTCTCAATGGAACCAGTACCAGGAAGAAGCCATAAGCAGGAAAATCGGCTTATGGTCAATACAGAACCCAATACCGCCGTGGGAATTCCGGCGCGGATCATCAAAGACGGCTCAGTCTCCAACAACCAACGCCACCCAAAACGCTGGGGCCTATCACGGCAACAGCAAGTCCATGGTATTCCATTC
>JBAXVB010000847.1:0-1854 GCA_037129415.1 Deltaproteobacteria bacterium
ACGACAAAAAAACCAAAGGATTTATTGAATCTTTGAAAGAAAAAACCAAAATCGGAGTTTCAGGCGCCAGAGGCGGTCTCCAGCTTTCTGTACAAATTCCTTTCTAATCAGTATGGATATACTGCGAACGGGCATAATCTTAACTTTTGAGCCCCCACCCCCCGACCCCCTCCCGCAAGGGGAGGGGAGTAAATGTCCAAACTCCCGACCCCCTTGCGAAAAGGGATTGAGGAAGTGAAAGTCCCCCCTCCCCTTGCGGGAGGGGGTTAGGGGGTGGGGTGGGCGGAACAAAAATAGGATCAGTTTTTCACTAAAATATATGGCAATTTTCATCATCCCACCCCAACCCTCCCCCGCTGGGAGATGGGAGCATAATAATTTTTTTTTTGGGAGTTGCCTTAGCCTTTGACAACTGCGATAGGACGAAGTCTGGCCACTTTTCTGGAAATGCCGGCGCCGTGAACCGCATCCACCACTTGGGAGACATCTTTATAGGCATCAGGCATTTCCTCTGATAGCGTGGACCTTCCAGTCCACCGCACCAGAATGCCCTTGTCTTCCAGCTCCCTGTGAATGGAGCGGCCCTTGCAGGCTTTCTTGGCAGCGGTTCGGCTCAGTACGCGGCCTGCGCCGTGGCAGGTGGATCCAAAGGTCTCGGTCATGGCTTTTTCTGTTCCTACCAGAACGTAGGAAGCTGTTCCCATGTCTCCGGGGACGATTACTGGCTGACCAATTTGGCGATAATTTCCGAGAAGGGAAGGATGTCCCGGCGGAAAAGAGCGGGTGGCGCCTTTTCTGTGAACGCAGACGGTCTGGGTTTTGCCGCTTATCTCATGCACTTCCTTCTTGGCGATATTGTGGCAGACATCGTAGATCAAACGAAACCCCAGGTTTTTCGGCCCAATTCCCAGAATGTTTTCAATAATTCTTCTGCTGTGGTGCATCAGAACCTGACGGTTTGCCCAGGCGTAGTTGGCGGCGCAGGACATGGCCCTGAAATAGCTCATGCCTTCCTCGGAGCCGATCAAGGCGCAGGCCAATTGCCGGTCCGCAAGCCGGAATTCGAGCTTGTGGGACAGCTTGTTCATCAGCGCCAGATAATCATCGCAGACCTGATATCCCAGGCCCCTGGACCCTGAATGCAGCATCACTGTGACCTGGCCTTCAAACAGGCCAAATCCTCTTGCGGTATCCTGGTCAAAAATGGCATCCACCACGCCAATCTCAAGGAAATGATTTCCGGAACCAAGGGTGCCGAGCTGTTTTCTGCCCCGGTCAAGGGCCCGCTCGCTGACTTCGGAAGGGTCAGCATCGGGCAGGCATCCGCCATCTTCGGTGTGATCCAGGTCGGCCTCTTCACCAAGCCCCTGGCGAACCGCCCACTGGCTGCCGGTTTTCAGAACCTGTTTTTCATCGGATGCGGACAACTTTACCGAACCGGTTGATCCGACCCCGCAGGGAATGTTCTGGTACAAAGCATTTACCAGAGCTTCGAGCTTGGGACGAACCTCCGATTCCGTAAGAGAAGTGCCAGCCAGGCGCACTCCGCAGTTGATGTCGTAACCAACGCCTCCCGGAGATATTATACCGGATTCCCAGTCAAAAGCCGCAACCCCGCCGATGGGAAATCCATAGCCCCAGTGCATGTCCGGCATGGCCATGGATGCCTTGATGATTCCGGGAAGGGTCGCCACATTGGCCACCTGCGTAAAAGCTTCCTGACTGTCCTCGGCCGTCAGCAGGGAAGAGCTGGCATACACAATACCAGGAACCCGCATATCCCCGGTTTTGGGAATCTCCCACCGGTAATCGTCAATCTGTTTCAGTGCGATCGTCATAGCTGTCCTTGTTGTC
>JBAXVB010000848.1:0-1853 GCA_037129415.1 Deltaproteobacteria bacterium
GAGTACAATCTGAAACCGGATGGTGATCGGGAAATCTACTCTTCCATTATCTATCTGGAGCCGCTTTCTTATCGTAACCTGCGGGCCATAGGCTACGACATGCTCTCGGAACCGGTGCGCCGGACAGCCATGGAAAAAGCGCGTGATACGGATGATGTCACACTCTCCGGCAAAGTTGTTTTGGTCCAGGAAACCAGCACTGACGTTCAGGCCGGTACCTTAATGTATGCCCCGGTTTACCGCAAGGGCATGCCTGTTGAAACTGTAGAACAACGCTGCGCCGCGATACAAGGCTGGGTTTACAGTCCCTACCGGATGAACGACCTTATACGTGGAATACTTGGGGACCGCAATCTGGAAAAACAACAACCGCTTCACCTTCAGATTTTTGATGGCGTGCAACTTTCGCCTCAAAATCTGCTCTTTGAATGTCATCCTGCAGGGAATGAAAAACGCTGGTTTGAAGAGACTTTCACTCGACTTGTTCCGGTTGATTTCAATGGTCAACGCTGGACACTTAGCGTTACGCAAACCAACGTCGGATTCTTCACTGTAACTCACATGAGTGTATGGCTCACCCTGTCCGCCGGCATTATCATCACGTTACTGATGTTCGCCATGATCCGTACTCTGCTTAGCACCCGCGTCAGAGCGCAGCAAATAGCAGAGACCATGACGGAGGTGCTGCGGGAGAGTGAATCTCAGTTCCGCTCGATTTTCGAACTTTCCGCTGTGGGCATTTCCCAGGACGACCCGAACACTCGTAGGGTATTACAGTGTAACGAAGCCTATTGTCAGATAACCGGCTACTCGTTATCTGAGATGTTGGATATTTCCTTTCCTGACTTGACCCATCCAGAAGATCGGCAACTGGATAGTGAGATTTTTTCTCGAGCGGTGCGAGGCCAGACACAGGCCTATCGCAACGAGAAACGATACATAAAAAAGGATGGGAGTATTATTTGGGTAAGGATAAATGCTGTCTTTGTGCAAAACTCTTATGGTAAACCGAACCGAACTGTAACCATCTGTGAGGACATCACTGACAGCAAGCGTGCGTATGAGGCTTTGCGAAAGAGTGAAGAACGGAACAAGACAATTCTGCTGACAGCCATGGATGGATTCTGGCTGTCGGACATGCAGGGGCGTCTGCATGAAATCAATGAGGCGTATTGCCGGATGAGCGGCTACAACGCGCAGGAACTGCTGACCATGCGCATTTCCGATCTGGAGTTCAACGAAAACGACGATGAAACCGCCGACCGCATACAAAAGATTGTTGTGCATGGCAGTGACCGTTTCAAGTCCATACACCGCCGCAAGGATGGAACCGTTTTTGATGTCGAAGTCAGCGTCCAGTACCAGCCCATCGAAGGAGGTCTGTTGATAGCTTTTGTGAGGGATATCACTGATCGCAAGCTGGCGGAAGAGGAAACGATCGAAGTGAATCGCAAATTGGAAACGTCCATAAAACATGCCAATCTTATGACGGGTCAGGCGCAGGCCGCCAACAATGCGAAGAGTGCATTTCTGGCCAACATGAGCCATGAGATTCGTTCGCCCATGAGTGGGATGCTTGGCATGACGGGGCTGCTGCTGAAAACAGCTCCCCTTACGGAGAGACAGCGTGGCTATGCTGAGAAGATCAAAACGAGCGGCGAATCCTTGCTTGCCGTTCTCAACGATATCCTGGATTTTTCGAAAGTGGAAGCCGGAAAGCTGGAACTCGAAATCATTCCTTTCTCGCTGAAAGAGCTAATCGACAACGTCGTGAACATCTTCGAGCCCGTGGCTACGGAAAAAAATATCGTGATCAATACCACCGTTGACCCGGAGCTTCCCGCCAATCTGTT
>JBAXVB010000849.1:0-1842 GCA_037129415.1 Deltaproteobacteria bacterium
CACCAGAAAGATTTATGGAGATCGGAAAAAGATTTGAGGATGCATTTCTGGCCTACTTACCAATCGAGAAAAGGCTGAAAGGCCTCAAACCCGAGGAGCGAATTGCTGGCCTCAAGCTTGAAGATATTCTTGGAAGCTCTTCTGATGAGGATATTATGGCCTATATCAATAAAAGGGGGAAAAAAAGGAAAGATGCAGGTAAGGGCTGACCCTGCAATCAGCAGCACTTCTTACCGCCTTCCAGTGTATCAGACTGTGCTTAACTGCAACAGCAGGTTTTTGACGCCACAAAATCATTTCCCAAAAATATGAAATATGTCATTGGTCTTAAGGTGATTTCCAACAAAGAATACCCCATTGTCTGATTCAGATTTTTTCTATGCCTTGATCATCGTTTCGGCAGACATTTATCCGTATATCGCCGCCATCAGTCAATAGTAGGGCCGAATCTTGTATTCGCCCCTACGAAATAAACCCAACTGGCCGAAACGATGATCAAGGCCTAAGGCTTATTATATTTTGTGAAGAGGCGGAAGAAGATGATATGTTGTCGAATTTGCAGGAGAAGGGGCTTATAAAAACCCCGATGAAAGTAAGAATAAAACCTCTGAATAAACGAAGGCTCATCCATGTGAAAGGTGAAACCATGGCTGAAACTGTAATGAAGATGAGAGGAATCAAGTGAACTTCTATATCGATTCCAGTGCGATAGTCAAGCTCTATATCGATGAAGTTGGGTCAGAACGAGTGAGGGATATTGCCTTTTCTGAAGAGAACAATATTTTCATTTCCAAAATTACCGGAGCTGAGGTTGTGGCCGCTTTTTCACGCAGGAGACGAATGAAGGACATAACGGAGGAAGATTACGAGCAGATTCATTCTGATTTCTTGTTGGATTTTACAAGCCTGTTCGTAAAATCCGAAGTGACCGATTCGGTTGTCTTCCGCGCTATTGAGTTGGCAAAGAATCGAGCCTTGAGAAGTTACGATGCCGTTCAGTTGGCTACTGCCCTAATTCTGATCGCTGAGATAAATGATGGAATGATTTTTATATGCGCAGACGGAGATTTGAATGGCGCTGCGAAAACCGAAGGTTTGATTGTAGAAGATTTAGGGGCAAAAGGATAAGTTTCGTGATGACATCTATAGTCAATACCATTCATCCCGGATCATTCCCCCGTCATGGCCAGAATCTCATTCGTGCGCAAAACCGCAGTCGCCTTTCCCTTCATTTGGATTTTGGACAAAGTTTAAAAAAGCTGGAATCGTGGGGCATGTAAAGCTGTGGTGAATCCCGCAAAAGATATATTGGACATCTTGCAGAAGGAAAAACGATACCTTCAGGAGAATTTTGGATTGCTGTCGATCGGGCTGTTGGGATATTATTCCAAGGGTAAGCAGGAACCTCATAGTGATATAGACCTGCTTGCATAATTGTCTGAACCTAGTTTTGATTTTCTTGCGGGGATACAGATATATCTTGAAGACAGAATAGGGAGACGTGTCGAGGTTATACGAAAGAGAAAAGATATAAGTGATCAATTTTTAAGCCGTATAGAGAAAAGCACTCATTATATCTGAAGACGAGATAACTGTTAACCTGGATTGATGGTAGAGTCCATTCCGCCGTTCCCGAGTGCGCTTCCATGATGGATGAGCGACAAATCGCCCATCTGGGACCGCCGCACCCCAGTGCGGCAATTATGACGACAAAAGCGAAGTGGCCGATACAATCGGCTCACGCAAAAAAGGGGAATGATCATGACCCACATCAAGATGGGAATAAGCGGTACAGTAATTTATCTTTTGGTATCCGGTTGTGTGTTGCCTGCCCTGGCCCTG
>JBAXVB010000085.1:0-13595 GCA_037129415.1 Deltaproteobacteria bacterium
TAAAAGCCTAAGCCTTAACACTTTTAATAATAGGGTGATAGGGTCTGGGTGGATTTTGGGGGTGAAACTGACAGGGCAAATCCCCCTTTTTCAAAGGGGGTGTCAAAGGAAGGTAATTCTACTCAGGCTTCTACCTGCTTAGCGCCATCAGCCGATACACCAACATGCCAGCCAGCCATGCTACATCTTCTGGTGAAAGGATATCGCCGATGCTATCATCAAAGAGGATGTTGGCTTCGGACGGAAATTCCGCATCGCCTTCCCACAGGATGAGCTGAATCGGAATTCGGGGAAGGACCCTGAATTCAAATCCGGCATCCCCCGCCGGGATGGCATGGCCGCCGAGTCGTTCGGCAGCTTTGACAAGCGCCTGAATGTTCGAGCCAAAAGTACTTTTCAGTGGATCAATAGCGCGCTTGACAAAAGCGCTGAAATAAAAAGACGCACCCTGAATTTCCCGATAAGCAATCCAGTTACCGGTTGGGAACTGGAGACCGCTGGCCTGAAGATAATGGAGAATCAGAACCTGTTCCTGAATGGGAACATCTTTGGGCTCCGGAGCAGTATCGTTGAAGGTGAAGCCGGGAATGTGAATGCTGTACGTCCGGTTCAGGAAAGGAGTGCGAATCCCTTCTGCATCAGCTTCAAATCCGGACCGTTTCAGAATATCTTTCGGGGACTCTTTGGCGAGCGCTTCAATCGCAATTTTTGCAGCGTTAAAATAATCATCAATGCGGGGCATAAATAACCTTTAAACTACAAAGCCCCGATAATCCGGGGCTTTGAAAAGTATTACTGATAAATTAAAAGCCTATACATCAAGCCAGGAGTCAGAGTACAGAACATTGCCTAAAATGACATTGGTAGTTTTGGCGTAATCCTGCATTTCCTTGGAAAGGCTTGCTATGTTCGGCTGATTACCATCCATGATGCCATAAATCAGATCGACTATATCCTGACGTTGTCCCTTGGCGATAGCCGTCAGTTGATAGTCCAGCGGATCGGAAATCACCGAATACATGCCGTGTTTCTGAAGCATGACCATGTAGGTCTGATTCAAAATGGGCCGCAGATGTGTCGGCGGACCATTGGAAATGTTGGACAAACCGCAGGTGCTTTTGGCGCCTGGAGCAATATCCTGAATCATGGCCTGAAAATCCATCAGGCAGATTGCCTGCGGCTGCTGAATGTTCACCGGTGTAACTATCCCGTCAATCCATATCTTTTCATTGGGAATACCAGCCTCATTGGCTGCATAAACCAGTTCCACGCAAAGCGCGGCCCGTTCGTTTTCATCCCTGGGCAGGCCATCCGGGCCCCACATCAGGGCGATAAAATCCGCCTTGTACTCGGCGGCGATCGGAATCATCCGCTCGTATCGCGCTGGACGGCACATGATGGAGTTGATCAGCGGGGGAAGCTTGCAAACCTTCAGTGCAGCTTCAATAGCGTCAATGTTGGAGGTATCAAGGACCAGTGGAATATCATCCACGACTTCCTGAACCACCTTAACCACCCATGGCATCAGATCAGGCCCATCTTTTTTGGCCGGCCCCAGATTGATGTCAATAAAATCCATTCCCTTTGACTTTTGAAACAGGGCTTCTTCCTGAATGGGTTTGGGATCCCGTTCTTTATATGCCCGACCAATTTTCGTGTTGATTACATTCAAGCTTTCGCCAATTAGATACATACTACCTCCTTGGGTGAAAATGGTGAGGGTAGAGGCAGATACCCGCATCTGCCCAGTCCAGATTCCAGGGCGGACATGAGTCCGCCCTGGAATCTGTGTTTTCTACCCCTTTTCAGGGAAAATGGATCATCTCGCTTTTAAAAATGCCGGAAGATGGGCCGCTTCTCTTGGGCCGACAGTAATGGTCCAGCCGGTGAGTTCTTCTTCCACATCTCCAGCAATCGCCGCTGCATAACCCGGAATAATCAATTCCTTGTGTTTGACCTTGTCAGCGATACCGCTTTTCTTAACAAACGCGCCAACATCATCTCCGGAGAACTTGCCAGCCGCCCATGCAGTCATGACCGACAGACCTTCGGAATCCTTGATCAGAAGCCAAGCCGGAACCCTGCTGCCTTCAATCTCACCAGATACAATAAAATAGGTGAGTGCAAAGTTGGTGGTCACCAGAACCGGTGAATTTTCGTTGGGATTGCCAATTTCATAAATCCCCTCGGTCACGGTCATGGGTCGCTGCGGATCGGTAAAAATATTGAGCCGTTCCAGGAGCAGCGGGAAAATGGACTCACCTTTAAAATCGGACAAGACCACGATCGCTGCATACTTGGCGATAAACATGCTGGCGATAAGGGTTTCCATATCCAGATTGGATGCCATTTCACAGGGGAATGCAATGGTCGGAAACCCCAGCAAGCGGTTACTCTGTTTCAAGGCAGCCCGACGGATCACCACCTGATCTTCCAGCGCCTGTTTCATCTCCCTGGAACCAGAATCAATAACCAGGTCCTTCAGCCCCATTTCGGTCAGCTTGGTGGTCAGCGGAATAAGAGCTTCAACGGAATCCGCCTTGACAGCAAGCGGCAGATTGTACTCCTTGGCCAGTGCGCCGAATGCATCGGCGTTGGCGGCGGTGGCTGCATACATCAGGGGTTTCTTGAATTTGGTAACTTCAATACCTGCCTTCATAACATCGGCATCGCCGGTCATCAGGATCAGGTTGAATTCTGATGTTTCGGCAATCAGCTTGGCTCTTTCAGCAAAAGCGGCTTTGTCGCCATTGACATCTTTTAAAGCGATCAGTTCGGGGCGAAGATTCAGGCCGACACGTTCAAATTGAAAAGCATTCCAAACCGTAAGCTTGGCCTTAAGATCGGCAACCGAAATGCTGGATTCGACCTGTGCCGCCAGGCCAGTTTTGTTGAAAAAGGTTTTCTCGTGGCGATAAAGAACAGTTTCTCCGCCGGAAGTCAACGCCCGAACCCCTTTTCCGATTGCGACCGGTCGAATGGGCGGGGCAGATGCTTCAGCCAGTTTTTCTCTGGCGTCTTCGGATACATAGGGACAGCTATCCAGTTCCGCCTTGCTCGACGCCAGGTTCATGGCGAATGCCAGACAGGTTGGAACCCCGCACTCCTTGCAGTTGGTTTTCGGCAGAAGTTTGAAAATCTGAATACCGGTTAATGCCATTGTTATCTCCTTATTTGTATTCACCAGGAACGCCAATGAAGATATCATTGGCGTCCGGAAATGTTGTTGGCGATTGGTAAAACCACCATACAAAAAAGCAGGCTAAAGGCTAAAGGTTGAAGGCTGTCGATATGGATAGCCTTCAACCTGAGACTTCAGTCCATGAAACCGCGATCCATCAACCGCCGATGATCGAAGGCATAGACAGGGCCGGGTGGCCTTTTTCCTGGAGAAAGGGCATGATTTCTTCTTCGGTGATGCCAACGGTTTCGTCGGCGATCATATCGTAGAAATTGGGAATCCCCATCTCTTCTCCGCGTTTGACGATTCTTTCTTTCAGCTCTTCTTTCAGCGCTTTCGGCATCCAGACCATGCGGTGAAGCCCGCCATCACCCTTGATGAATTTTCTCTGGGTAATGTTGTATTTGGAATGGCCGACAAATCCTGGTGAAGATGCCCCGCCGCCCATGACACCAGCCAGGGTGGTGAACTTCATACCGCAAGGCGTCTCGCCAGCATAGTCACGGCCGACGGTCATGATGCCATTGCAGGTGGGAAGCGTTGCAGCGATACATTCGCAGCATCCGCAGGTGGTCATGGGATCGGTGACCATGGAATAAAAATTATAATGAGTCACGGCCCCACGAGAGGCTTTAAAGATGAATTCGTTCACGCCCTTGAACTGTCCCAGCACGGGGTCCAGACATTCCCCTTTTTCAATGGGCTGGTTTGGTCCTGTGGGATTGATTTCGAAAGATGCCTTGCAGTCCATCCAGTTGTATGCGCCACAAAGTCCGGTTCGCTCCGGGCTGACAGTGCAGACATGGTTGGGTGCAAAAGACTGGCAAAGCGTACAGGAGTAGAAAATCGCCTCGGCTTCATCTGTCATCTTCTCGACGCGTTCGTCCCGCATTTTGTATTCGGCGCGGGCACGGGCGGTAAGCTTGTCAACATCTTCTTTCTTTGTGTGAAGCGTTATCTGAATCTTGTCCAGAATCTTTCCGAAATCCTGGTGTAACTTTGCATGCAGTACAACTCCGATGTCTTTCAGGGTAAAACCTTTATCCACAGCGGCCTTGCTGACCCGGACCCAGGAAATGTCCCGCTGTCCAATGTGCATGATGCCCTGAATATAGTTGATGAGATGGTGAATCTGGCGTTCCAGAATGGGTTCAAAATCGGTCTGGAATTCCCGGCCTGCTACCTGAACATAAATAGCCAGAGAGAAAGTGCCGCCTTCTTTGACATCCTTCAGATCAGGTCCATCAACAATGACTTTTCCATCTTCGATTTCGCCCATTTCCGCCATTTTGACAAGCTCGGTACACTGTGTCTTGCCACCACCGCATTGGCAGTACAGATCAGCACCTCGAACGCGCTCGCCCTCATAAGCCGGGCCGAATGCGCAGGGGATATCGATCTTGGAAACCGTAACCTTCAGACCCCGGACTTCAACGGATTTCTGAACCATATCTTCATGTTTGACATTAGCCACAACATGCTCGTAGGTACAGATACCGGTCGGGAGAATTTCCGGAATATCGGTGTCTGCAAGGGTCGGGAAACCCCAATTGACGCAGCCGGCAGCCGCTGCCGCCCACTCTGCATTCACATCACCAAGGGCATTGACAAAGGCGAAGATACGGTTTTTGTTGTAGAGCAGCATGGTCTTGTAGTCGCCGGGTTTGATCCCGCCGAAGGCCATGGCAGCGCGGTTTGCAAAACCAAGGGCGAAAATGGCGGATGAAATGTCCGGACCAAAGGGAACGATACGGGTATTCCAGCCGATCTGAACGCCGGCTTCAATCAACTGCTCGGCGACTGTGGTGCCGTTCTGGTTGGCTGCAAGAAAAATATAAAGACTGCGTTTCTGATATTCTTCAACGATCATCTTGGCGATTTCAGGACTGGGGGCTGCGCCCACGATGGCTGCAAAACCCGGTGCGGAACCATCCACAAACTCCACGCCACGTTTTCTGAACACCGTATCATCGGCTGCGCCCAGCCATATCTTGCCACTGGCCTCGTCAATGTCTTCAGAATGAAAATAAAACCCTGGATCAGTCAGATATCGAAGAGCTTCTTCGATTTCAAACGCCAGCAGTGCGGCCATACCAGCATCCAGCAATGGCCCCAGATAGGGCAGGTGGTGTGAACCCTTGACATGCGGGGGCAGTAAACCGCGTGCAAAAGCCAGCGGCTTTTTCATGTCTTCCAGGGTTTCGACCTTCATGCCCAGAAGAGAATAAATGACCGGCAGATAATAAGCCGTATTGGGAAATCCGACTTTGGTGTCGGCATTATAGGTCGCCAGAGCCTTTTTGTATTTACCTTCGACTTTCGAGACAATATTATAGCCGCCCTGAATGGCCGCAAATGCAACTAATCTTGACATAGAATTCCTCCTTCGTTGAGGACTTAGATTAAACTATAAAAAAGTGAGGGAAAATCCTTAAAGAAGCGCTTTTCCCTGATTTATCGGGGAAATTAAAGTCTCCAGATTACGCGACTTCCAATTTCTGACGATCTGCCATATCCATAAGCACGCGTTCCCTGGCTTTGTCGATGCCAAGGGCTTTGCGCTTCTTGTCGATGTGCGCGATCATCTTATGGGCATGTTTGATGGGATCATTTTCGCAGTCCCACATACCGCCATAAATTTTTTCCAGTTCATTGTACATGTAGTCCTGGAAAACCGGTGCGCCGCTCATCGGCAGATGAAGACCAAAAACAGTATAGACCCCCGAGGCGACAAAATACTGACCGATGCTGATGGCTTTTTCGCTCATCCATTCGGGCGCGCTTCCGGCCACGGGCAGATCGCAAATATCCTTGCCCAGACCACCGGCTTTGACCACTTCGGTGGCTGCCAGAAGGATACGGCTGTTGTCCACGCAGGAACCAAGATGCAGTACCGGTGGAATACCGACGGTTTCGCAGACTTCAGCAAGACCCGGTCCGCAGAACACGGCTGCGGTTTCCGGGGACAAAAGCCCTTCCATGGCGCAGGCAATGGCATTGCAGCCCGTGGCTAGAACGAGAACGTCATTTTTGATCAGTTCTTTGATGATGGTGATTGCAGATTCGTTGTGTCGGGTTCTGGCGTTGTTGCAGCCGACCACGCCAGCAAGTCCGCGGATACGGCCGTTGATGATGTTGTCGTTCAAGGTGTAATAATCACCGCGGAAAGTTCCGCCCAGGTGGTATTTGATGGATTCAACACCGAATCCTGCAATCTGGGTGGCTTTCTGGCGAGGAATCATGACTTCGGCCCGACGATTTTTGAAGTTGTCAATGGCCATCGTAACAATGCGTTTGGCGTCTTCCATGGCATGGTGTTCGTCAAACTCAATGTGGATAACATTGTCCTGTTCCATCTTGGCGATGGGGTGGGTGGTAATCAGCTTGGTGTGAAAGCATTTGGCGATATTGGCCAAGTTCTGGAATACGCACTGGACATCAACGACCATGGCATCGCAAGCACCTGTGATAATGACCAGTTCCTGCTGCAGAAAAGTGCCTGCAGGCGGAACGCCGTGACGCTGGAGCATTTCATTTCCCGTACAGCAGATACCGCCGAGTTGAATGCCTTTGGCGCCTTTGGTCTTGGCGTAGTCGATCATTTCCTTGGACTGGGCCGCAGCAACGATCATTTCCGAGAGAATGGGCTCATGACCGTGAACGATGATGTTGACATGATCTTCCTTCATGATACCCAGATTGGCCTCGGACTGAAGCGGATACGGGGTTCCGAACATGACATCCTGAAGATCGGTTGCGATCATGGACCCGCCCCAGCCGTCGCCAAGAGCGCAACGGGTACACTGCTTGACCAGGTTTTTATAATCCTGATCTACGCCCATGTGCGTGCGGTGCATGATTTCAACGGTTTCCCGGTCGATGTTTCTGGGCAGAACGCCAAGCTTTTTCCACCTTTCATACAGGGGCGCCGGAGCCCTTTTCAGGTATCTCAGCTCGCCGGATGATTTTCCCCATTCATTCAGTGCTTTCTCGGCAACTTCCAGGGCGATTTCATCCAGTTCGCGGTCGATGGTTTTGCCGTCAACTTCCACGGTTGTGGCAACGTCAAAATTCGGAGCGATAGCGATGAGTTTCTGCGGATCTTTGATTTTATAATCGTTGGTTTCTTTTTTGGCAACGGACATGAACACTTCTGCGACACCGCGGCCATGGTCTGAGTGGGCCGATGCCCCGGCTGCCACCATACGTGCGAAGTTACGGGCGGCAATGGTGTTGGCGGTTGCGCCGCAAAGACCTTTGCGCTCGTCCGGTCCATCTCCCTCAGATTTGGTCAGGGGCAGACGACAGGGGCCCATTGCGCAGTTCTTGCAGCAGGTTCCCTGAATGCCGATATTGCAGGGCTTCATGGATACAGCCCGATCAAAAACCGTTTCAATGCCCAGTTCCTGTGCCCGGCGGATCATTTGCTGGGTTGCTGGATCGATGGATGCAGCGATCGGATCGGCCAGTTTAGGCGCTTTAGCTTCTTTAACTTCCTTGACTTCCACTACTTTTTTCAATTTAACATCTTCTGCCATTTTGAGGTTCTCCTCATAATTATATGTATTCTGGCAATGCTGGCGATAGAAAAAAACGCCAGATAGCGTTGTTGTTATCAGACTCTGCGATGAATTCGATTGAGTTGTTCCAGGATTTTTTCAACAGCCGACTTCTGTACAGCAGCCGGTGTCATGGCAATGGCATCACCCGTTCCAGCCTGATGTTCGGCCATTCGGGCTTCACGCTCTTTGGCCCTCAGTTGACGAATGGCATCTTCTTCAGCATCGCGCTTTGCGATTGCGGCATCGGCCTCAGATTTGGCTTTGGCTTCTGCATCGGCCTTTACCTTGGCTTCTGCATCTGCTTTGGCCTTTGCGTCGGCTTCCAGCTTGGCTTTTGCTCCGGCTGCCGCTTTGGCGGATGCTTCTGCATCTGCTTTGGCTTTGGCTTCCAGGGCGGCAGTATCCACTACAGGTGCTGCAGCAGGTTTGACTTCGGTTTGCGGCGGCGCAGCCTTGACTTCGACTTTTGCTGGCGCAGCCTGGGGTTTTTCAGCGGCTTTGGGGGCTACAGCCTTGGCAGCCACCGGAGCAGCAACCTTGACCTTGTCCTCTTCGATCGTCAGATTCGGGGCAGGCGACAGAGCCGCAAGGTTTATGTTAGCATCATCAAGTTGTTTCTTGATCGGAGCAACATCGGTCGCCTTTCCGCCACCGATCAGAAGATCGATAAAGGATTTGGCCATACGAATGGCTTCGGGATGACGCATGATGAGAATATCAGAGCCTGCCATCAGATAGGTAACGGCTCCGACAGCTTCCATAAGTATGCCGCGTTTTTCAGGATCACCCAAGGTAGGCGCGTCTGCGGCCGTCAGCTTGGCTTCTTTACACTTCCAGACTTCGTTTCCCAGATTGTTGATGATGGGAAGCTGAAGTTTGTCATCGCCCTGGGCCATTGCGGCCATTCGAAGGCGCTCCATAACGGAGTATGAATATTCCAGGCCATAGCCCAAACCGCCAGTGGTGGGATCAATTATCATGCGGCTGGAAGGCATACCCAGATTTTCCAGGAGAATGTTGACCTGCTTGGCAAGGTTAACATCAATGGGAGAGGAGGAAATAACGGTGTGGCCATAACCCATGGCGGCAGCACCAATCCCCTTGTGGTTTTTATCTTCCACCGGTCCCATAACAAGATTTGCGCCTGAACAGTCTTCGGCGATCTTCTTGAACACGGCTTCATCTTTCTGGGCATTGGCGCAGCCCCAGATAATCAGCGGCACATCAATGGCCGCCAGAACTTTTTTGACGGTTGCAGCCGCTTCTTCCGGACTGGCATTATTTGAATTGGGATCAACGCTCTTCAGTTGAAGGACAATCATTTCCGCCCCAAACTGATCCACGCATTTTTTTGCCCAGGCTGCCGGGTTTGAGATCACATCTTTAAAAGGTGCAATCGCGGCTTCAGCCCAGTCTTCCGGCGTAATATCCCAAACTTCCATGGCGATTCTGGGTTTGTTGGCCATCTTGCCTTCAAACTGATAGAACGGATAACAGGTTTCTCCTCCGACGGTTACGGCTTTGGGGCCTTTGCCCAAAGTAATTTCCTTGACACCGCCGGCGTATGTTTCTTTAAAAATGTCTAAGCCCAATGTTACCTCCTTCGTTAGATGGTAAAAAGGTGTTAGAAATAAAATAACTTCATAAATACAGACTCATGACTATGGGGCGGCATCATTTGCCGTCTTTCCTTACGAGATATCAACCCCCTTTCAATGCATATATCAAATGTATAATAATCTACCGCAGTAGTGAATGGTCATTTTTCGATGCAATAACTGGTTCATTATCATGGGTTGATATTTTTTTAATTCATGACCGTTTCGGAGATGAAAAGTCAACCCCTTTGGAATACTAACGCCTATCTCAAGATGATCATTTTGTCAACAGATGTTCAAAGCAAACCCGAAAATAATCATCATGCAGGATTCAAAATTACTTTAATCAGAACAATTCCCATCAGAAGCAGTGGATAATAACTGCCCCGGTTAAACAGAATCATGGCATCCTGCCGGGACATGGAAACCCGGAGCCGAAGAGCAGGCAGCAGCAGCAGATAAACGCCGGACGTAAGCGCGGCAATCATATATATCGGTGGATATTGGACCGGGGAAAGCTGAAACACGGCGGTATTTAAAGGCAGTGTCAGCAGAATGCTTCCCAGAATGATAATGCCCGACCGATGGGCACCCAGCCGGACGGGAACGGTTTTGGCCCCAAGCCGGCCGTCGGTCTCTACATCGGTCCAGTCATTGGGGATATTCTGGCCGCCGATTTCCCAGAAAAAGAGGCATAAAAAAAGAGCGAACAAAAACCATGCAGATGGATGGGGATCAACTGCAAATATCGCTGCGACCGCTCCCAGGGTTTTTACGGCTCCGCTGACGAGGGTGCGGTAATGGCTGACCCTCCACAGCACGCAGTATATGGCTTCCATCGCACACCCGGCTGCAAATATCCACAAACATACCGGATTTAACAGATAGGCTCCGGTAAGGGTCAGTGCAGCCCAAAACACTGTCCACGTCAGCCCTTCACGAAATGACAGAAAACCGCATGCCATCGGGTGACGCACCAGAATCGCATCCAGATCACCATCCGCCGGACAGGTTCCACCCTGTTGGACTGCCTGTCGGTCCTGGCGATAATCCACGATGTCATTTAAGGCATAAACTGCTGTGTAGGCCGCAAATGTTGTAAAAAGACCCAGAAACACAACAGGGAAGGAAGGAACATGACCAAGCCAGATCAATGCTGCAAAAACCGGTGTCGCCATGTCAATGAGTCCATGGGGAGTTCGGGATAACGCAAGAAAAAAATTCAACCGACGATAAAACGACGGATATTTATTGAGCCATATCTGTGTCATGAATCTACCTGACATCTTTTGATCTATACTGTGAACTGGCATAAGTTTACGTCTTTGATCCCCCACCCCAACCCTCCCCCGCTGGGAGAGGGAGTTTATGAAAAGCGCAGTTTATGCCCGCGTACAGTATACAACGCAACTTTTTCAGCACAAAGGGGCATAAAAGTGTAATTCGCTGCTTCATTACCCTTTTTCGGCGTGTATTGCAAAACCAAAATGACGGCAAAAAATCTTTCCTGGCTGATTCCCGTGAATCAATTTGATATTTTATCAAAATTGTTTTAGATAACACCATCTATGTGTCTCCGTTCACTGCCCTGAAATGGGTTTCTGTTATTTCCTGGAGGAATTTATGGTGTTGCCTTTGCATGACAATCTTTCAAAACTTGAGGAGATGCGCCGGGAATCGATGCAAGGCGGGGGAGAGGATCGTATCGCCGCCCAGCATCAAAGAGGAAAACTCACAGCCCGTGAACGCATCGACCTTTTACTGGATGCAGGCTCTTTCGAGGAGTTCGATATTCTGAAGACCGGACGTGGCGGCTCTCTGGGAGAAGATGCCGAAAAAGCTTCCGGCCGTTACCCTGGAGATGGCGTGGTAACCGGTCATGGAACCATTGATGGCCGGGAGGTGTTTGTCTTCAGCCAGGACTTTACCGTAATTGGAGGTTCCCTGGGGGAAGCCCATTCCCAAAAAATCAGCAAGGTCATGGACCATGCAGTCCGGGTCGGCTCGCCCATAATTGGGCTGAACGACTCTGGCGGCGCCCGGATTCAGGAAGGGGTGGATGCGCTGGCTGCTTATGGAGAGATTTTCCATCGAAATGTTGAGGCCAGCGGTGTGGTTCCCCAGATTTCCTGTATCATGGGGCCGTGCGCCGGCGGCGCGGTTTACAGCCCGGCCATGACCGATTTTACCTTTATGGTTGAAAATTCCTCCAACATGTTTGTTACAGGCCCGAATGTCGTCAAAACTGTTATTCATCAAGATATCAGCGCGGAAGAACTGGGAGGCGCCCAGGTTCACGGAACAGTCAGCGGCGTCGCCCATTTTGTGATCCCAAACGACATTCTTTGCCTTAGGGAAGTCCGAAGGCTGATCAATTTTCTGCCTTCCAATAATCGTCTGAAGGCCCCTTTTCTCGATTTGAGAGATCCGCCCGAACGATCTGATCCGGCCCTCGATTATCTGATTCCTCCAAATCCCAATCAAACTTACGACATGAATATCCTGATTCACAGCATTCTGGACGGTGCGGAATTTCTGGAAATTCATGCGGGTTTCGCCAGGAACATCATCTGCGGGTTTGGCAGAATGGGAGGGCAAACCATTGGTCTGGTGGCCAATCAGCCCGCGGTCCTGGCAGGTGTTCTGGACAGCAATGCATCTACCAAGGCGGCCCGGTTTGTAAGGTTCTGCGACGCATTCAACATTCCGCTGATCTGCCTGGTGGATGTTCCAGGATTCATGCCGGGACCGGAGCAGGAACATGGGGGAATCATCCGGCATGGGGCCAAGCTCCTGTACGCCTTTATCGAAGCAACAGTGCCGCGGATTACTGTCATTGTGAGAAAAGCTTATGGCGGTGCGTATCTTGTGATGAACTCCAAGCACATTCACTGCGATATCAATTATGCATGGCCAACGGCTGAGATTGCCGTACTGGGGCCCCGTGGCGCGGTGGAAGTCATTTACCGCAAAGAAATCAAGGAGTCCAAAGACCCTGATGCCACAATGACCGAAAAAATGGAACACTATCGAAAAGCATTTGTCAACCCGTTTCTGGCTGCCAAAAGAGGCTACATTGACGATGTGATTTTCCCCAGAGACACGCGGCATCGTCTCATTCGTACTCTTCAGTTCCTGGAAAGCAAAAAAACCCGCCAACCGGATCGAAAACACGGCAATATTCCCCTATGAGAGGTTGATGATGTTTAATAAAATACTGATTGCCAATCGTGGAGAAATCGCTGTCCGGATCATCCGAACCTGCAAACGACTGGGTATTGAGACTGTTGCAGTATATTCCGAGGCGGATGCCAGAAGCCTTCATGTTCAGGAAGCAGACGAGGCGGTATTCGTTGGAAAAGCGCGTTCTGCGGAATCTTACCTAATTGCTGAAAAAATCATTGATGCAGCGCTGAAAACAGGTTGCCAAGCCATTCATCCCGGTTATGGATTTCTATCCGAAAACGCCGGGTTTTGCGAAAAAGTATGCCAGTCCGGCATGGTGTTTATCGGCCCGCCTGCTGCGGCGATTGCTACCCTTGGGGATAAGATCGCCTCCAAAGCCCTGGCCATTAAATCCGGCGTTCCGGTTGTTCCCGGACATATTGGAATGCTGTCCGGTTTGGAAGACGCCGAATCCATCGCAGAACAAATCGGCTTTCCCGTTCTTTTAAAACCCGCAGCCGGCGGGGGCGGAAAAGGCATGCGCATTGTCCACTGCAAGGAGGATATGGGACCAGCGTTTTCCGCCTGTCAGGAAGAAACCCGAAAAGCCTTTGGGGACCCTCATCTGTTTATCGAACGCTACATCGCCAATCCCCGGCATATCGAGATTCAAATTCTGGCGGACCGATATGGAAATGTGATTCATCTTGGCGAAAGAGAGTGTTCCATTCAACGCCGGTATCAGAAGATCATAGAAGAGACTCCGTCGCCGGTAGTTGACCCTGCTTTGCGCCTGAAAATGGGAACAATGGCTTGCAGTCTGGCTAAGGAAGCTGGCTATACCAATGCCGGAACTGTTGAGTTCATTCTGGATGAAGACAGGAACATGTATTTTCTGGAAATGAACACCCGGCTTCAGGTGGAGCATCCTGTTACGGAGCTGGTGACCGGGCTGGATCTGGTCGAGCTACAATTAAAAATCGCCTACGGAGAAGTGCTTTCCATTCGCCAGGAAGATGTATCCTTTAATGGTTCGGCCATTGAAGCCCGAATCTGCGCTGAAGATCCGTCCCGCAATTTTCTGCCGGC
>JBAXVB010000850.1:0-1840 GCA_037129415.1 Deltaproteobacteria bacterium
CGCACCATCCATACGAAAAAAGAGCAATGCAAGCAACCATGCTGCAAGCAACTGCAAGCCTGACAGTTCCCGGCAAAAGATGAAAAAAAACTAAAGAAAAAAACCGGTTTTGTCTTGCTAAATCCATATATCCATGCCTCGTAACCGTCCGATATTTCATTTTTGCCCACGGCTTCCATTATTGTTTTTACGAGCCGATCAAAATTCCTTCATATCTAAAAACTCCGCATCGTCCAACGGAATCACTTCATTTGGACTTACTTCACGTCCTCTGGAAGGAAGCATCCCATTTTTATTGGGTTTCCTGGCAATCGCAAGATTACTACGACTGGAAACGGCTTTAGCCTCATGTTTGAAAGAATCTCCGGAACTATCAATTTTTGCGGATCTTCCCTCTATAAGCGCCAGCAATTCGTTCACCATGCCTTTCATCTCTTCCGCTTGCGCGTTCATTTCTTCGGCGGAAGAGGAAGACTCTTCAGCGCTGGCCGCATTCTGCTGCACGATGTTGTTCATCTCTGCTGCTGCATTGTTGATCTGATCAATTCCCTGGGCTTGTTCAGAGGAGGCTACGGTAATCTCCGCCACCAGTTCTCCAACCTTGACTGTGCTTTTGGCTACCTCTGAAAAGGCTTCATCTGTTCTTGCCACCAGCAGAGATCCATCCTTTACCTTTTTGTCTGTTTCTTCAATCAGGCTAAAGGTATTCATGGCGGCTTTGGAGGCCCTCATGGCCAGATTCCGAACTTCGTCTGCGACAACAGCAAATCCGGCGCCGGCCACTCCGGCCCTGGCCGCCTCAACTGCGGCGTTCAAGGCCAGAAGATTTGTCTGAAAGGCGATTTCATCAATGGTCTTGACTATCTTGGAAGTTTCTTTGCTTGCCTTGGAGATTTCTTTCATGGATGCTGTCAGTTCCGTCATGGATGTATTGGCCATGGCCACCACATGGTTGGCGTTCTTCATGAGACTATTCGCCTGACTGGCATTATCTGCATTTTGTTTTGTCATGGATGCCATCGCTTTCAATGAGGAGGATGTCTCTTCAATGGATGCTGCCTGCTCCGATGCGCCTTCGGCAAGAGACTGGCTGGCGGAAGAAACCTCGCATGATGCCGATGCTACCTGATTCGCACCCTCATTGAGACCTTCGATGATCCGTCCGATAGGATTGGTAATGCCACGGGTGATGATGAAAATCAGTGTCAGACTGATTAAGATGCCTATGATTCCTCCAACAAGCAGAATTTTGCTGGAGCTGCCAAGAATGTACTCCACACTGGCGGCGCTCTTTAAGGTTTCATCAATTCCTGCAACAGCGATTGTTTCAGCCGATGTTAAAACGGCATTTTCGGTTACGCTGCGCTTTTTGCCAAGATCGGTCAAGGCGGCATATTTCGCCACGAGCTTTTTCATATTTGTTTTATAACTGGAACCGGCCATTCTGATGTCTTCCAGTTGTGATACGGTGGTGTCGCTGGTGGTCTTTTTTTGGATTGCAATTAATGTGTTTTCCATTTCCACAAATTTTTTAGCTGACTCTTCGATAATTTGCGGATCCATTATCAGTTGGCCTTTCAAGGTATCCAACTGAATTACATAAATGAGCTGTATCAATTCATCCATGTCCCTGATCTTTTCAAACTGCTCTTTCAAGGATGCAGGATCCTTCCCTATTTGTTTAATACCTTCAGTCATCTCTTCTGCTTGATCATCTACGAATTCAAGGCAGGACTTCATAAACTCCTGAGCTGCTGACTCGAGTTTACTTCGGATAGCCTGAATTTCCTTTCCTGTATTTTCCGTATCGTTTATCAGTGTTTCATATTCCAGGAGTCGA
>JBAXVB010000851.1:0-1840 GCA_037129415.1 Deltaproteobacteria bacterium
TACTCAAATTGCTGAAATTAAATATCATTGAAGTTGGAACAAAATCACCCTGGATACGATCGGCAGACGCTTGTGTTTCCAAAGCATTGAACACTTTCAGCGATGTCCGCGGAGCCACTCCCCGCCCGCCCTTGCCGTTCATGGACAAGGCGGCTGCAATCCCGGTTACGCTGGTACCGTGGTCGCCACCCGTAGAGGTAGGAGTCGGATCGTTTGTATTGTTCACGTAATTATATGACCCATTGGGAATGACATTTCCGGCAAGGTCTTCGTGGGCGATTTCAAGACCGGAATCGACAATCGCCATAATCACGCCCAGGCCGCTCAACTGATCGGCGATAGCCTTGCCCATCCGAAGGTCTTCTCCTGGCGTGCCTGCACTTTTAGAGAATGCCGTCTGTCCGGTATTCTGAATGTGCCACTGAAAGGAAGTGAGCGGATCACCTTCAATCCCATTGAATGTTGCTGGATCAAGTTTCCAGTAAAATCCGTACGGATCGGGATCGGCTGGATAGTCCGCGTAATTCAGTGTAAAACTGCAATTGTAAATCTGCAAATACGCGCAGCAAACCTTTATGGTATAATCATTTTCGATATGAATGCAGCTTCCGGAACCGGATTGAATTTGTTTGAATGTTGATGTGTCCATTTTCCAGAAAAGCGCGGATTTGTCCGGAACGTAAACAAGTTTGAACTCGTATTGCAGCGACTGATATTCTACACAGAGTTTCATACTCAGATCACTTGCAACAGTAACACAGCTCGTGCTTTCGCAGGCGGAATAGACAGGATTGCCTGACAGCATCAAGGCCAAAATAACAACGACCATAAAAATGTTTCGCTTCATCCTTGTGAAATCCAAACTCCTTACCTCAATTTTTGTCATTTTGCCTCCATTGTTTTGACATCATTTTCTCCTTCAGACCTTGTTAATTTTTACCGTGAAAATACATGAAGCAAGAGATACCCGAAAGTATTTATATTATTTTCGCTGTATCCGCAATGCCATTCCGATGAAAACATTGGTCACAATCGGGTTATTCTGCATTGTTCCGACTCGGCATTATTCCAGCCGAAGGGATATGTCCTATCCCTTCCTCCAGCAGGAAGCTGCCTAAAAATATGCATGCCGAAACAGCGATCAAGATTTTCGTTTCTCGAATGGTGTGTGCATTGTCGCCATTCCTATTGCGCAATCCTAATCATCGTTTCGACCAGGCATTTATCCGTGTCTCGCCGCCATCAGGCAATAGTAGGGGCGAATAATTATTCGCCCCCAAGAAATAAACCCTTATGGTAGAAACAATAATCAATGCCTTCAATTAGGAACAACTACACATTTTGTAACGATAAAGCGGGCATTTCCATTAGTGGAAAAAGCTGGACTGTATTCCATATCCACAGCTAAACGAGTGATTCCGTCGGCAAGCAGAAGACCGGGAATATGGATTTTTAAATCGTTGGAATATGTTGATTTTTCTTTTTCGCACTCTGGTCTATAAGTGGTTAGCATGGCGGCGTTGGTCATTTTAAAAATTATCAGGGTCGGATGCGTCGGATTGTACTCATAAACAAAATCCGCCCGGTATGACGGAGCGCTCGACTGGAGGATCAGATGGGAAATCACTGGAATATGAAGTGATAAATTGCTGTCAATCGTCGCGGTACATGCCGTCGTGTCGGCAGCCTGAGTGACAGTGACATCTATCGGGCTGCCGGTGGCTCCGGATGCCGTTATTCGGATACCGGCTGTTCGGGATGATGCGCCGGTATTGGCAGTGTATGCACACGCGATGGTTCCGGCATCTGTTCCACTGGCGCCAGATGTAATCGACAGCCA
>JBAXVB010000852.1:0-1839 GCA_037129415.1 Deltaproteobacteria bacterium
CCTCCGGACAAGTTCGGGTACTGCAGTCTGGGCGTTTCTGTGGATATCACCCGATCCGGCATGGAAAACGCTTCCATGGTCATTGCCCAGATCAATCCCCTGATGCCCAGAACCTGGGGAGACAGTTTTGTTCATCTGGACGATATTGATTTTCTGGTGATTCATGAGGAGCCGATCGTTGTAACCCCGGTCAGGCGTCCCAACACGGAAGTGATTCAGCGAATCGGACATTACATTTCCCAGCTTGTCGATGATGGGGCAACGCTTCAGATCGGATTCGGCAATCTTCCTGATGCCATTCTGACCTATCTGGACACTAAAAACGATCTGGGAATCCATACTCAGCTTATCACGGATGGTATGTTGCCTCTGCTTGAAAAAAAGGTGATCACGAACAAGAAAAAAACCCTTCTGCCAGGAAGGGTCGTAGCTTCCCTGTGTATGGGCACCGAGGCCATTTACCGTTATGTGGACAACAATCCCCTGTTTTATTTCCGGTCGTCGGAATTTGTGAATGATCCCACGGTTATTGCCCGAAATGACAATCTGATTTCCATCAGCTCCGCCCTGGAGGTTGATCTGACAGGGCAGGTTTGTTCGGATTCCATGGGATATTTGTTTTACAGCGGCATAGGCGATCAGGTCGATTTCCTTCGGGGAAGCGCCATGTCAAAAGGAGGTTTTTCAATTGTCGCCCTGCCGTCCACCGCCCAGAATGGCAAGGTCTCCAGGATTGTTCCCCATCTCAGCGAGGGTGCAGGAGTCGCCACCACGCGCGGGGATGTCAATTTCATCGTTACCGAATATGGCATAGCCGAGCTGAAAGGAAAGGGCATTTATCAGCGGGTCATGGAGCTTGCACAGATAGCGCATCCCAAATTCCGTGAAGAGTTGATTGATATCGCCAAGTCGCGCCACTACATTTTTGCCGATCAACTGCCGCCCACACAGGACGATCTGCTGTTTATAGAAGGCTATAAATCCACCATGACTCTTAGAAATGGAAAAATCATTGAATTTCGGCCACTTCTGCCTTCAGATGAATTTTCTTACCGCAATTTTTTCTATTCGCTTCAGGAAGAGACAATATACCGCCGTTTTTTTTACAAAATGAAGGTCTTTTCTCATGAAGTGGTTCAGAAACAGTGGGCCAGCGTGGATTACCGCAAGAATATGTCTCTCATCGGGCTTTCCCAGAAAGGCGGCAGCCGTGAAATCATGGCTATCGGCTCTTATGCCGAAGAAGAAGAGGATAGGGCTGAGGTGGCATTTGTGGTCAGAGAAGATTACCAGAAGATGGGTATTTCCTCTTATCTGCTGAAGGAACTTGAAAAAATCGCCAAAAGCAATGATTATAAAGGCTTTTCAGCAACGGTGCTTCGGGAGAATTCCGCCATGTTCCGAGTCTTTAAAAAACGCTATCCCAATGCTATCGTCAGCATGAGCGGGGGAGATCTGGCTATTAAGATGGATTTTGCAGATGCAACCGAGCCGCAGAAAAAAGAAGATGTCTGTGCCTGCTGAAATGCAGATTGGTGATTCGGAATGGAACCAGTTGATCGTAAATGGCGCCGAAATTCTGGGAGTTCAGGTTTCCGCATTCCAGGTAGCGCAGTTTGGCATCCATATTCGTGAATTGCTGCTCTGGAACCGGAAGACCAACCTGACCGCCATCACCCTGCCGTCGGAAGTGGCCATCAAGCATGTTGTGGATTCGCTGGCCTTGGCATTATGGATTCCCCCGGAAGCTTCCGTGCTGGATGTTGGCTCCGGCGGCGGTTTTCCGGGGATTCCGCTCAAAATTCTGATGCCTTCCCTGTCGGTCACGCTGATTGATTC
>JBAXVB010000853.1:0-1839 GCA_037129415.1 Deltaproteobacteria bacterium
CGATCAGGCTGCGGCGGGCGAACTGGGCGAACTTTTTGAGTTTTGAGGTTTCCATGTTCAATCCTTCTGTGCAGGCATCAGGCCCTACAAAATTCTTTAGGCTGCATCGCTCAGGCGGCGGATTGACCCGCTACCGTACCGTTTCTTCCATTGGTTCATGTTCAGTATCACGCAGGCGGTTGCCGAGTTGCGTTGCCAGCTCCTATGGCTGAACGGAATGGAACGCTGAAGCTCATCTTGCTTGGCAAGGAGCAGTGCGTCATCCAGCGCACACATGGAAAGCAAGACGATGTACTCGATGTCTTTTTGCTGATTGTCCTGGAAGCTCTGGAAAAACAAGCTGTCTCTGTATTTTCCAGCCAGGCTCCGGATCAACCTGCCGGACTTGAGTTTTTCACGGAATGCCTCGACATTTGCGGCGTCTGGATTATCGGGGTCCTTGACTTCCACAAACCGGTAACAATCTTCGTATTCTACGATGAAATCTACTGGCTGAATGCTGCTGAATGTATGGGTGGTTCCGTCATCAAACTTGACAGCGTCCAAAGCACCAACGAAATCAAATTCCAAATCCAGTTCTACCAACTTCATTTATCTTTTCCTCCAAGCGAGCGGTCGATTTCACTGTCATATAGATCAGAAAAGGTTGCGGCGATGGCATTTTGAGTCAGATGTTGATAGACCTCTGAACTCTCGACTTTGATCTCCTTGGAGTTGATATCGCGATACAGTGTATGGAACAGCACATGATCTTCCTTGCTCTTGTCCATCAGCAGGTCGAACCACTTAAGCAGGACGTAGTCATGGGTCGCCAGAATGATCTGCTGCCCGTTTTGTGACAGTTTCAGCAGAATCTGCACTATCAGTTTCATAAGTTTGGGATTCATGTTGGATTCTGGCTCGTCCCAGAAGAGCGGTCCGCTAACGCCTGGATGAATGGCGCCGGTTTCGAGCAAACGTGAAAGCATTCCAACCTTGCGAAAACCTTCAGCTATGGAATTGGCAGAATATTCGGCGTTCTCTGTTTTGAAGGTGACATTGCCACCGCCATAGAACTCAAAACGTCCACCGCAGATACCCTCAATCTCGGACATCGCCCACTTGGACTTTTCGTGAAGCATCTCAGTGCGGACTTTGGGCAGATCCAGAAGAATGCAAATATCCTGATAGGTTTGGTCGAAGGAGAGCCCATACTTCTCATATAGGCTGTAGAACCCCCTCATGAAGGAGAGTACTTCCTTGGTCGAGATAAAAACCGGATCTAATTGATATTGCTCGTAGTCAACGCTTTCTTGAATGGTCAGCGATTTGGAGTTGGTGTGGAAGGTCATCGCCACCTTCTTGTCCAGTGCGAACGTAGCTCCCAACCGGGTGTTCTCCGTCGCGCCGCGACGGTGCATCTTGGCAAGTTTTTCATCCAGTGGCATAAAGATACGCAGCAGCTTGGAAGTGAGGACAGCCTCAAGACTTTCTCTATCGATATCGGGCTTGTTCTTGAACACGGCACCGCCAGCACAGAGCGTATATGCCGCCTTCAGAAGATGTGTCTTGCCTGTACCGTTTTCACCGATGATAACATTGATTTTGGGTGAAAAATCGATGGTCAGGCAGTTGAAAACAGTGAAATTCTTAAGTTCGAGTCGTGTGATCATATTTGAATCCTTTTCCCTTTGTGGATCTCTGCGAGCATCGCATTTCGCATGGAGTCCAGATATCGCTCAACATCGGACTCATCAGCAAGCCAGGCCTTGTCGAAGGATACCCGGATCGACCGGCAGGACACGTATTCAATGCGAGGTTCGGGTTTTACAGCCGCTATATCCGAATCCGGTTTAGGTG
>JBAXVB010000854.1:0-1834 GCA_037129415.1 Deltaproteobacteria bacterium
ATCGCCTCTTGCGCACTGTATCCATAGAGCTGCTCGGATGCACGATTCCAGTATTGCGTCGTACCATCAATCCCATACCCTTGAATGGCTACGGATTGAACATCTTGCAGTAAATTCTTGAATCGCGCCTCACTTTGCCGCAAAATATCTTCGGCATGCTTGCGCTCGCGAATATCCCGAGCCTCGCCCAGGATAGACACCGGCCTGCCGTTTTCATCACGTATGATGCTGAACTTGCTTTCCGTCAACATGATCGAACCGTCTTTGCAGTAATATTCAAGCTCCAATGTTTGGACGGGATTGTAGCCAGGATCGGCCTCCACCTTGGGTATTTCTACTGAAAATACCTCAAATGCCAATTTAAGCGACTCCGGCGTGATAGTCTGCTCCAACGGCATGTCCATTATTTCCTGTACCGTGAAACCGCGCAGCATTATCATAGTGGGGCTATGGTAGGTGATATTAAGACTCATATCCATCAGCCATACAGCGTCTGTCGTATGCTCCGACAGTAACCGGTATTGAGACTGGCTCTCCTGAAGTGTTTCTTCGGACTTCATCCGTTTTTCGATCTCGGCCGTCAGCATCTCATTGGTTTTTTGAAGTTCTCGTGTCCTTTCTTGCACCTTTTTCTCAAGGTCTTTGCGGGCTTCTCTCAGTTCATTCTCTATATGCTTGCGCTCGGTGATGTCCATGGTGTAACCGGCCAATAAATATTTATCTCCCCTGATTATAGGGAACTTGATGGTGCTATAACTCCGGCCATTCAATTCTTCATCCAGTCTAATCTCATCGCCTCTGGAGACAACAGCCCAGTCGTCTGCGGCAAGCTTTGCGGCAAAATCGTGCGGAAACAGCTCCGTCATGGCCTTACCAACCATTTCGCAACCCGGAATGCCGATCATCTGCGCAAAATTGTCGCTGGCCTGCAGTACGATGCTCTGGGTGGGAGTCACCTCTTTGATGAAGATGTAAATCGGCGAGTGACGAAAAAACAGCGAGAATAACTCATTGTTTGCCTGCAGCGATTCCTCCGCCCGCCTGCGCATAGTGATGTTGCGCATCACGGTGCGGTAAACTGGTTCGCCTTCAGCGCCATGCATGGCGGATGTCGCAAGATGCGCCCAGAATACAGTCCCGTCGTTTTTCAGCATCCGCAGTTCGCACTCCTGCTGTTCACCGGTCTCAAAGAGCTGTTTGCGATGCAGTCGCCAGATATCCTGGTCATCAGGATGAATGAACCAGGTTATCGGCTGCTTGATCAGCGCGCCCCTGGCCACGCCCAACAGGGTTGTGGCGGTGAGGTTGGCTTCCAGGATCAGCCCCTTTTCGGAGAGGGTGCAATAGCCCACCGGCGCCATGTCGTAGAGATCAAAATAGCGCGTCCGCGCAGCATTCAGTTCCACCTGCGCCAGGCATAATTCATTGTTGATCTCTTTGAGCTGCCGGTCGAGCGAGTGTTTGTAGAGGGCCATCTCGATGGTGGCCGTCAGTTCCAGCAAGGACACGGGCTTGATCAGGTAACCGTAAGGAGCGGCGATCTTGGCTCGTTGAAGCAAAGGGTCCTGGAAGAAACCAGTCAGGAAAACGATGGGGATATCGGCCATCGAGCAGATACGTCCCGCAGCAGTGACACCATCCATCTCTCCGGCCAGTTGGATGTCCATTAAAATCAAATCGGGCCGCTCGACAGCCACAGCAACAATTGTCTCCTCCCCCGTAGCCACCGGATCCGGTACGTTGTAGCCCAGGTTGACCAGCATATTTTGCAGTTGTAAACCGAGAACCCCGTCATCTTCAACAATCAGTATGGTTTTTTTTTCCATGAAAATTC
>JBAXVB010000855.1:0-1834 GCA_037129415.1 Deltaproteobacteria bacterium
CAGATTTTCAAGCCATCTTTTTCAAACCTTATCGACCTCAAATTGTATGACAGTTTCTCATGCGCCGCTGGCGGACAGATTCCCTCCGAAACGCCCGTCATTGTGGCGATAGACGACCGCAGCCTCAAGGAATTCGGCCAATGGCCCTGGCCGCGTTATCGGGTGGCCCGACTTCTGGAAAAAATTCAGCAGCGCAATCCTTTAAGCATCGGGGTGGATATTCTTTTTTCCGAACCGGACCGAACTTCGCCGCTTCGTCTGCAACAAGACATTGAAAAGGATTATCAGGTTCAAGTCCATTTTCAGGGTCTTCCGGCTCAACTTCTGGATAATGATCGGTTACTGGCCGACAGTCTGGCCGCAGGTACTTATGTGTTCGGCTATCCATTCTCCTTTGAAAACATGACAAATCCGCCAACAGACAAATGCCGTCTGCATCCGCTATATCCGGTTATTCGAACGCATCTGGACCATCCCGCATTGATCGACTGTCTTGCGAAGGCGGGCGCTGCGGAATGCATTCTGCCGCTTCTGGCCGAAGCGGTTTCAAGCTCCGGATTCATCAATGCCGTAGGCGACCCGGATGGCGTGGTGCGCCGGATTCCCCTGCTGATACGATATCAGGATAACATCTATGCCAGCTTGGCCTTGGCTACCCTGATGACGGCCCTCAACCTGGATAAATCCGGGCAGTCAGCGGTTATTCGAATGGACAGCTCCGGAATCGAGAGCCTGCAGATTGGCAAGTATGTTGTTCCGGTGGATGCCAACGGTCAACTGATGGTGAAGTTTTACCGGCGATGGAATACTGCCGGCTATATTTCGGCATCGGACCTGTTGAACAACCTTATCCCGGAAGAGCTGTTAAACGGCCGGATTGTTTTTGTGGGCATACTGGCTGCCGGGCTGAAAGATTCCGTAACCACTCCGATGGAACCTCTCGTTCCTGGAGTTGCGGTTCATGCCAACATCGTGGACAATATTCTTCAATCCTCGTACATCATGCGGCCTGGCTGGATGCCGGGCTTGGAGCTGCTACTTATTGTCGGTTCAGGACTCTTTGCGACCATTATGATTGTACATGCCGGAGCCTCGGTGATTCTGACCACCTGCGCAATATTATCTCTAACATGGTGGGCAGTCGCTTTCTGGACGTTTTTCAGATTTGGTATATATGCTTCACCGCTCCTTCCATCTGGCCTTATTTTAAGCCAGTTGGCGGTTCTCGGTCTTCTCAAACTCCGCCAGACTCAGGATTGGTTGGTGTTTTTTCGTTTGTCACTGGCGCGCACTCTTGCAAAAACCAGGTTTCTGAAAGCTGCAAAGAAACGCTCGGATCTGGCCAACCAACTAAAAAGCGATTTTCTGGCCCGCATGAGTCATGAAATTCGAACCCCCATGAATGCTATTCTTGGCATGGAAGAGTTGTTGTCGGGAACCTCCCTTACGGACGAACAGAAAGACTATCTTCAGACCCTGCGGAACTCGGGAGAATTGTTGCTGGCTCTGATCAACGACATTCTGGATCTTTCCAAAATCGAAGCGGGCCAGTTGACGCTGGAAAGTGTTCCATTGGATATCCGCGATATTGTCGAAGACGTTCTAAATATCCTCTCGCATCGGGCTCATAAACAGAGTCTGGAACTGGTTTGCAGGATAGCGCCGGAAGTTGCGTCTTTTTTATCCGGAGATTCCATCCGAATCCGACAGATTTTGATGAATCTTGTCGGCAATGCCATTAAATTTACCCCTCGCGGTTTTATCAAAATTGAGGTTACGCCTCTATCCGAAAACCAATCTTTCAGCAGGTTGCAATTTGAGATTCAGGACACGG
>JBAXVB010000856.1:0-1834 GCA_037129415.1 Deltaproteobacteria bacterium
CCTGTAGCACTCCAATCATCATGAAAAACTGAAGAGTAGTATGAAGAAAAAACAACAGGCGAATATCCAATATCCGCCACAGAACAGGAAACGCTATCTTTACATCACCTAACTGGAGGCGCAATGAACACTGTCCTGTCAAACATCACCGTGAGCGTTACCGAGCTCAAACGCGATTTTGCCAGTATTCTCAAGCAGGCTGATGGCAGCCCGATAGCCTACCATAATCACAATCGACCAGAGGCTTATCTGTTGCCTGCGGCCCACTATGAACGGCTGATGGCTTACATTGAGGATATGGAAGACGCTGCGCTGGTATATGAACGCGGCAACGGCCCATTTGTCGAGGTCGATTTGGATGAGCTATAAACTGCGCTTTCATGAACTCGCCCTTGATGAATGGCACAAAATAGATCACAGTATAAGAGAAATTTTAAAGAAAAAACTGGCTGAGCGCCTGAAAAGCCCTTGTATTCCTTCTGCCGCTCTGTCAGGTATTTCGAATTGCTACAAAATCAAGCTGTGGCAACACAGGGCATCGGTTGGTGTATGACAACATCGTGTTCGTGACCGTAATTGCTGTGGGCAAGCGCGACAAGCTTAAAGTCTATAAGATAGCAAAATCAAGGCTGTGAACCTATCCTCTTTATGGTAGCGGATTGCTATTTATTGCCGATCAGCCGGCTGGTTGAACCAAATTTTGGGATATTCTCACAAAAGACCTGTTCATGTAGTCTGCGGTTGGAACAAATATCAGTGGGTTTTGGTAATCACGGTTTATATTCCCCAGCCACCTAAATGGACTGATGAAAGAACGAGACGAAGGAGATAATTATGTATCCTTACGGAGATTGTTATTATTGCGGCGGAGAAATAATCGAACAATCGGAGACGATCGACTATCGGAAATCCTCAGAATTATACATATTGGAAAATATTCCGACGGGAATATGTATCCAGTGCGGAGAAAAATTTATCAAAGCGGAAGTATCGAAATATATAGAAAAAGCTGTCAAGGAGAAAAAACGGATAGTCAGAGAGATCAGAATTCCGATTTTGGATTTTGCAGGAGTATTTTCTGTGTAATAGAAAATTCCTAAACATCTGTTGCACCTGACTTGTTAGGAAAAACCAGGCCTGATCTCTGATTTATCCATAGATGCAATGAATCAGCATTCTCCCAGGCTCATTATTGCTCCGATTACTTCCACAATTGGAAAGCTGTATCCTCTTGAAATTTTTCTTAGTCATGGATTATCCATTCTGCTGGAAAGAAAACGTTTTTCCAGTGAAAATCGTTTTATTGTTTTGGCAAAATATCGTTTGAAATGTTACAATTTTTGTTGATGACTCCTGTTTTGCTTCCGGTGTTTTAGGGAAAATCGCTTAATCCAGACGAAGAATCATTACACACAATCAGCAGATAAATGCGGTTACAGTGCGATTTTGGGAACAAGTTTTTTCAATATCATTATAGTTGCTTTCCAGCGTATTGCTGATATAATCGTCTTTTAAAGCATATTTCGGTATGCGAATTGCTTGTGTGTTCATAGCCGTAAGCGGGTTTATTTGGTGTTGGATTCATTTTTCGGCAAAAATGTTGAATATGACTGCTTTTGAATTGGCGGATTGATGGATTTATTGAATATGCGAAGAGATAAGGGGTTTACACTGGTTGAGATGATGGTGGTTATTGCGATTATGGCTATCGTATCCGCCATTGCCGTCCCCAATTTTTATTCTTATGCTGCAGGGATGAAATTGCGTAGTGCTAGTCGCGATTTGTATTCCACTCTTCAGAGTACCCGGATGAAGGCTGTCCGGCAGAATACCC
>JBAXVB010000857.1:0-1829 GCA_037129415.1 Deltaproteobacteria bacterium
GGCCGGGATTTCAGAGACAGCCAGTTCAACCGCGCGATCCAGTCCAGGCGGCAGCCCGGATCATCTTTTAAGCCCATCGTCTATGCCGCCGCCATTGATAAGGGATACACCCCTGCGACGATGATGATCGACTCTCCCATCGCGTTTCAAAGTGATGAAGGCGATTCGGCATGGAAACCTCAGAATTATGACAGAAAATATTCCGGGCAAATCCTTCTGCGAAACGCTCTTGAAAAATCTGTGAACGTGGTGACTGTGAAAATTCTTCAGGATATCGGCGTGGATTACGCCATAGGCTATGCCAGGAAACTGGGCATAACATCCACCCTGGAGCGCAATCTCTCCATAGCTCTGGGTTCCTCCGGTGTTTCCCTTCTGGAACTGGTCCGGGCCTATTCTGTCTTTGACAATGCCGGAAATTTAATCCAGCCAATATTCATAACCAAAATCGAGGATCAGAATGGCGGTGTTCTTGAAGAAACCATTCCGGACAAAGCACAGGTTATTGAAAAAAGTACGGCATTTATCATGACCAGCCTCCTGGAAAGCGTTGTCAAAAATGGAACGGGTCGAAAGGCCAGAGAGCTGAACCGCCCTGCAGCCGGAAAAACCGGCACAACCAACAATCTTAACGATGCCTGGTTTGTGGGATATACTCCGGAATACATTACCGGAGTCTGGGTCGGGTTTGACGAAGAAGGATCGCTGGGAAAGGGTGAGACCGGCGGAGCAGCAGCTTGCCCGGTCTGGGTAGGTTTTATGAAGCGGGCGCTCGCCAATAAGCCTGTCCAGATATTTTCGGTCCCCGAAGGAATCGTTTTTGCTAAAACTGATGCCGCCACCGGCCGGCTGGCAGGTCCTGACACGCAAAATGTTTTGTTTGAATGCTTCAAGGAAGGAACGCTGCCTACGGAAGTCTCAGTTGGGAAAACAGATCCCAACGAATCGGATGAACTTTCAAAATCTGAATATTGATGGCTTTGTACCGGCGTTAAACCGCATGTCCAATATCTGCATTAAGCTCCATCCTTATGATATTGCCAAATAATGTCTTGGCACTTTATTTGCTTGTAACTATACCATCTGGGAACATTTCTTTGAACCTGTTGAAATGGAGACAATCACTTATGAATTCGCTTTTTCGCTATCTGATGAATCTGGCAGTAGTGTCGGGACTATGGATTATGTGTTTTCCGGGTGTGAGCATGTCTTATCAACCTATTCCGGCGGAACTGACCGCAAACATCAATTTAAGGGAAACACCTGATATAAAAAGCAAAAGCATCATGCTGTTAACAAAAGGAGACCGGATTCTTATCCACAATGAAACCCCAAGATGGGCATATGTTGTTTATGAGAAAAATGGTCATCAGACTGATGGTTGGATATCCACACAGCATCTGCAGAAAATACCAAACCCTTCTCAAGAGCCAAAGACAAAGGACGTCGAGGTTAAGCCGACCAGCCCGGTTCCCCAGCCAGTGTCTGTTATAATTCCCACAAATCCTTCTCAGCAATCTGGATACGGACTTGGCCAGACTTCCGAAAAGCAGGTCATTGATTCAGAACCGCTTAAGCCATTGGACAAAGCATTGCCTCGTGCGCAGAAACCACTTTCAGGCGATGATTTAACTTCCTTTTTTAAAAATAAAGAGAGCAGTCCTGTTATCGTGGAAGATTCAACCCTGAAAACCGGATCAAGCCAGGCTTCAACCTACGAATTCGTTGGGGTGATCACACGATTTCTCTTCAAAATATCTATTATCTTCACATCATGTTTTGCGCTTATTTTTTCATATTCAGCGCTGCAGATTGCAAAATCAAATCGT
>JBAXVB010000858.1:0-1827 GCA_037129415.1 Deltaproteobacteria bacterium
GGATCATCAACTGCAAGAGTCAGATTGTCGATATCTGGATTGGGCCTGGTGAACCGATCTTTTCGGTACCCAAATCCAATGACCCGCGTTGAAAAAGAATCGGATTGGCTATACCACTGCCGGGCAGCCTGATCCATATCCACCGGCATTCCGCCAATGAGCCGGGCCGTGTTGGTTTTGGAGATATTACGATCGCCATAAACGCCAAGTGCAAACTCGAAAAACAGCTCCTGACTGGACTGCTGGCCTATCATACCACCCAGAAGGGTCAGGTAGCTTAAATCGTTGATAAAGTCAAAATTAATCCAGATCGCTGATTTAAACGTTGCCCCAACCTGATAATAAGAAAGAATTCTGGCAGCCTTGACCAGAAACCGATAATGGTGGGCGCGGGACAACAGTGTGGACGGCGCACCCTGCATTTCCAGCACAGCCTGGCGGCCGATTTCTTCAAACTGAAAGGGCTGGATGATATCTGGCGCCAGGCTGTAGCCAATTTCAAGGTCCAGCAAACCGCTGGCGGTTTCTGAAAACTGAAAATTTTGACCAAATGTCTTAAGACCATATTTCATGGGAAACCTCCTTTTATCTGGAAAAATGCCTGCCCGATTTGAAATGTTCCGGCTCGTAAACGCCTTTTACGGGTGGATGACAGATACCATAGCATACCTGGTAGGACATCGGATGTTCCATGTCCAAAAAAGATTTGCCAGCGGAAGAGGTAATCGGATTGGCCTATGGCGCATACAGGGATGTCTTTTTCTGAATTTCGTCCCGGATTTCATTTTCGAGCCCCGGCGGGCGGCATTGTATTCCCGGGGGGCTGCTAACCGGTCCTGCATAAAAACTATGTTGCGCTGGGCGGTTTTGGGGGCAATTTTAAACCGGCTGGCCAAGGTGGAGGCATTATATAATTTTGTACAAAATTTGGTCGTGTATAGTTAGCTTTTTCTTATTTTTAGTCATTTAAAATTACCTGGCTCATCGCTCTTTTGTATGGATGTGAAATAAAGAAAACCATAGCGGATTGACCCAATTCGCCATTCGCATTCTTATGCATTTTGCGCTCTTTTTTTCTCTAATTCATTAAGCCTATCAATCAAATCTTTTTTACCTTCAATATTCATCTTTAAAGCCATTTTATAGATTTGCTCAGCTCGTTCGTAATCCGGGTTATATTTTTTATTCATTGGCCAAAGATACATATCTCCCCAAGCAATATAGCTCCATATATTACCGGGGTATAGCTCAACCAGTTTCTCAAAAGATTTATTTCCTTCATCAAAATTTCCAAGTGCAAAATGGGACACAGCGATTGCTCTTTTCATATTATGCATTATTGACTCATTTGAGTCTGGAAAGAGTAAACAAAATTCTTCACAATATGCTATTCTTTTCTGATAATAGATCGTATTTTCAGTTCCTGCATTTCCAAGTTCCATTTCAAGATCCTGGCACCAATTATAAATTAGTTCGCATCCAGAGAAAATTGTTTCAGCTTGGCTAACGTCCCTGAATTCAGGTTTGAATCTACTTTTTAAATTATCCCATAACTTCAGCCAAGTATCGCATGCCTTTGCAGTTTCATTTTCTTGAAGAAGCGACTGACCTTTTTCCATTAATAAATCGAGTTCATCACGATTTTTGACCGAGTGCGAATCTGATTGGTTTTTATTTAAACAACATTTCTTATATTTTTTCCCACTCCCACAAAAGCATAATTCATTTCTACCTATTTTAGCCATATTTTCCTTCCTTTTCGTATCTTTTTACCTATAAACGGCTCATCGCTGTTTTGTATGGTTAACCACTTTGAAACTCAACAAT
>JBAXVB010000859.1:0-1822 GCA_037129415.1 Deltaproteobacteria bacterium
CTCTGTCGAAATTCCTGGAACTGCATCGCTGATTGGGCGAACAATAAGATATCACTAGAATATTCCCCAGAATATTCCAGGATATCAATCTATTATTTTCTGCAAGATAACAATTTAGAGGTTTTTGGCATGCCCCACCGACTTGAGATCACGCTTAAACCCGGCTTGTTTGACGCCGAAGGTCATGGAATTCGCAACAAGACACTGCACTATTTCGGCATTAACATAGATGCCGTTCGGACCATTCAGGTGATTACGATAGATGCGGCGTTGACACCAGATCAACTCATCAAGGTTCAGACCGAGATATTTACCAATCCTGTGACTCAGGTTTCCGCTTTTACCCCCCTTCCCCTTGATTTCGACTGGACCATCTGGGTGGGTTTCAGGCCCGGTGTCAAAGACAATGCGGGCAGCACAGCAGTTGAGGCGGTTGAAGATGTTCTTGGCATAAAGCTTAACCCTGGCGAGGCTATCTACACCTCGAAACGGTACTGCTTTAAGGCCATGGATATGACGGATGTTCAGGCGGACACCCTTGCCAGAGAGCTTCTGGCGAATGACATTATCCAGCAGTGGCGGATTTACTCGAAATTCAATTGGAATCCGGACATCGCCATAGGCATGATGATCCCCAAAGTCCAGCTTAACCACATCCCGGCTGTCACCGCCATTCCAGTGGATAGCGACCGGAGCCTGGAGGCTGTTAGTTTGGCCCGTAATCTGGCCTTGAACCCCAATGATATTCCCATCATTCGCCAGTATTTTTTCAAACCGTCGGTCCACCAGGATCGTGCGAAATGGGGGCTTTCCGATCCAACCGACATTGAGCTGGAATATCTTTCCCAAGCCAGAAGCGACCATTGCAATCACAATACTTTCAGAGGCATTTTTCGCTATCATAACCTTGACACTGGAGACAAAGTTACCGTTAACAACCTGTTCAAGACCTGCATTGAAGCCCCGACCCTGGCGCTTAAAGCTCAGAAACCCTGGGTGATATCTGTCCTGTGGGACAATGCTGGAGCCGCCCGTTTTGATGATGACCATTACTATGTCATAACAGGAGAGACGCATAACTCGCCCTCCAACATGGAAGCTTATGGCGGCGCCATCACCGGAATTGTGGGAGTTTACCGTGATCCGCTTGGCACCGGTAAAGGCGCCCGACTTATCATGGGAAGCTACGGTTTCTGCGTGGGAGCCAGGGATTATTCGGGGAACCTCAAACCCCGGCTTCATCCCAGAAGGCTTCTGGATGGCATCATAGAAGGAGTCCGGGACGGTGGTAACAAGAGCGGCATTCCCACCACCTTCGGCCAGACCTTGTTTCATCCAGGGTATATGGGCAAATGTCTGGTTTTTGTCACCGCTCTTGGCATCATGCCTGCCAAAATTGACGGGCATCCCGCAGAGAACAAAAAAACATCGGTAGGCGATCTGATCATTATATGCGGCGGCAAGGTGGGCAAGGATGGAATTCATGGTGTCACGGCATCTTCGGAAGTCTTTTCAGAGCATACGCCGGCCGGTCACGTTCAGATCGGTGATCCCTACACCCAGAAAAAAATGCATGATTTTATTCTGGAAGCCAGGGACTCTGGTTTGATTCAGTTCATCACGGATAATGGGGGCGGCGGGCTTTCATCCTCCATAGGTGAATCCGCTCTGTTTTCAAACGGATGCTCCATTCAACTCGATAAAGTCACGCTGAAATACGAGGGGCTGGATCAGTGGGAAATATGGATTTCCGAATCCCAGGAACGCATGACTCTTGCCATAAAGCCAGAGCATCTGGACTCATTCATGTCCCTTTCCCGCA
>JBAXVB010000086.1:0-13518 GCA_037129415.1 Deltaproteobacteria bacterium
CATCAGTACACTTGAAAAATATGGCTTTTCTACAGCCCCAGATAGGCTTTCTTGACGGCTTCATTGCTCAGAAGATTCGAGGCGGAATCGGACATTGTGATGGCGCCGTTTTCCATGACATAGCCCCTGTGAGCCACTTTAAGGGCAAGGTTGGCATTTTGCTCCACCAAAAAAATGGTGGTGTTGTTCTCGGCATTGATTTTCTTGATAATTTCAAAAATCTGGCGAACAATCAGGGGCGCAAGCCCCAGAGATGGTTCATCCAGCAGAAGCAGCTTCGGTCTGGCCATAAGCGCTCGTGATATGGCCAGCATCTGCTGCTCGCCGCCACTGAGCGTTCCACCTGCCTGATGCCTTCTTTTAGAAAGGATCGGGAACAAATCCCAGATATATGAGTGGTCTTTTCGAATATTGTCCTTATCTTTTCGTAGAAAAGCGCCCATATCAAGGTTTTCCGCAACCGTCAGATAGGGAAATATTCTGCGGCCTTCCGGAACCTGGCTGATTCCCAGAACGACAATCTTTTCTGGAGCCATTCCTTGAATTGGCTTTCCCCTGAAAACGATTTCTCCATGCCTTGGTGGAACGAGTCCGGAAATGGACATCAAAGTGGTGGTTTTGCCAGCGCCATTTGCACCGATCAGGGTGATGATTTCTCCTTCGGCAACCTCCATGCTGATGTTTTTCAGGGCCTGAATATTGCCGTAATATGTTGAAACACCATTTACCCTAAGCATCTATTTCTTCTCCAAGATACGCCTTGATCACCACTGGATTATTGCGGATCTCTTCAGGGGTTCCCTGTGCGATCTTCTTTCCATAATCCATTACAAAAATCCGATCAGACAGACTCATGACGAGTTTCATGTCATGTTCAATCAACAGAATGGAAATCCCCTCCTCATCCCTGATCCTCGTTATCAGAGCATCCAGTTCAAGTGTCTCCTGGGGATTCATGCCTGCAGCCGGCTCATCCAGAAGAATCAGGAAAGGTTCCGTGGCCAAAGCCCTGGCGATTTCAAGTCGCCGCTGCGCTCCGTAGGGAAGATTTTTGGCCTGATCATTGACATATCTGGCAAGCCCTATTTTTTCAAGAATCCGGTAGCTGTCATCCACAACAGACTGCTCTTCCCTGACCATCGCCCGGTTGCGGAATATGGCCCCGGCTACCCCTGAATGGGTTCGGCAATGTCTGCCGATCATCACATTTTCCAGAACTGTCATGCTCGGAAACAGACGGATGTTCTGAAACGTGCGGGCCATGCCTTTTTCGGTTACCTGATTGGGTTTTAATCCGTTGATGCGCTCGCGTTTTTGAGCGCCTGAGGCCTTGGGGGATGAAATCATGATGTCCCCGCTGGTTGGCGAGTAAATGCCGGTAATGCAGTTGAAAAAAGTGGTTTTGCCTGCCCCGTTGGGGCCAATCAGAGCGACAATTTCACCCTTTCGAATATCTATGTTCAGATTATCCAGAGCGCGAAGTCCGCCAAAATCCATCGTCAGGTTGTTTACTTCAAGTATGGTTTCCATAGTTAGGGGGCATCCGCTAAAGCCAAGTACCAGGTGGTGTTTATTCCAACTTAATACCTAAGACCTAAAACTTTTTAAAATCATGGATGTTCACCGGGCTGGAACTTATAACTTCGGCGAACATTGGCGACGATTCCCTGTGGACGAAAAACCATCATCAGAACCATGATGGCCCCAAATATCAGCATTCGGAATTCGGAAAACGCCCGGAGGTATTCGGGAAGAAGAATCAGTACCAGGGCTGCAATGGCAACGCCTACAATGGAACCCATTCCCCCCAGAACGACAATGGCGAGAATCATCGCCGATTCCAGAAATGTGAAACTGGCGGGATTGATAAACGTTGTTTTGGCGGCGAAGATCACTCCAACCATTCCGGCCCAAGTGGCACCAAGGGCGAAAGCTGTCAGTTTAGTCCGGGTTTTGTCGATTCCCATGGCCTGGCAGGCTACTTCGTCTTCTCTTAAGGCTATCCACGCACGTCCGATTCTGGAATTCTGCAACCGATTGACAACGAAAATAGTGAACATTACCATGCCAATCATCACAAAATACAGATAAACAATGGAACTGGAAAGAGACAGTTGAATGCCGAACAAAGATGGCCTGGAAATTTGGGCGATACCGCTTGGACCAAATGAAAATTCATTCCAGTTTTCAAGTATCAGACGAATGATTTCACCAAAACCCAAAGTGACAATGGCCAGGTAATCCCCCCGCAGGCGCAATACCGGAAAGCCAAGAAGAAGACCGAAAAAAGCCCCCATGAAAGCACCCATCGGCAGTACGATCCAAAACCCCAGCCCGAAATGGTGATTCAAAAGGGCATAGGTATAAGCTCCGACTGCATAAAAGGCGACATATCCCAGATCCAGAAGGCCGGCAAGCCCGACAACGATATTCAGTCCCAACCCCAGCACGACATACATTAGAGCCGTAATCATGATATTGGTCTGGTAGGTATTCATCACAAAAGGAAAGATCACCACAAAACCTATGCCGGCGACAAAAGCAGGAACGGCGTATCTGCGATCTGACAGGACCCGCTGGAAAAACGATGGTGCTTCTGTGCCGTCCGATTCAGTATCTTTTTTCCCGGTTTCTTTTCGCCAGAGCAAATACCGCCAGACAAAAGAAAGCAGAAAGCTTCCGATGCCGATATAAAACATGTTTTCCCATCGCCACAACACCAGCTTTTCTGTGGTATTGACACGAATGACCATGATCGGAAAGGTCAGGAACATGAACCAGAGAGACACCAGAAACGATTTTTTTATTTCAGATAAAGTTGGCATAATTTATGATAGATTGAGCGATTCAGGAATTAAAACAGAAATTAAAACACATCAACTCCGTGATCCTATACTTTTTGTGTGGTCGATCTTCCCAGGAGTCCCGCTGGTCTGAAAATCAGAATTAAAACCAAAAGCGCAAACGCGAAAACATCTTCATAATCGCTGGATACATAGCCGGTTGCAAAACTTTCAGTCAGGCCAAGAATCAGACTGCCCAGCACCGCGCCGGGAATGCTTCCGACGCCCCCCAGAACCGCGGCGGTAAATGCCTTGATTCCCGCAATAAATCCAATGAAAAAATTAATCTGTCCGATGTGGGACGCAATCAATACACCGCCAACCGCCGCCAGGGAGGAACCGATGACAAAAGTCATGGAAATAACCTGATTGACATTGACGCCGACCAGCATGGCCATGCTTCGATCCTGGGCAGTTGCTCGCATGGCCTTTCCGATTCTGGTGTATTTGATAAGCAGTGTCAGCAACACCATGATAACCGTTGTTGTAATCAGAATAACAAGTTGAGTGGATCGCATAATATGGGAATAGGGTTCCCAGAATTCAAAATCAGGAATCAGGCTGGGAAACGGCAGAAAATCAGATGTCTGGGCAAGAAGAACATAGTTTTGAAGAAAAATGGACATCCCGATGGCGCTGATAAGGGGAGAGAGACGCGGAGCATGGCGAAGGGGTTTATAGGCGATTTTTTCAACCGTATATCCGTAAGCAGCGGCATACACAGCGGCCGCAATCGAGGCCAGAACCAAAATCGCAAATTGATTCAATCCCATAACCGTCAGTACGCTGGCTACAATCAGCGCCGTGAAAGCACCGATCATGTAGATTTCACCGTGGGCGAAATTTATGAGTTCGATGATTCCATAGACCATGGTATATCCAAGGGCGATCAGCGCGTAAATACTGCCTCGTGTCAGGCCACCCAGAAAAAGCTCAAAGAAATATTCCATTGATATTCAGTCTGCTCCCTGTTCAACCGGCATCGAAAACCATTCACCTGGACTCGGGTAAAAAACAGGGGGCAGGTATTGGCCATACATGTCCCCTGAGATATTCAACAATTCTGATGGTTATTTCTTGAACTCAACATATTTGCCGTTCTTAACCTGATAAACCGAGAATCCAACGCCAATGGCATCACCGCGATCGTCAAATTTGATTTTTCCGAGCGGCGTATCAACATATTCGGTCCGCAGCGCCTTGACAATAGCATCGTAATCGGTAGATCCGGCTTTCTGAATGGCGTTTAAAAGCGCCTGAGTGGCTGCATATCCGTTGATGGAAAACACTCCCACATCTTCGCCGTAGGCTTTTTTATAGGCTTCTTTTACAAGCTTGTCCATCGGGTTGGTTGAAGTGTCCATGGGGCCGGTTGCATAGACACCTTCTGCATATTTCCCGGCAACCTTGATAAAAGTTTCATCTTTAACACCGTCGTCAGAAATAAAAACAGTTTTCATCTTGCTTTTTCGCATCTCACTGACAATTTTTGAGGCTTCAGGATGATATCCGCCGAAAATAATCGCTTCTGCACCCGATTTCTTAACCTTGTTGACAACCGATGAATAATCCACAGCTCCGGGAGTTACCCCTTCGAAAAGAACAACCTCGCCTTTTCCGGATTTTTCAATGAATGTTTTTGCAAATTCAGCAAGACCTTTTCCATAATCACCCTTGTCATGAAGCACGGCAATTTTTTTGAGTTTCAGGGTGTCCAGGGCAAAATCGACTTCCAGTTTGGCCTGGGCATCATCGGAGGCGATGGTACGGAAAAAGTTGGGATATTTTCCGCTTTGGGTGAGGTCCGGATTCGTTGCAGAACCGGACATTGTAACGATTTTGGACTCTTTATAAATATCCAGAGCCGCTTTTGTCGCACCGCTGCAAACATGGCCCACAACCACCGTTACGCCAGCAGTCGCCAGCTTGGTCGCCGTATTTGTGGCGACTTCCGGTTTGCATACATCATCTTCTGCAATGACTTCAACCTGTTTGCCCAGGATTCCGCCCTTGGCGTTCACATCCTCGACCACCAGCTTGGCTGCCTTGACAATCGGCAGTCCATAAGAGGCCAAGTCTCCGCTGTGAGCGCCGGCAACACCGATCTTAATGGTATCGGCTGCAATGCCGGACCCTATAAACGTCAGTACCATCAGCATTGCAACGATGGCGGTAGTGAGCTGCTTATTCATGGAAATCTTTTTCATAACCCCTGTTCTCCTCTTCAATTATTGTGGTATATATTACTTTGATTGAACTTCCTCCTTAATATAAAAACCGTCAGAATGAGTCAAGACAAAAGAATTTGCTTTTTGTGCTGAAATTCTTTAACATCCAAAGATAATTATGATGGATATTTTAGGTGAATCAACTCAGAGGCCATTAAATTTGTGAAACGTATTGGGCTGGTCGTAAAAAATGATCTTATGGCCATTCAGAAGGCCAACGAACTTGAAATCTGGCTGAAATCCAGGGATATCGAAGTCTTCAGAAAAGAGATGTTTTCTCCTAATAGCGCTGTTTCCGATTCCCGATCATCTCATGCGCCGAACGACCTGCTCTGTGTTCTGGTATTGGGAGGTGACGGAACATTTTTAAGCGCTGTCCGGTGGATAGGCGATGCCCCCATACCTGTTTCGGGGGTAAAATTCGGTGAAGTTGGCTTTCTGGCTGAAATCTCCGAAGACAATCTGTTTGAGGCGGTCACGGCCATTATTCATCAGGATTTTACAACCAGCCCCCGAATGCGTCTCCGGGCAGATATCCTTCGGGAGGACCGGCTAATCGCCTCCGAAACCGTTCTTAATGATCTGGTCATCAACAAAGGCGCACTGGCGCGTCTTGCCAGCATTAAAACCCTTCTGGACAACCATTATTTAACCACATACAGGGCTGATGGCCTCATTGTAGCCACCCCCACAGGCTCAACTGCATATTCCCTTGCGGCCGGTGGGCCTATCGTTCATCCTACTGTTCCAGGCATCATTCTGACTCCCATCTGCCCGTTTACCCTGACCATCCGACCCCTGATAATCCCGGATTCGGTTGTTATCACCATCGTCCTTGAGAAAGAGGCTTCGGATGTGCTGGTAACATTTGATGGCCAGTCCGGCATTGAACTCCACAACAACGACACGATCAGGATACAGAAAAGCCCCTATCCGGTGCTGATGATCAAACTCCCTGGTCAACGTTATTTTGATTTGGTAAAAGCCAAGTTAAGATGGAGTGGCGGCCGTGTTTAGCTTTTAGGATATTGACTTCCAGCCATCCTTTGTTTATAACCAACACAGTTTCATTGAAAAAAACGAAATCTTAATAAAACAGCAAGCGATATGTTCAATAATTCCAAACCTTCTGTCTCAATAAAGAAAAATCGTTATGCAGACCATCATGCAGACCATCATGCAGATTGGACGAACCTGATCTGTTCGATTGCCTGTGTTTTTTTCTTTACTGCTGCCTGTGGCCCTATCATAGCTTATCACCAGACGGCGCTTGATACCCCTTCCCGGCATGTGGACAACGGGATGAAATTTTTACAAATCAGTAAAATTGATGCCGCCGTTTTGGAATTTTCTCGAGCTACTGAACTGAATCCGGAATATGCTCCGGCTTACACTGGGCTGGGCTTGGCTTATGGCAGAATGGGAGATTTTACAAAAGGCTATGAATTCATTGAATTGGCCACAAAAAAAGCTCAGGGATACGAACAGGAATCTGCTGTGAAAGATGCGCGAATACAACTGGACACCCTGAAAAAAAACCTCTGACCTCTCTATTTCTTGACTTGAAACGCCATGTAACTTAAATGAAGTAAAATAATCAATAACCTCCTGTTATTAACTTTACGGTGGAAATATCTATGAGCTGGGACTGGGAAAAATTAAAAGAACAGCAGCAGAGCAAAAGCGGCCCCAATATGCCGCAATTTGATGAAATTGCCGACAAATTGAAAAATATCAAACTCCCTGGCGGTGGTCCGATTGTGATTGTTCTGGCTGCTGTATTGTTTTTGGGAGTTTCCATGTTTTATACCGTAGATGTGGATGAGGTAGGCGTGGTGCAGCGCTTTGGCGAATATGTGAGGACGACCCAACCCGGTTTGAACTTCAAGCTGCCTACCGGCATTGAAAAAGTAACCAAGGTTAAAGTCCGCCGCATTTACAAAGAGGAATTCGGTTTCAGCACTAATCGTGAAGGAGATCAGCGAAAAATTTCTGCAAACAACGAAGATGCCGGCGTTACGTTGATGTTGACCGGTGATTTGAATGTGGCGCTGGTTCCATGGATTGTGCAATACCGCATCAAGGATCCTTACAATTTTCTGTTCAAGGTCAAGGACATCCGCCGTCTGCTGCTGGATATGTCGGAAGCCGCCATGCGCCTTGTCGTTGGAGACCGCAGTGTGAACGAGGTAATCAGCAAGCGGGAAGAAATTGCGATTGAAGCCAGGAACATCCTTCAAAGTGAACTGGATAACGCCGAATCAGGCATTAACGTTGTCACCATCGAAATGAAAAAAACCAATGTTCCTGATCCGGTTCAGCCTTCATTTAATGAAGTCAACCAGGCGGTTCAGGAAAAAGAGAAAATGATTTATCAAGCCAAGGAAGACTACAACAAGGCCATTCCTACAGCACGCGGGGAGGCGGACCGGACCATCAAGGCCGCCGAGGGATTCGCCCTGGATCGCATCAACCGTGCAAAAGGGGATGCCTCAAGATTTAGCGCTCTTTATGCTGAATACGCAAAAGCCAAGGATATCACCAAACGTCGTCTTTATCTGGAAATGATGAGCAGTATTTTCCCAAAAATCGGTGAAAAATATATTGTTGACTCAGATCAAAGCAATCTTCTTCCTCTTCTTAACCTCGGAAAAAACAGAGGGGCCTCAAAATGAATTCAAAAATTTCGTTAATCATAGCTGCCGGCATCGCCGTTTTGATTGCTTATACATCAGCATACATTGTCAATGAAACCGAACAGGTTGTGGTCACCCAGTGGGGCCGCGTGGTTGACATTCCCAAGCAGGCTCCAGGGCTGTATTTCAAGGTTCCTTTTATCCAGGAAGCCACATATTTTCCGAAAAATCTTCTCCTGTGGGACGGTGATCCCGGTCAGATTCCTACATTGGATAAAACCTATATATGGGTGGATGTTTTTGCCCGCTGGAAAATCGTAGATCCTGTCAAATTCTTTCAGACCGTCAACAATACGGTCAGCGCCCAGGGACGGCTGGATGACATCATTGACCCGGCAACCCGCAATTTTATTACGTCCTACAGCCTAATTGAGGCGGTCAGGCGGAGCAACCGGGAGCTGGATACATTTGAAATCGGTCTGGAAGATATTCAAAAAGAACAGATGGAACAGATTGTTGCGGGAAGGGATAAAATCACCCAGGGAATTCTGGAACAAGCGCAACCCAAATTGTCTCCTTTTGGTATTGAGCTGGTGGATGTCAAAATCAAACGCATCAACTATGTGGAACAGGTCCGGGAATCCGTGTATGGCCGAATGATCGCCGAACGTAAGCAGATAGCAGAGAAGTTTCGGTCGGAAGGAAAGGGAGAGGCCGCCAAAATTATGGGCGAAAAGGAAAGGGATTTAAAACGCATTACCTCCGAGGCATACCGGACCGCTCAGGAAATTAAGGGCAAAGCCGATGCCGAAGCCACAAAACTCTATGCTCAAGCATACGGCGTTGACCCGGAATTCTATTCGTTTATCAAATCCCTTGAGGTTTATAATGAAACTTTGGGCGATAACAGTTCGGTTGTGCTTTCAACCAGTGCTGAATTCCTGAAATATCTTAAAGGATACAATTAAAGACTTTACAGCAATACCTGAATGCCCAGTTAACGGATTACCAGCATTGTCGAGCTGGAAAAAGAAAAGCACTGACGCAACGAACGGTAAAATCCGTTAAGCGAAAGTGCTTTTTCTTTGTACAGAAAAGATTCCAGGCATATTATTTACCTTTCCTTCTCTGGTGGCGTGTACGGGCCAAAAGCTTTTTATGTTTATGCTTTCTCATTTTCTTTCTTCTTTTTTTAATGACACTTCCCAACCGATCACCTCCCCTCATTATTCTTCCATAGTCTTATTTCTCACAACTTCAACAAAAATTCAACCCTTTTATCTCAAAGTGAGTTATTCATTTGAATGACGAGCCAGGTATGCAAACACAAAAAAAAATTCAAAGGACATCAGGAGGCGATTTACTCTTGTAATTCAAGGTAAATATATTGACACACGCCGGCCCTTATGATAGCGACTCTTCCTGTTGGATCATCCGTAATGATGCTCTCGGAGAGCTGTTGTCCATTAGGATTATTTTGGATTTTTTTTGATTCAAACAAAGGAGCTACCATGTCGCACCCGGTACCCACGCCACTTTTATCCGGCGAGAATCTTCTCACGGATGACAATGACATCATCCTTCTCACAGATGAAATACCCCCATCAGATGATGATATAATCGAACTCTATGAGCTTGATGATCGTTCTGACATCCAGGAAATTATAAAGTTTCCTGATTCAGAAAATGATAAAACTGATTTTATTGATCTTTGCGATGTTCTCGAAGAACCAGATAACAAACCAGATCACAAACCAGAACACCTGCCGTATCTTTCTGGAACAGATGCAGAAACGCTAAATCTGAGTTTTGATCAGCTTTTCGATCCTTTTCTGCTTGAACCGAAAGTACCAGTCGAAGATACTGATACTGTTGACTTTCTTCAGAGTAATGATTTAGAAAATGTTAACTATCTTGCAGAAAACAAGGATTTTGATACAGACAACGATTTAATTTTATTACAGGATATTGTTCCATTAACTCTTGATAACGAATTCGTTGAATCGCTGGGTCCATCTGTTGAACCTGCACAGACGAGTACGTTATCAACCGAAAAAGATGCTGCCATATATGAAGACATGATGGCGTTTCAGCCAATGGATCAGATAGAGGCCGTTATGGAAAGGGTAATTCGAAATCTTTTTGCAGAAAGGATTGGACATATTCTGGATGAAGTCGTAACAACGACGGTTACAAAAGAGATTGAAAATCTAAAAAAAATCATTTTGGATTACCTGGCATCGGGTCAGTCTGCACCATGATTGTTTATGAAAACCCCGTAATACCCATTGTTTCTTAGGAGTAAGTAATGCTTATGGATCAGCCTGATAAAGGATACGAACCTCAGAATGTTGAAAAACGCTGGTATGCTTTCTGGGAAGAACATCAACTGTTTGCTGCAAATGAAAGCGATTCCCGTCCCGGCTATTCGATTGTTATTCCCCCTCCCAATGTCACCGGTGTTCTTCACATGGGACATGCGCTGAATGTGACGCTTCAGGATATCCTCTGCCGGTATCATCGTTTGAAAGGCTACAATGTTCTCTGGATGCCCGGCACTGATCATGCCGGAATCGCCACTCAAAATGTGGTGGAAAAAAAACTTGCAAGTGAAGGTCGAAGCCGGCAGCAACTTGGTCGTGAGAATTTTATTGATGCGGTGTGGGCATGGCGTAAAGAGTCCGGAAGCGCCATCATTCATCAACTCAAGCGACTGGGCGCATCCTGCGACTGGAAGCGGGAACGTTTTACGATGGATGAAGGACTGTCTCTATCTGTCAGAAAGGTTTTTGTTGAGCTTTATCACCAAGGACTGATTTATCAGGGTGACTACATCATCAACTGGTGTCATCGCTGCCACACGGCGCTGTCTGACCTTGAAGTCGAGCATGAAGAGATTTCCGGAAATCTTTATCAGATACGTTATCCCTTTCCCGATAATTCCGATGGCATTGTGATCGCCACCACCCGGCCGGAAACCCTTTTCGGAGATACTGCTGTAGCCGTTCATCCAGAAGACGAAAGATATCAGAATCTGCCTTCCGACACTGTCCTTCTGCCGCTCACGGATCGCCGTATCCCCATTATTAGGGATGCATTCGTGGGAATGTCCTTTGGAACCGGCGCATTAAAAGTGACACCAGCTCATGATCCGAATGACTTTGAAATCGGAAACCGCCACAACCTTCCCAGCCTCAAAGTAATTGACGATCATGGCCTCATGACTGATGGCGCTGGCATATTCGAAGGGATGGACCGTTTCAAATGCCGGGAGGCCGTTGTTCAGAAGCTTCAGGAGCAGGGACTCCTGGTTGGAATTGAACCCTATTCCCATAATGTCGGCCACTGCTATCGATGCAAAACCGTTGTCGAACCCAATTTATCCAGACAGTGGTTTGTTAAAGCAAAACCGCTGGCTGAAAAAGCCATCGCTGCGGTTCAAAATGGCCAAACCCGTATCATACCTGAGGTTTGGGCTGCAAATTATTACGAATGGCTGAACAATATCCGGGATTGGTGCATTTCCAGGCAGATATGGTGGGGACATCAGATTCCGGCGTGGACCTGTGAGGCCTGCGGAAAGATGACCGTATCCCTGACGCCGCCAAATACCTGCGCTTCATGCAGCCATTCGGTGTTGATTCAGGAAACCGACGTTCTGGATACCTGGTTCAGCTCTGCGCTGTGGCCGTTTTCCACAATGGGCTGGCCTGAAAACACTCCGTTGTTGAAAACTTTTTATCCCACTTCTGTTCTGGTAACCGGCTTTGATATTCTTTTTTTCTGGGTTGCCCGAATGATGATGATGGGTATCCATTTCATGGGTGATGTTCCCTTTAAAGATGTCTATGTTCACGCCCTGGTTCGGGATGAAGCCGGCAAGAAAATGAGCAAGTCCAAAGGCAACGTGATTGATCCGCTAATCATCATGGATCAGTATGGCACAGACGCCTTTCGTTTTACCCTTGCGGCGTTCGCCGCTCAGGGCAGGGACGTCAAGATGTCTGAAAAGCGGGTTGAGGGATACCGGCACTTCATAAACAAGCTCTGGAATGCGTCCCGCTTTGCCTTGATGCACGTCAATCTGGATTCAACAACCATTCCGGATGGAGCATTGTCTCTTCCCAATCAATGGATTTTGTCCCGGTCCGAAAGCGTGATCCAATCTGCTGGAGAGGCGCTTGAGGCCTATCATTTCAATGATGCGGCGGGCCTGCTCTACCAGTTTGTCTGGCATGAACTCTGCGACTGGTATCTTGAAGCCGTTAAGCCAGCCTTGTACGGTAAAGAAGGAGATGCAATCCTGGAACAGACGCGGGCGGTGCTGTGGCGGGTTCTCAAAAACACCCTGATCAGTCTTCACCCGTTCATCCCTTTTGTGACAGAAGAAATCTGGCATAAGCTGCCCGGAACCCAGGGCTCCATTATGAATGCAAGGCTTCCCCAGGACAGCGACCCCGGCTTTGGCCAGTTTGTGAATCCTGAATCCGAGCAGCAAATGGCCATCATTATCAGCATAATTACCGGCGTCAGAAATATCCGTGGAGAGATGAATCTTGCACCGTCCTTGAAGCTTAATGCACTTATTCAAACTGACCTTTCTGTAATCTCGGACACGATTCGCCAGCATGGAGATATCATCATTCACCTTGCGAGGCTGGAGAGACTTTCCGTTGACGTGCTGGGAGAAAGACCGAAGTCGGCGGCAACCACCATCGTCGAGGGTGCCATCATATATGTCCCACTGGAAGGTATTCTTGATTTAACCAAAGAAATACAGCGTCTTGAAAAGGAAATAGAGAAGCTGGACGACGAGTTGAATGGCGTTTCCAAAAAATTGAATAACGACGATTTCCTAAGCAAGGCGCCTGTAGATATCATTGAAAAAGTCAAGGGCAAACACGCTACACTGTCCGACAAACAGCAGCACCTGCAAAACAATCTGGATAAGATAAAGGCATTCCTATGACACAGTTTCTTAACCAATTAATTGATATGGCGCTCGCCGAAGATATAGGCGCAGGCGATATCACCACCGATTATCTGGTTCCTTGCGACAGTCAGGGACAGGGAATAATTGTTGCTAAAGAAGACCTGGTTCTTGCCGGACTGGATATTGCAAAAATGGTTTTCCAGCGGCTCGATCCAAAGATCCACTTTCAATCAGCTTATGAAGACGGGGCGGAAATCGCCTGCGGGGAAACGGTGCTATCTTTGGAAGGCAGGCTTAGAGCGCTTTTGACCGCAGAGCGGCCTGCTCTTAATTTTTTACAGCACCTGTCCGGCATCGCCACCCAAGTGCGGACTTATGTAAAAGCCCTCAAGAACAGCCGGGTCAAGCTTGTAGATACCCGAAAAACAACACCGGGATGGCGGGTTCTTGAAAAGTATGCAGTGCGTATGGGCGGAGCCCATAACCACAGGATGGGACTTTTTGACGGCGTTCTGATAAAGGACAATCACATAGCCGCCTGTGGCGGGATTCAGCAAGCGGTCGCTGAAGCCAGAAAACATATTTCGCATCTTATCAAGATTGAAGTTGAGGTCTCGAACCTTGCTGGCATCCTTGATGCACTTAAATCAAAGGTGGATGTCATTATGCTCGACAATATGGATATCGCCCAAATTCGGGAGGCAGTTTCCGCTATCCGGAACCGAGCCATTGTGGAAGTCTCTGGCGGCGTCACCCTTAAGCACTTAACCGCTCTGGCGCGAACCGGTGTTGATTTGATTTCGGTCGGCGCCATGACGCATTCGGCAAGGGCCGTGGATCTAAGTATGAGAATCCAATAACAGCAGGTAATTCACCAA
>JBAXVB010000860.1:0-1819 GCA_037129415.1 Deltaproteobacteria bacterium
TTAATGGGTTCACTTTCCGGTGAAGGGTGGGTTCACCATTAACCGGAGGTAGCATAAAGAAAATGATAAACAGGCATTCTATTGATGCCGTGATTCTTGGTTGTACCGAGCTGCCTTTAATACTCAACAAAGACGAATTCGGAATTCCTTTTCTAAACACAACAGCTATCCATGCGGAAAGTATCGTGAAGTTTTGTCTTGAAAAGGAGACCTAACTATGGAGGAAAGTAATGAAGAATGTAAAAGAAGCCATCAGTCGGTATCTAAGCGATAAATTGTCAGTCATTGGATTTGCACCGGTTGATCGGTTTGACGATGCGCCTGAAAAACATCATCCAAAAAATGTCTGCCACAATGCAAAAACAGTCATTGTGTATGGTATCCCGGTATCTAAAGGTATTTTTTCATCACCGGATTACAACCTTCACCTGCTGCATCGATCCTACCATACCGTATACAGACTCCTTGACGAGATCAGTTTTAACCTCTGCAATCATATTGAAACGATGGGTCCCTATGTTGCGGTTGCAATCCCAAGTTATTCGCCCCTGGTGTTTCATAGCATGGAACCTTGGGGCATTCTTTCATTAAAGCATGCTGCGGTCAAAGCCGGTTTGGGCGCTTTTGGAAAAACCGGGCTGGTATATCACCCTGAATTCGGTTCTCTCTTGCGCCTCGGAGGCGTTGTTACCAGTGCTGACATACCCGGTGATGCTATGCGGGACAAATCACCGTGCCCACCGAAATGCAAAGAATGCACTACGCATTGCCCACCGGGCGCCATTAAAGAGACCGGCGCTTTTACAAAAATGACCTGCCTTGGCCATACCATCAAACATGCCATTTATCCTTTGGCATTAAAGGATGAACATGGGTTAAAACACATCGAACGGGTGATCAACACGGCAGGTAACGATTACTGGCTGGCGTGTGATGAGTGTCTGAAGGTGTGCCCGATAAATCTCAAAATCTTCAAAAATAAATCAGGAGAAAATCCGTAATGATAGAAAGGCAGGGGATTAACTATGGATAAAATAACAAACCGCGTAAAAGAGTTGGCCCAATGCCTGGGAGCTGCCGCCGTAGGGATCGCAACAATCGAAACCCTTGCCTGAGGCCCCCCCCCTCTGCTGATCTGACCTATGTTCACAGGCAATTATGGATCACACAGTCTCCGGAAAACCTGGGGATATCACCAGAGGGTCACATTTGGAGCTGATTTGCCAACGCTGATGATATGCTTTAATCACAGTACCCAACAACAGACATTGAAATACCTGTGCGTCCAGCCGGGAGAAGTGAAGGCGATTTATCAGAACGAGATTTGATCCCCCATATGTGTTAAAAAAATAAAATTGCATGTGTTTTTTATTGCAATTACATCTTCAAAAAGATAAAGAGAATACGGCAGTAGCTGGCCTATCAACAATACGATGAATGGTTCTGCTGAATGTGGAATCATGAGTATGTTGCCAGACACAGCTACTGCCAAGATGCCTGCTCGCGATAAGGATCAAATGGCGAAAGCACTCACCGGAATCATAACAGATTAATTATGATGCGGTCGTTCAATTGAAATTCTCGGGAGTACAGGTGTCATATCCGCAATTAACAGGCGGGGATGCCCGCGCACCCACGGTGTTTTCACTTCAAACCTTATTTTGAGAAGTGCGTCATAACATGCAAGCTGATCCAACCCGGGATGCGAGCCAAACCCCCTCATTGGCAGCTCTGTTCGGATCTTTCCTGAGGCTTGGCAGCACAGCATTCGGCGGCCCGGCCATGATCGCATATATCCGCAAGATGGCCGTTACGCAAA
>JBAXVB010000861.1:0-1815 GCA_037129415.1 Deltaproteobacteria bacterium
AAGGGGGAAGTATCATTTTCATATATGGGGTGATCGAATTTAAGAAAGATACCTTGAGACTGATAAATTTTGATTATAACATGAGTTTTAGTTTTGACAATCGGTCATTTATGTCATAAAAATTGTTTTTATGAACTGTGCTGAATTTATCAAAAAGATCAAGGCGGCGGCGAAAGTAAGAGAGCTTTCTTGCAGATTGGATGCTTCTCGTGGCAAGGGAAGCCATGCCACTCTTTACCTCGTGGTAGGGGCGACCGGCCTGTCGCCCTTACACCATAGTTAAAGACCGTAAGAAAGAAATCGGCCCTGGTCTTCTGGCATCAATGCTTGCCGATTTGGATCTAACGAAGGAGGATTTAAGATGAGTATCTACCGATATCCCTGTAATGTCATATATGACGAAGCTGGCTTTTATCTTGTTAAGTTTCTTGATCTTCCCGGCGCGGCCACCGACGGAAAGACACGGGAGGAAGCCACTGCCGAAGCCGAGGATTGCCTTGCTGAAGCCATTGCGGGCTATCTCGTGCGTCGTGAGCGCATACCGGAATCCACATATACGCACGGTGATGCTTTTATTTCCCTTGATCCGCTTCTTTCCGCGAAAGCGGCCTTGAACAACGCCATGCTTGATGCAGGACTGTCCAGCACGGAACTTGCCATACGTCTCGGCGTGAACGAGAAGATTGTCAGCAGACTTCTTGACCCCAAACATCAAAGCCACATCCGAGCTGTACTTCACGCAACAGCTCTTCTCGGTCTTGAGGTTGAAGTTCGCTTTGAGCGCGCAGCCTGAAAGAAGAGATAAATGCCAATGACACCCTTTGGAAAAAGATAAACTGTTGCCAGTTTTTTTGACCCCAGATTATTTCAAATAGCGATCTTTATGACAGTATTTCAGGTTTCATAAAGGGTGCGGTTTCATGATATCCGAAGTAGGGGCGACCGGCCGGTCGCCCCTACGATAATCGTCGAAAGGCCGGAACAACGGGGGACATCCCTGAAACTTCCCTGATTTTACTCGAGCTGATCGATGAAATACCCAAATGCCTCAAGCCTTTTTTTGACCTTATTCAGGTTTTGGACAGGAATGAGGACATGATAGCCTTCGGCTTTCAGAACACATTTTTGTAATATCTCGTCCCTGGCCATCAATTCAATCAGTTCCGGATGCTCCTTCAGCCGGAATACCGACAGGGTAGGCTCAGGAATGAGCGGGTCAATCTTGTTCAGAATGTCATTTAGAAAATCTTCCCAGATTCGGGGCAGTTTTGCCGGCATTTGTTTTCTGAACAACCCGATCTTGCCGTTGATATCCTCCTGAGTGTCACAAGCTTTTAGAAACGAGCCACAGCTTACCTTGTAGCAGTTCTCGCTGATTTTATCCGCAAACTGCCCCAGCACCATGGTCTTGAGCTGATCCTTTCCGTCCAGATTGATTAGTAGCCGTTTTTCGTCCAGCACCAGGTTGGCGCTCTCCACCTCGCACTTGAAGGCATAGTTTTTTGTCAGACCGACAATATAAGCCCCCAATGGAGTTAAACGGACATATTGGAGTCCATCAAAAGTAGAGAGATAATCTCTATCTATTTTCTGAAAGTGTTCGTTTTTGGGGTGATTGTAAGCAATATCCACAACCCCAAACGCAGCCATCAGAAACATAAAGCCTTTGAAAAACGGAAGCATCAGCGCTTCCTGATACATTTCCGCAGAGATGTCAGCAACCCTGTATGTACCAGCAGAATATCGTGTTCCATCATCATATCTGATGTTAACAGATAGATATCTCGAAGCGAACGATCTGTCCACAATATCCAG
>JBAXVB010000862.1:0-1814 GCA_037129415.1 Deltaproteobacteria bacterium
TTTTAGTTGTGATTAGCGGGCACAAGAGCGTTCGATGAAATTTAAGAATGATACTGATATTTTATAAAATCGTGCAATATGAAATTTTCATTTTCACAAATCTATCCGGTCTCAAGTATAACCTGCTATACGCGTGTTGTAACGGAAGATGGGAACTAACACTGGTTACTACAGCATCGGGCATATTTGGAAAACCGTGCTGAACACCATGTCGAAAAGCAGGAATGGAATACATGGACAGGAAAAAATCAGATGATCATGGTATATAATCTGTTATGGATGTTCGGAAGTTTTCTGGCGATTCCCTGGCTGATTTGTTCAGCAATCGTCTCCCGAAAACGGCGGAAAACCGTACTTCAGCGCCTAGGAATCGCAGTTGCACCCGGGCTGCAGAGTCTGAAAGCAGCCTCTTTTGACCTTCAGCCCCTGTGGGTTCACGCCCTGTCTGTGGGGGAGGTTTTATCTGCCGTGTCTCTTGCCAGAGCGCTCAAACAGAAATATCCTGGCTACCCGATTGCATTTTCAACTTCAACCCTTACGGGATATGAAACCGCTTCGCGTATTCTCCAGAAGGATATGGATGCGGTGTTTTATTTTCCATTCGACCTGATATTTTCCGTCCGCTCAGTGATTAACAGGATTCATCCCGCCTTGGTCGTTATTGTTGAAACAGACATCTGGCCCAATTTTTTGTTTGAGATGAAACGACGTTTTATTCCAGTCATTCTGGTAAACGCCAGGCTTTCAGACCGTTCGTATTCAGGATATCGGTGCTTTTTAAGATGGACTTCTCCCGTATTTCGGTGTTTTTCTTTCGTCTGCGCCCAGAGCGGGGAAGATGCCCGCCGGTTTATGGGTCTGGGTCTTCCCGCTGACAAGGTGACGATTGCCGGCAACCTGAAATATGACTCACCCCCGGATCTGGCTTCTGAAAATACAATCAGTTATCTGCGGCTAATTCTTTTTGGAATGACCCATAGGCAATGTCTGGTTGCCGGCAGCACGCACCACGGCGAGGAAGCCATCCTCCTTAAGGCCTTTTCCCGGTTGAAGACCGAAATTCCGGCTCTTTACCTTATCATTGCACCCAGAGATATTGATCGGGCGAATGAGATTTGCAACCTGGCGGTTTCGACTGGATTGACAGTGGAACTGCTGACACAGATGGAGCGCTCACCGTCGTTGTATCCACCGGATGTGGTCGTTGTGAATACAATCGGCCAGCTCAGGGTCCTGTACGCGCTTTCTACTGTGTCCTTTGTTGGAGGCAGCTTGATCAATTTCGGCGGCCATAATCCGCTGGAGCCCGCAGCTTTTGCAAAACCGATTTTATTTGGTCCCCACACTGGCGATGTTGCGGAAAGCTGCAATCGTTTGCTGGCCTTGGACGGAGCCGAAGTAGTTCATGACACCAGCGAACTGTTTCACGCGGCCCTGACTCTGCTCAAAAATCCCGAACGTGCTAAGGCCATGGGCCAAAATGCGTTTCAAATCTTACAGGAGAATCAGGGAGCATTGGAAAAAACCCTGATCTTCATCGGGCGGTTTGTGGATGGTTTAGGCAATATAAGACGACTATCTACATGAGCTAATACGGACTGCTCCAGTAAGTACTTGATATTAAAAGTGTCCAGGCTTATATGGGTAGCCCATAATTTACTCAATCTTGCTTTGGTAAAGCCGCAGACTGTTTGAAACTACCGAGATGCTGCTAAAGGCCATTGCCAGGGCTGCCAAAATGGGATGCAGTTGCCGTAGCATTGCCGGAAAGAACTCAAAAGGATAGAGAATCCCTGCGGCGACGGGTATCAGGA
>JBAXVB010000863.1:0-1814 GCA_037129415.1 Deltaproteobacteria bacterium
ATATTAGAAGAATACCCCGAGATTGAGGGTTGTAGCCAGACCGTCCCGGTCTGGTTGTTCAGCATGGAGCGGGACCAGACCGGGGCGGTCTGGCTGTTAACCATAACCATCTGTTCTTAAAGCCTCTATTACATATATATCAATTATTATCAAGCACTATGTTCTTTATTGTTAAATAGTCAGGAATTTCCGTTAAGATGCTGATTAGCGCTTTTTCAATAACCATGAAATGTCAAGATAAAGATTTGATCCCTGATTCCTTATTTGCCGACAGAAGCGGCAGCTCTGGATATAATAAAATATACTCTTGACACTATATTGCTTATAGGCTATTGCTTTGTAATATGAAACGGAAATGAAAGTGGTGTGGAAAGTCATTACCGTCGAATACTTCGATGATTGTTTTTTGGGTAAACCTTTTCGAGTATTTTTTGCTTTTGATCCTCTACGCCAAGCAGTAATGCTGTGTAGCGGTGACAAGACATGGGATAAACAATTTTACAAAACCATTATTCCCATTGCAGAACAAGAATTTCTGGACTATCTGACAGAATTGGAGTGAGTAATGGCAAAACAGCTTTCAAAATTAATGAAGAAAGTAATCCCGACAGTGACAGAGGTAGCCCGTGTACAGGCTGATCATGAGATTTTTGAACTTAGCCTGGCTCAATTACGGCAAGTTGTCGAGATGTCTCAACATGATTTGGCGGTTGCACTGGGAATCTCCCAGCCATCTGTCGCTAATCTGGAGAAACGCGGCTGCGAAGTGAAGATATCTTCTCTAAAACGGTATGTCGAGGCACTTGGATGCAAGCTGTCACTGAATGTTGAGTTGGCGGATGGTCGTCATATTGGCATCAAGTTCTGGAGGCTATAGAAAGTGGCTGAGAAGATGCAGGAGGTACTGGCTAAATGAAGAACACAAGCGGCCCAACCTTGATAACCTCCCCAGAATACCGGCAGTTCATTGAAGATATGAAGGCGCGGGTGATTTCCGCCCGCATCTCTGCGGCACGATCTGTGAACCGCGATCTGATTCTGCTCTACTGGGACATCGGGCGAGGGATCGTGGAGAAGCAAAAGACGCTCGGTTGGGGCGAGTCGGTAGTTGAAACGGTTGCGATGGACCTGCATCAGGTTTTTCCGGCCACAACCGGCTTCTCGCCGCGTAATCTGTGGGATATGAGGCGTCTGGAGGACAGACTGGTCTCCCGCCTGCAAGCGTTCCTGCTTGAACTCGGTTACGGCTTCTGTTTTGTGGGTCGCCAGCACAGGCTGACCTTGGGGCAGAAGGAGTATTTCATTGATTTGCTCTTCTACCACCGCTTTCTCAAGGCGTTGGTGGCCTTCGAATTGAAAGTCGGGCCTTTCGAGCCGGAACACGCTGGCAAGATGGATTTCTACCTGAACCTGCTCAACGACAAAGAACGTGGTCCCGATGACCAGCCCTCCATCGGCATCATTCTCTGTGCGGAAAAGGACGATGTGGAAGTCGAATACGCCCTGCGCACGAAAGCAAACCCCATCGGCGTGGCCACCTATCAACTCCAGTCAAAATTGCCGGCGGATCTGAAGGGTAAACTGCCAACGGCGAAACAGCTCGCCGATGTTGTGCGGACGGTTCTTCCAATATGTTGAAGCAGGCCAGGCTGCGTTTTCTGCTGGCCGATGATGCAGGGCCGGCAAAACCATTATGACGGGCCTTTATATTCGGGAGATGCTTCCATTAAGGGCAATCTTCTTGTACGACAGATCCGAGGCACTATGGAATCGGGTGGCGTGAGAGTTGGGCATGCCCGGATCATGGAGGTTGC
>JBAXVB010000864.1:0-1813 GCA_037129415.1 Deltaproteobacteria bacterium
GTTATAGACAAAAGCATACACACTACCTCTTGAGGTGATTTCCAGCAAAGCATATTCTGAAATATATGATTCAATGGCTTTTCCATCTCATGTTCTTCAGGAATGGGACATTCTTCCTGTTCGTATTCTGGCATCATATCATCATCCCTTCACGTCTTGCGTTTCGATAGAGTTGAATGCTTCCGTGCTCAAATGCATCAGGAGGGACGAGTTTGGCAGACATAAGCTGCTCTGACTCGAATTGGATGGGATACAGCACATCTATAACTTGACGAAGTTCTGAAAAATAGTCGAAAGGTTTGCTTAACAAAACGAGTAAATCGATGTCATTCATGAAGTCAGCCTGGTTGCGTGCTACAGACCCATACAGAATCAGGCCCTTGAGTTGAGAACCATAATGGCTTTCAAGGGCCGCTTTGCATTTTCTCACAACTTCATTTATTGTTAGCATTCGAATCGTCCTCTAAGCTGCGGCAAAGTTTTTTGAATGTTGGGCGCTTGTGGTTATTTGGCCTCTGGCATTGTATCCGAAGTTTATCGAGTTTATAGGCACCGGTTGCGGCGCTAACAGGGTCGCCAAGATCAAAAGTTTTTTTCTTGATTATGTTTTTACCTAATTCAGCACTTTCAACCCCCAATGACGCAAAACAGATAGAGACAAATAAGGCATGGCAGAGTAGTGAGACAATAACATTTTTTTGATATCACGCACCTCATGTTTTGGGGATAGGAACTTTCACTTACGGGGCTTTTATAATTATTTAAAACGATACATATAACATTAAATGTTACAATTCAACACATATTTTATTCACGATGATTTTATTCTTCGCAATATTGGCTTTAATAATAGATAGTTACCCATAAATATGATCATGAATGCTCATAATGTACTGGAATACTTAAAAAAACAAATATATTCAATTTATTGGATATGTGTAATTTCAGATAGTTATGCCTTAGAACAAAATCATCGTGTATTTTATTAATTGAGCCTGGAAATTCGAATGTATTACCCCAAAATCAAAAACGGATATTATCAGATTTTGTGATCTCCATCAAATTCAATCGACCGACCAAACAATTTGTCCAAAGTCCGCATCCCTTATCGATATCACCGAAAAAAAGCGGATGGAATCGCAGTTGCGGCAAGCACAGAAAATGCATGCCATTGGTACGCTGGCCGGAGGGATCGCACACGACTTCAACAACACATCTTACGATACGAACACGCAGAAAAAAGGAGATTGGATATGTCCGAAGTTGAACGATTTGAGCATGAATCCATTCAGGATAAGCGTAGCATTCAGCAGTTTTTTGTCACATTGGCGAATGGCATTGAAAAAAGCCGAATCATTCTGTCCGCTGAAAATGAGCAGGTCCTGCTGACGCCGACGGAACTGATACGGTTTTCCATCAAAACAAAGAAAAAATCCGGAAAATCCAAACTGTCCATCAAACTGACATGGAAAGATTCGGCCATTGAAAGTTATCGAAAGAAAGGCAATGAAATCCAAATATCCTCCTGATGTCGCCTCGAAACTATATGAAATTTGGGAAAATTTCACGTTTCTGACCCTGGAAGTTTCGGGTCAGGTTCAGGCCACTATCAGCGGCGACTTGAAATTGTATTAAAATTTGGGCAATTGCATCGAAGACCAGCTCAAGTATGGAACTGCGGAAATAACCCGCGATACGAAAATACTTTGTGGCGTCCCGGAGGGATCTTGCCAGAAATTTCGTATCAAGCCGTTATGTGCCTCTTTTCCCGGATGTTTGTAACTATGCCATAACGTAATAAATTGTAATAAAA
>JBAXVB010000865.1:0-1811 GCA_037129415.1 Deltaproteobacteria bacterium
TGAATATTTACAGAAAGTTTATCCATGATCAGTGTTGAAAATCTTACTAAAAGTTTTGGAAAATATCTTCTTTTTGACGGTATCAGCTTTAAACTCAATTCCCGCGAGCGGATCGGCCTGGTTGGTCGAAACGGTCATGGGAAAACCACATTGTTCAGGCTGGTTGCCGGTATGGATCAGGCGGATTCCGGAACCATTCTGACGCCGAAGAATTACCGCATCGGCTATGTTCAGCAGCACATCGATTTTTCGATGCGGACGGTTCTGAAAGAGGCCATGACCGGCCTGACGGACAGCGAAAAGGATCATTCCTGGAAAGCCGAAAAAATTCTGGCGGGTCTGGGCTTTTCCCTTACCGACATGCAGCAGCCTCCGGAAACGTTTTCCGGCGGCTTTCAGGTCCGCCTGAATTTGGCGAAGGCATTGGTCTCGGAGCCGGACCTGTTGCTTCTGGATGAACCCACCAATTATCTGGACATCACATCCATCAGATGGATTGAGCGATTTCTGCTCAACTGGCCCCACGAGCTGATGCTCATCACCCACGACCGCAGTTTCATGGACAAGCTGGTGACCCATACACTGGGAATTCATCGCCAGAAAGTCCGAAAGATCGCAGGAGACACCGGAAAATACTATGCCCAGATTGCCCTGGATGAGGAAGTGTATGAAAAAACCCGGCTGAACGATGAAAAGCGCCGCAAGGACATTGAGCTGTTCATCTCACGGTTCAGGGCCAAGGCCAGGCTGGCCAATATGGTGCAGTCCCGCATCAAGACGCTTTCCAGGATGACCCGGCAGGAAAAATTAGACAAGGCCAAAAACCTGGAATTTTCATTTCAGACCCAACCCTTTTCAGCCAAGCATGTGTTGACGGTCCATGATCTCGATTTTGGCTTCGATCCCAATACGCCCCTGATCCAAAACCTTGATTTTTCGATACAATCCGGAGAGCGGATTTGCGTGATCGGAAAAAACGGCAAAGGCAAAACAACTCTGCTCAAGCTTCTGGCTGGCTCCCTGACTCCCCAGAAAGGCGATATTGTTTTTCATCCGGCAATCGTTTCCGGTATTTTTGAACAAACCAATATTCAGTCGCTGGTGGACAGCCGGACCGTTGAGGAAGAAATCCTCTATTCCCATCCCCATGTTGACCGTCAACTGGCCCGAAACATCTGTGGAGCCATGATGTTTGGCGGCGAAACTGCTCTAAAGAAAATCGCCGTTCTTTCCGGCGGCGAAAAAAGCCGGGTTATGCTGGGAAAGATTCTGGTTACGCCGGTAAATCTGCTGCTACTGGATGAACCCACCAATCATCTGGATATGGAGTCCTGCGATGCGCTTCTGGAAGCCATCGACAGTTTTGACGGAACGGTGATCATGGTCACACACAATGAACTCTTCCTGCATGCTCTGGCTGAACGCCTCATTGTCTTTCACCACAACGGGGTATCCATGTTTGATGGCGGATATCAACGATTTCTGGATAAAAACGGGTGGGAGGATGAAGCTCCGGAAACAGTGAAGCTTTTGGAAGCACCTTCCATGGATCGGCCGTCTTCAAAAAAAATGCGCAAACTTCGTTCTGAAATCATTACCCGCAGATCCAAAAGTCTGAAGCCCATGGAAACCCGTCTTTCCGCCATTGAAACCGAAATCGAACACCAAGAAGCCAAAATCGCGAATTTCAGCGATGCCATGATGGCCGCAACCCAGGAAAATGACGGCCCCAGAATCGTCAAGCTTTCCCAGGAAATCCATCATTCCCAGCAACTGATTGAATGCCTGTTTGGCGAACTGGAAACCCTCAC
>JBAXVB010000866.1:0-1811 GCA_037129415.1 Deltaproteobacteria bacterium
ATCGCTCAGCACGGAGTCGTGTATCTCTACAAGAGCCCCGAAGGTTTTACCCGGTCCATACCTTTTTTCAGCATCCCCTCAATGGCCGAAAAGCTCACGGTAATGGGACCTGGAGAGGTCTATGAAGATACCCATCTGCCTGAATTGCAGGATGAAATTAATGCCATTGTGAATAGGGATAGCTGAGTTGCTGGTATTGATCAGTGGTGAAGGGCTTACAGATGTGGGTGTTTATGACGCAGGCAGGTTTCTGGTAGGTCCCATGGCTTTTTTTGTCGATCAGTGGTTGGAACGGCGAATCGGTTATTCCTTGCTTGAATTTAAAATGTTCAAGTTTATACCAAAAAGTGAATTGAAGCAGCGATGCAAGAGCTTAAAACCCTTTTCCAGACGGGGGAAAAAGACAGCGGCGGAAACCCGTTTCTTTTTTAATAACGCTCGGGCGATGGCCCAGATAGCTATTGAATGTCAACAATCTGAAAATGTTGAAATTCTGGCGATACTGTTCCGGGACTCAGACGATGCGACCAGTTGTGGCCGGGGCCTTTGGCAGGAAAAACATCAATCCATGCTTGACGGATTTACCCGGGAAAAATTCCTATACGGCGTGCCCATGGTGCCCAAACCGATTTCCGAAGCATGGCTCCTCTGCGCACTCAGGGAACGCTATCAGCATTGTGACGGACTGGAAAATGAATCTGGACGGTGCGGCACTGCCAATCCCTTGAAAAAACAGCTTGAGGCGTTTCTTGGAAAGCCTGCGACACGAGATTTGCTGGTAGGAAAGATCAAACATGGTGATTTGGCGATCCACAACATCACCATGCCCAGTATGATGGCCTTCAAGAACCGATGCGATGAGGTGCTGAACTTGCTGCGAGGTCCGCCTGAAGAATGTGCTTGAACTGTTGATGGGATGAAATGGTTGATTTGTTGAATTCGGGACTGGGTCAAAGGTTACCAAAATTTTAGCAAGAAGTCCCGTGACAGAAACAATCAGCCATACAAGAGTACAATAAAAAACGAGGATATTCATGCAGAGAGAATTGACCTATGCCCAAGCCGTGTTAGAAACATCGGAAAACACAGCCATAAAACGGCATGAATATTCACATCAAAAAGTAAAACCTGTAACATTTACAGTATGTGCCGCTGGCGTAGCCACCTCAATAATGTCGGGCATCTGCTTGACCGGGCCATTATAATCAGTCCAGTATGAATGTTTTAATTTGACATCGTAAGGCAGTTTATTTATGGTGATAATAAATGTGTTAGGCTGATATTTCGCTTTATTCATTTTCTTTTGTAACTTCGCGTTTTCATCAGTCCGGATTCTCTTACCTGTCTTTCAGCACTGTAGATCAAATCTTCAGAGCTGACGGTCTTTCAGTGTTCGATGTCGAAGAACTTGATACCCACGGCGGAAGCCTGCGAGTCTTTGCCCAAAGAACGGACACGGGCAAGCATCCGGTCAGCGAAAGGGTGATGGATCTGCTCGATAGGGAAGCCCCAGCCGGGATGAACAAGGTGGGCTATTACCAAGGCTTCCAGGAGCAGGCGAGAGAGGCAAAATGAAAAAGCAGTCGGTTGATTTATGATATTAAAAGGATGCAATCTCAGCCAGGCAACACAGAAAAATAGATCAATCGAGCCAATTGCAAAACGATTTGTCATACCCGGATTCTATTATCGGGCATCTATTATTTCAGTCACTTATCTATGGGTATGTAATGCGAATTTCACAGGAAGAAGCAATTTTTCTTAAAAAAGAAATATCAGCTATTTTGCCTGATGCATTGATTTATTTATTC
>JBAXVB010000867.1:0-1801 GCA_037129415.1 Deltaproteobacteria bacterium
GACATGCCTGTTATGGCGTTCATGGGCGTGCGGATTTCATGGCTCATGTTAGCCAAAAATTGGCTCTTGGATTGGTTTGCTGATTCGGCTTCACGGGTTCGCTGCTCCAATATTCTGTTAGTCTCCTCAAGCTTTAACTGCACCAGTTTGAGCTCGGTAACATCAGATACCAGCACATAGAACCCGCAAACATTTCCGCCATCCATGTCCGGTATATAGTGCGCCCAGGTATAACCAATTTCTCCGTCAGACTTGGTGAGGGTACGTTCAAAATGCAGCGTTTCGCCGGTCAGCGCCCTACGAATAAATGGCTCATTTTTTCGGAACAGCTCTTCTCCCATCAAATCCTGCATCCGGATGCCGGACATCTCTTCATGCGTTTTTCCAAACCAGATCAGATATTGATTATTGGCGAAGTTGCAGCGCAGCTCATTGGTCCAGTAGCCCACCATACCGGGGATATTGTTGGCAAGGTTCTGCAGGAACTTTTGATGTTGTTCACGTTCAACCTCGAACCTGGCCGAGATGGCATAAAATGTTCGCTGACGCTTCTGGTAAACCAGCAAACCACATGTTGCAGCAAGCGCAAGAAACAAAGAGACGCCAATATGCACAAAAATATCTTTGCGCCAGTCGGAATACAGGTCCGACAGGTTACGACTGACCATTACCACCAGCGGCTTGTCCATCTTCAAGCTGGCGGGACGGATGGTACGCAGGGCGACCAGACAGGTGCTGGATTTTTCATCGCTTAATACCGTTGCAGACAGGCCGCTTTGAATATGCCGGACAAAGCTGGAACCTGGTTTGGCCATATCTGCGCCAGGCAGTCCCTTCTGGGCAGGCATCGTCATGAACAGCAGGCCGTCTCCATGTACCAGGGCTGACTGCATATCTGCTGAATAACGTACCGAGTCCAGCAGTGTGAAGAAATAATTCCGATCAAGACTGGCTGATACGATGCCGGCGAACTGGCCATCATGTCCCGGAATTATCCGCGCGACGTTTATGACCATGTTGCCATCCGTACTTTTGAAGGGGGGCGATACATAGAGGGTAGAGAGGTTGGGATTCTTGAGAGGAACCTGAAAATACTCCCGATGGCTAAATTTTTTGCCGACTAAATCCTCACGGTTGGAAGCAATGCAGTCTCCTTCCGTATCGACAATCAGCATGACAATGATTCCAGGCATGGCGTCTGTCAAAGCCGCAAGTTGGCGGTTGGCCTGTTCCAGTCTGTCCGCACCCTGCCAATCAGGCAGGTCCTTGATAATCCCTTCAATCGCCCTGTTGACACCATTTAGTTGCGATACAAGGTTGTTGCCAATAACCTTGGCCTGGGTTGTCAGTCGATCCTGTTCACGTTTTTCTATGTTGTCATGTTCATTGTAAAGGTTTCTGGTGATAAATCCCGCCAGGGTCAGCAGTCCAAGGGCAAGAAAAAACCAATGAAGCCGGAAATGGCCTCTGCCGCCATTGACTTGTGTCACAGGCGGCGGTGTAACGGCGGATATCATAATGCAAGCACCTCTCAATGTAACCAACTCACCCCATTGAAATATTTCGACCTGTGCGGTTAATTTGCGAAATATCCACCTGCTTTACCACGGAATAAACTGATACAGTTTTGCAAACATCTCGTAAACTTCGATCCAGTTCTGTATATCTTTGGCGGTCCGGATGTGCGCCCGTTTATTGACCATGACCCAGCTTATATGCGCCGCGCCGTCTTTACAGGTCGAACAGTCCCTGGTCTCCGAAGTACAGCAGCGGTGCATGGTCTTAAGATCGGATGCCCACC
>JBAXVB010000868.1:0-1799 GCA_037129415.1 Deltaproteobacteria bacterium
ATGTGACGACCGACGAGGGTAAACTGCGACAGGTATTGGTCAACCTGATGGGAAATGCGGTCAAGTTTACAGAAACTGGCGGAGTCGCCTTGCGGGTCCGTGTCAAGGCGGTCGAAGGAAAAACTCTGGAGGACAAAGCATCCCTGCGGCTAATGGCCGAGGTGGAAGACACCGGCCCGGGAATCCCAGACACGGACATGGGCCGGATATTCGATGCTTTTCAGCAGACAGCGACCGGCGTGAAAGCTGGCGGCACCGGACTGGGTTTGGTCATCAGCCGCAAGTTTGTGGAAATGATGGGCGGTGAACTCACGGTTAAAAGTCAAGTGAACACAGGGAGTTGTTTCCGGTTCGAGGTGCTGCTGACGCAAGCTGGGGACATTGCCGAGCATGAGCAACCAACATTGCGCCGCATCGTTGGTCTGGAACCCGGCGCTGGGCCGTTTCGAATCCTGGTGGTGGATGATATACCGGACAACCGCGCCCTTCTGTGCGAATTGCTCCGCCCCGTGGGATTCGAGATCGCAGAGGCGAGCAACGGCGTTGAAGCTCTGGATGTCTTCAATCGCTGGTCGCCTCATGCGGTACTCATGGACATGCGCATGCCAATCATGGACGGCTACGAGGCCACCCGGCGGATCAAGGCCACAGCGGCGGGCAGCTCCATACCCGTCATCGCCGTTACTGCCAGCGCCTTTGAAGACGATTTTGAACAGGTGATGGCCACCGGCATGTATGCCTATCTGCGTAAACCCTTCCGAACAGAAGATTTATTTGAGATGCTGGGAAAATGCCTGGGTCTGCACTATGTCTTTGCTGATGATACAGCCGATACCCCTGGACTTTTGAAAGCCGCACCGCTGACTGCGGAGTCCATAGCTGCGCTGCCAAAGGATATTGTCGAAGCAATGCGGCAGGCTGTGGAAGAAGGCGACATGGCCCGTTTGACGGAGCTTGTCGCCCAGGTGGAAAAGATTGATAGCGCTACGGCCCGTGGACTGCAAGTGTTGACTGACCGGTACGACTACGAAAAACTCGGCCAATGGCTGGAAAAGGGAGGGACTGACAAATGACTATGAATAAGATGCCGGAAACCACAAACATCATGGTGGTGGACGACACCCCTGCCAATTTGAAGCTTTTGCAGGAGATGCTGCAGGCCAAAGGCTACCTTGTGCTGACATTTCTGCGTGGTGCGTCTGCATTGAAAGCCGCGGCAAAGAACCCGCCCGATCTCATCCTGCTCGACATCAACATGCCGGAGATGAACGGTTTTGAGGTATGCGAGCGATTGAAGGCGGATGAAGTGCTGAAGGATATTCCCGTGATCTTTATCAGCGCTCTGACCGAAACCGCAGACAAGGTCAAGGCCTTTGCCGTGGGCGGCGTGGATTATATTACCAAACCGTTCCAGTTCGAGGAGGTGAACGCCCGCGTGGAGACACATCTGCGCTTGCGAAGGCAGCAGCTTGAACTGCAAGCACTGAATGAGCTGAAAAACCATTTTCTGGGAATGGCGGCGCATGATCTTCGCACTCCGCTTGCCGGGATCATGGGCATCAGCGAATTGCTGGCTGGCCAACTCTCGCCTTTGCTGACCGAGAAACAATCCAGATTTTTCGATATGCTCCTCGCTTCGAGTCAATTCATGACCGGTATGGTCAATGATTTGCTCGATATGTCCGCAATTGAATCCGGACATCTCACCATTGAGAGGAGGATGGTTGATATCACTGTTCCGATTGAGAGAATCGTTGAAATCAACGGGATGTTTGCTTCCCCCAAAAATATATCAATAG
>JBAXVB010000869.1:0-1799 GCA_037129415.1 Deltaproteobacteria bacterium
GGCCGAACCAGGATTGAGTGCGACCGCTTTTTGAAAACAGGCGATGGCTTTTTCATGATCCTTGAGTTTGAAATGACAGAATCCGAGCAGGTTATGAATGTCAGTGCGCTCGGGATCATAACTTTCCCCCTTTTCAAGGACGCTGACAGCCTGTTTGTAATCTTCCATTTCCTTGAGCGCAATCCCCAAATACGAATAAATGCTGGGAATATCCTGAAGAACAGGATTCAGGTCAAGGGCACGGTTCAGATGAGTACAAGCGGTTTTGGGATCATTCATGGCAAGGTGAACTGTTCCCATATAAAACTGAAGATAATACTTGTCCGGAAGCATCTGGTTCATTTTCAAAAGCTCTGCAATTGCCTGCAGTGGCGGCTGGGTTTCTGTGATGAGTTTGGCGGCAAACATTCCAACGCTGGTTCCCAGAGCCCGTTCCCTGAAATGGGCGCCCGGAATAATCGCATAAAATGCCGGAATGTCGAGTCCGGGGTGCCGGGTGTTGATGACAATAACATCCATTCCTTTTCGGGAGAGCGCTGCAATGCAGTTTTCGACTTCGATCCGGATATTGTTGTTTGAAAGGTTCGGAAGTGATGCTATGGATATGTGGTTTTCCGGCTCAGTGATGAAACCAGCCTGATCCAGGCTGCTGAATTTTGGAAGCCCGCTAGCCTCATAATTGGCGCCGGTATTAAAATCTCCCGCCAGTTGCGCCACTTCGGTCAAAGCTCGGCTGAAGGCTTTTTGTGGATCAGGCGTGGTTCCTGCGGTCCATACGATTTCGCTGGTTTGCCGAAAGGTGGTCGGATCGAATGCCAGAATGCCGACTGTTGGAATTCCGGTATCCAGCGAAAAATCAGAGACAAAAAGTTTGATGCCAGCCAGTTGATATTTCTGAAGCATCTCCCGGACCAGTGGCTCGGTTGCGGAATCCGGATTTATGGCCGAAACTTTTAGCTTATTGCGGCTGATGATTGAGGATACATGCCGCTCGACAATTTCGCAGATTCCCTGACTGAGAGCCTCTTCCACACAATTTCCCGCTGACGGACCATTGTATTCATTGATGGTGAAAAACCAGTTAAACGGAACCAGAACCTCCTCTTGCCGGGTCAGATTATATCCCCAAGTCCATTTCAAAGGAAGATTTTCAAATATATTTTGGGTAATTCCCAGCTCGGTGGAACGATCATGAACAGATTGTGCAATCATCTCAAAGGGAAGGGCGCGGGCCTTCAAGTTTTTGTGAGTATCGGTGAAGAAATTGCTTGGCGTGTTGCAGAAGCTGAAAAAACTGAATCGTTCGGTCAGCTCCATCACAGCGCTGGCCTCAGCCTGGGCCGGTGTGGCGCCTTTGCCCATCTGCTTTCGCGTTCCGGTTACAGCCCTGGCATCCTTACCGCAATAACTCAAATATACCGGAATGCCCAGCCGTCCATTATCAATCCTCTCTGTTCGCTCCAGAATATCCAGATTGACCTGTTTAAATCTTTCTTTCATTTTTATTACGGTTTCTTCCGGCGGTAAAATCTTGTCCTGATCCAGCGTATATCGTTTGAATGCATCCTTCAGTACCACCTTGTGGGTCATCTTCCCTCCAAAATCGTTGCATGAACGATCAATGAAATTCTTAATGATCAATGAAATTCTTGACGTTATCGGTTTGATTTGTTAAACACACATCCATGGGGACGAATAATCATTCGCTCCAGCAATATCGAAATTGTGGGGATGTAGCTCAGCCGGGAGAGCGCGGCGTTCGCAATGCCGAGGCCAGGGGTTCGATCCCCCTCATCTCC
>JBAXVB010000087.1:0-13419 GCA_037129415.1 Deltaproteobacteria bacterium
ATCTCACGAATACCGTTGCCGATAGATTTTTTCCATTTCAATCAGGTTTTGGGAAAACGGCTGTAAATGCCGCGCCATTTCTCTGGCGGCTCCATCGCCATCGCCGGATATCACGGCATGGATAACTGCCTGATGCTCGCCGGAACAATGAAGCTTATCATAATCGGAAGCAACAGTCAGAACCACCTCAGCGGTCAGCATCAGCATAGACCGGACAATAACTTCAAAGAACTGATTGCCGCATATCAGGGCCAGAGATTTGTGTACCCTGGTCAATAGATCTATCTGGTCGCCAGCGGATACATAATCGACATGTTCATCCCGCTCCACTTTCAAGAGCATATCTGTATGGGACGGATCGAAATTCAGGGCGGCCAGACGAGCGACTTCAGGCTCAACATGAAGACGCACCTGAGCAATGTCTTTCATGGACAGCTTGTTGGTCTTGAAAAGATCCAGAAATGCGTCTCCAACCTGATTGAATGTCAGATCAGTGACAAATGCGCCACCTGCCGGGCCTTGACGGATACCGACAAATCCGCGCATTTCCAGGGCGCGTATCGCCTCACGGATCACTCCTCTGCTGACCTGAAATTCAAGGCTGAGCTCCCTTTCGGAAGGCAGTTTCTGGCCAGGTTTGAATCTTTCAGAAAGAATGGCTTCCTTAAGCTGAGCAAGAACATCCTCAAAAAAGCGATTTGTTTTAACAGGTTTGAACTGGGTCATGGCAACCTCCATAAATTAAAAGCCCGGCAAGAAAAAATTGGCTTGACATTAAACATAAGACCATACTATTTAAGCACTCGTCAAGAAAAAAATATGACTTAGTCGAATGAATTGAATTCATCATATTTTTTTGTCCAAATATCATCACATCAGAAAGTGGCTCATTCCACATGAAAATTTAACAGCTTAATTTAACAGCGCATTTGATCGCCCCAGAATTTTTCATTCTAACATAAATGGTGAAAATCTGGCATAATGTCATCTTGATTGTAATATTGAATTAAGTCTATAACCTTTAAATTGGAGAAACAGGAGAATATGAAGGATTTTTGTACTCTAAGAACAGTGATTTCGCGAAACCTGGAATATAACCCGGAAAAGACGGCTGTTATTGAAGGCCAGAGGCAGTACACATTCCGCCAATTTGCCGACCGAACTCGCAGTATGGGCAATGCTTTGTTGGGTATTGGCCTGGAGAAAAGGGATCGGGTTGCTATTTTAAGCCGAAACAGTATCGAAAATGCCGAAACTTATTTCAGCATCCCCAATGCAGGTCTCGTTCTGGTGATGCTCAATTTCAGGCTGGCTCCTCCTGAGATTCTGTCTGTTCTTAAAGATTCCCAGGCCTCGGCGCTTATGGTGAATGAAGAATATGTGGAACAAATAGAGAATCTTAAGGAAAGCTTGAGTTTCATAAAACATTATATCTTCATTGGAGATAAGGCCAGAACTCCGAACGGATGGCGCCACTACGAGACACTGATTGAGCAAACGCCTTGCCACGTCCCTGAGGTTCCAGTAACTGAAGATGACTTGGCTGTCCTGATGTACACCAGCGGGACGACTGGCGCGCCCAAAGGGTGCATGGGAACCCATGGCAATTTATATCATGTCGGCAGAAGCCTGACACTTGAAATGAAGATGGATCAAAACGATGTTGGAATTGTTGCATCGCCCCTTTTTCATGCTACCGGGGAAGTTGTGCTGATGAATGATATGTTTAGCGGCACGACATCTGTGATAATGGGCATGTGGGATACGGAGGAGTTCATGCGCCTTGTCGAGAAATACAAAGTAACTACGGGAATGATCGCCACCCCCATGCTGCTTTTTCTCGTACAAAATACAAACGCAGACCAATACAATTTGAGCAGTCTCAAGAAACTGTTTTTTGCCGGGGCACCGGTTACACCCATAGTATTCCAAAAAGCCATCGAAAAATTTGGCAATGTCTTTCTGCATCTTTTCGGCACCAGCGAGACCGTGGGGCAAGCAACTGTTCTGAGAATTGAAGATGTTACCCGTGCCATGGCGGAGGGGAAGACCGAAATTCTCTCATCCTGCGGCAGATCGTTTGCCGACATGCAGAGCGAGGTTGTGGATGGAGGCGACAAGCCTGTTTCTCCCGGCAAAATCGGAGAGATCAGGGTCCGGGGATTGGGCACGACATTGGGTTATTGGAATAAAGAGGAGGAAACCAAAGAAGTCTTCAGAAATGGGTGGTACTATCCCATGGATTTGTGCAAAGTGGATGAGCAAGGCTACATTTATGTCGTTGATCGAAAAAAGGACATGATCATAACAGGTGGTGAGAACGTGTATCCCGCTGAGGTGGAGAACGTTCTTTACAAACATCCGGCAGTTGCCCAGGTGGCGGTAATCGGTACCAAGGATGAAAAATGGGGGGAGGCTGTTACTGCCCTTGTCCTGAAAAAAAAGGATTCGAATACTACGGAAGAGGAAATCAGGGCTTTCTGCAAGAAAGAGATTGCTGGATACAAGGTACCCAAGAAAGTCGTCTTTGTGGAATCCCTGCCTATGAGTGCAAGTGGTAAGCTGCTGAAATATAAACTTCGTGAGCAGTTTGTAGCATAAGCCATTCAGATGTTATCATTCAGATATTTATTGGAACTTATTAGATGTAATTTTCTTGTGAATACCGTCACGGTCGAGTGGATATTCCGTGACGTTTCCTAAGCCTCATGTTCAACATTTCAATGCTGATCGAAAATGACATGGCGAAATAAATATAGCCCTTGGAAATATGCATGTCAAAACTTTCACCGATCAGAGCAAGACCGATCAGCAGCAAAAAGCTGAGCGCCAGGATTTTAAGAGTCGGATGCGCTTCAATAAAAGCGCTGACTGTCCTGGACATCGCCATCATGATAATCACCGCAATAACAATGGCAATGACCATCACCGATACTTGCTGCGCGAGACCGACTGCTGTTATCACCGAATCCAGGGAAAAAACAATGTCCACCATCATGATCTGAAAAATAACCCCCATAAAGGATACCTGAACTCTCATTCTCCCCGGATCAGATGTTTCAGGCTCGCGTTCAATGCTTGCATGAATTTCAAGTGTGCTTTTTACAAGCAGAAACAAACCTCCAGAGAACAATTATTGACGCTATCGGTTCACTGAGGAATTTGGATTTAAATCAGCAGGAACAGGTCTGGAACATGATTCAATCCATTCTGGACCCAAAATCAACGACAGAAAGTGTTACCTTGTTTTCATGATTTTTTTTGGATTTTTATTGACCTATTACAGATATTGTCAATTCCCAGTACAATTTCAAGCGCAGTCAAGGTAATTAGCCCCACCCAAGCCTGAGGATCTGCCAGCCATTCCATCAAATATCTCCTTTATTAAAAAATACTTCTGTTATCTTGCATCTTCAAGGAAAAGATGTTGAATATTTTCTGCTGTTAATCTAAGAATCAAAATACGCAAGGATCGTTATGTCTTCATTTTTTCCAGATAGGAGCCGCTGTGGCAAACGTTAATAAAAAAAAGATATTGTTTGTTGATGATGAAGAAAGCATCCTGGATGTCGCCAGTGAGTATTTCTCGATCAAAGGGTATCAGGTTTTTACGGCAAGAAATGGTGATGAAGCATTGTCTGTCCTTGAGAAAGAGCAGATTGACTGCTGTTTTACTGATATCAATATGCCAGTGATGGATGGGCTCGAACTCGCTGAAAACATCAATAAACGCGATAACACCATTCCTGTAGTCATCATGACCGGTTATCCTTCACTGGAAAACACCATCCGTACCTTGAAAAACGGCGTGGTGGATTTTTTAATCAAGCCCATCAACCTGAATCAACTTGAGCTGTGCCTGAAACGCGTTTTGAATCAGCAACATCTCTATGTGGAAAATATTCTTCTAAAAAAGGAAATTGAAAGCAAAGCCAGAATTGAATCTCTGAATCAGGAGTTGTTTCAGAAAATCGAAGATCTTCAAACCTTGAATCACATCATGAACGACTTTTCATCTGTAACCAGCAGCGCAGCAGTGTTTAGCAGGCTGGTTCAGATGGCCAATGAAATCGCCCATGCCAACGAGTCGGTATTCTATATTATCAACGAGGCAATTACCGTTCCTTTTGCAGTGGCTGCGGCAAGTACTGCTGCCGATGGTGCTGTCGTTTCGCCAATTGACCTGGTAAATATTTCCAGCAGAATCCCCAATACCATCATTATGGATGTCGCCAGCAACCCCTTGCCGCTTCTAATCTCCGAAAGCAATCTTCTTCATGGATTCTCCGAAACAATAGAATCGGTAATGATCGCACCCCTAACAATCCGAAAAAAAATCTTTGGAATTCTATCAACGATCAATCTCAAGGGACATAATCGTTTCACTGAAAAAAATCTATATTACCTTTCATTTATGACCCAGCACGCTGCGTATGCCATCGAAAATCTGGCTTTGTATGAAAATATTTATCAGAATCTGTTTTCAACGATTTACGCATTTGTTAAAGCCATTGGCGCAAAAGATTCTTATACTGAACAGCACTCGAACCGGGTAACATCTGTTGCAAAAGTTCTGGCGCATGAGATGGGATGCTCGGTCGAAGAACTGGATATCCTGAACACTGCAGGACTCCTTCATGATATCGGCAAAATTGGGATTCGCGATGAAATTCTGCTTAAACCCGGGAAATTGACAAATGAAGAATACGAAATCATTAAAACCCATTCCGTTATCGGTGCCAATATTGTAGGTCAATTAGGACTCTGGGAAAGAGAGCAGCAAATTATTCGATGTCATCATGAACGCTATGACGGCACTGGATATCCGGACAGACTAAAAGGAGCCGATATACCATTTCTGGCCCGTATTCTTTCAGTTGCCGATGTCTATGATGCGCTGGCTTCGGATCGCACCTATCGGAGCAGAATGGATGCAGCCCAGATTCTGGAAATCATACAGCGCGGAAAAGGCAGCTTTTTTGACCCGGATGTCGTTGACACATTTATGAACGCGTATCAGACTGGAAAAATTTGCGAGGCTTTTCAATGCGTAGCCTGCATGGATTGCCAAACTGCCTGACGCTAGCAACACTTAATTTTGTGAAACCTTTTTTTCCCTGAACTGAGCATAATCTCGTCATTGAGGATGTCTTTGTCCGTAACTTGGTAATTTAAATCCTCAATCCGCTTGCCGTTGATATACGCACCGCCCTGTTCAACCAGTCGCCTGGCGGCGCCACCGGACCCTGCCAGGCCAACACTGTGGATTAATTTTATAATCGGAATTCCTTTTGTCAGCTCACCGATACTCATTAAAGAATGCGGCATGGACTGGTCGTCCACTTGTTTATCCTGCCTGGGAATGGCACTTGTTGGCAAAAGATCATCAGGAATCCTTCTTGCGCCAAAAATACCAGCAGATGCCCGGTACGACTTAATGGCTTCCTCAGACCCATGCGCCAATGACGTTGCTTCAAAGGCCAGAACCGACTTTGCGCTGTTCATATCTGCATCTTTTAACTGAGTTGTTCGCTGAATCTCTTCTATAGGCAATAAAGTAAAAAGCGACAAAAACCGTGTCACGTCTCCATCATCGGTATTCACCCAGAATTGGTAATAATCATAGGGTGTGGTTCTTAAAGGATCCAACCAGACCGCACCTTTTGCAGTCTTGCCCATTTTTGCGCCTGTGCTTGTGGTAATTAGCGGAAATGTAATTCCAAAAGCCGATTGCCGTCTGGTTCGTCTAATCAGTTCGATGCCTGCAACAATATTTCCCCACTGATCACTGCCACCCATTTGAAGCCTGCAGCCCACACGATCAAACAATTCCAAATAATCATAGGCTTGAAGCAACATATAGTTAAATTCAATAAAATTCAGACCATCTTCCGCTTCAAGTCGCATGCGATAGCCTTCCGACTTTATCATTCGGTTCACAGAAAAGTGCTTGCCAATATCCCGTAAAAATGGAATATATTTTAAGTCCGTCAGCCAGTCGGCGTTATTCACCAGAGTCGCCTTACCCGCATCAAAATCAAGATATTGCGACAACTGTTTCTTGATCCCCGCTACGTTTTCATCAACCATTTCTTTGGTCTGCAATTTACGGGTTTCGGTCTTTCCGCTAGGATCGCCGACAAGGCCGGTCCCACCTCCAACCAGCGCAATGGGGCTGTGCCCGCATTTCTGCATATTGCATAGCGCCATAATGGGAATCAGACTGCCGACATGAAGGCTTGACGCTGTCGGATCAAAACCGATATAGCAAGTAACTTTGGCGTTTTCCAAATAATTTCGTAGTTCAGCATCATGAGTGGTCTGTTCGATAAAACCACGCTCTCCAAGAACATCCATTGCATTTTTCATAAACTGTCAATCCTATTTATTTGCATATTCCACTGCCCTGGTTTCCCGAATTACCGTAACCTTGATCTGACCCGGGAACGTCAACATTTCTTCAATTTTTTTGACAATATCTCTGCTTAATAGCGTAGCTTCTTCATCTGTGATGACCTCACTCTCAACAATTACACGCAGCTCCCTGCCTGCCTGTATTGCATACGAGTTTGATACCCCACGAAAAGAATTGGCTATATTTTCAAGATCTTCAAGACGCTTTACATAGTTCTCAAGAAGCTCTTTCCGGGCACCTGGTCTGGCTCCGGAAAGTCCGTCCGCAGCCTGCACTAAAAACGCATAAACCGTACTGGGTGGTACATCTTCGTGATGCGCGGCTATTGCATGAACAACCTTGGGAGACTCACCGTATTTTTTGGCAAGCTTTGAACCTATCAGAGCATGCGGTCCTTCAACTTCATGGTCAATGGCTTTACCCAAATCATGGAGCAACCCCATCCTTCGAGCTAGTTTAGAATTCAATCCCAACTCCGAAGCCATGATTCCACATAGAAAACCGACTTCTATGGAATGTTGCAGAACATTCTGTGCATAACTGGTTCTAAACTTCAGACTACCAATGTGTTTAATCAAATCCGGATGAATTCCATGCACACCAAGATCAAAAGCTGCCTGCTCCCCTGCTTCCTTGATGGTTACATCCACTTCCAACGATACTTTTTTAACAACATCTTCAATTCGAGCAGGGTGAATTCTCCCATCAGATATCAACCTGAGCAACGACAGTCGCGCAACTTCACGCCGAACCGGATTAAATCCAGATAGAATCACCGCCTCTGGCGTATCATCAATAATCAGATCAATACCGGTGGCTGCCTCAAGCGCACGAATATTCCTGCCCTCTCTGCCTATAATTCGCCCCTTCATTTCATCACCGGGAAGTGGAACAACCGAAACAGTTCTTTCAGACACAAATTCGCCGGAAAATCGCTGTATCGCTGTCGAAAGAATTTTTTTGGCTTTCTTTTCAGCTTCTTCTATAGTTTCAGCTTCAATTCTTTTAATGAGTTTGGCACCCTCATACCGAGCCTCATTTTCCATGTCGCGAATCAACATTTCCTTTGCCTGTTCAGAAGACATACAAGATATCTTTTCCAACAGGCGTTTTTGTTCCTCAATCAAACTCTTATATTCCAGATCTCTTTTTTCAATCTGTTCTTCCCGGTCATTTAAAGATTTTTCTTTTTTCGCAATTTCTATGTCCCGGCGTTCTGACTGTTCAATTTTTCGGTCAATATTCTCTTCTTTTTGTATCAGCCATCTCTCTTTTTTCTTTGCTTCAGTCCGAGTTTCTTTTGTCTCAAAATCAAAATCACTCTTCATTTTAAAAATTACGTCTTTTGCTTCAAGCTGGGCCTCTTTTGTCAGCGTTTCGGAGCGATGCCTGGCATCTTCCAATATTCGCCTGGCATCTTCTTCGGCGTGGATGATTTTATCCTTAAGACTTTTGATCTTCAACCAGGTAGATGCAACAAACCCAACAACAAAACAGACAACACTTATAAAAATATACTCATTCATTCGTTATCTCCTAAAGAGACCTCCCATAAAATGGCAAGCTCTTGGTATTAAAACAGGTTATCAAGTGTCGTTTTCAATTTTATCCGTTTTGATACGTTCATGCATCAGTTTTCATCATAAAAAACAGATTGTTTCTTCAGCACTGAAGAGCAGTAAAAACAGCCTATTCTCTATACAATATCTAAGTAAATGAATTTAAAAAAAAGATGCCGGGATAAAGAGGGAAAGCCCTAAAAGGGAAATGAGGAATTGAAGAGAGGCAGCGAAGCGATTGCTGAAACACCCATAATGACGCTATAAGATACCAGACGAATACATGTAAGACCCCCACCATTGTGCCGTTTTGTAAGGCCTTTGAGCCAAACGCGGAATTTGGGATCCCTGTGATTTCTTTAGGCTTTTCTACAATCAGAACATGCTCACCAAAATCAGTAAAGGCCCCTGAGTATTATATGTTGGGACAAAGAACAACTTCCAATAACGAACACGGCAGGGGTATTACACATAAGCCATTACCATCGTATATGATACGTAATTACAAGTCTTATGCCCGTTGGAACGATTCCATACAGCAGAAACAAAACACCTACAATGTTTCAATCGACGGCAAATCAGAAAGTGGGACGATACATTCATCCAGTCGACGACTCAACGCGGCTAACCTGTCAGTGAGTTTTGACAACTGATGCTGGCAATTGTTTTTTATTACAATTTTCTCAAGAGTGAGGTTGAGAGCAGCTAATATCAATATGACAAATTTATTGACACGAATGGGTTGCTGACATTGAGACTCCACTTTATTGACTTCACTTAGCAGCAAACCCACAACTTCTAATCCGCTCTGGCTATCCGACTCGAATTTGAAATTATAGGTCTGCCCAAAAAGAGTGATAGTAAGATAATCTTCCAAGGAAAATTATTTGCCTTTCTCTGCCTTTTCACTGTGATGAATTGGTATCAATTTCTGCAATATTTTCAAGCATCACTAAAAGTGTATCAACTTTTGATCGAATCATGGTTCTTTCTTCTGAAATACTTTCTAACGCATCAGTCTTTAATCGAAGTTCTTCCTCCAGACTTGACACAGTACTTCCAAGCTGAATGTTTTTGGCCTCAAGCGAACCACATATCGCGATCAAGCGTTCTACCTTTTGCTCTATTTCTTCAAATTGCTGCATCAGCAGCATTTCATTTTCCACAATTTCACCTCATATCTCATATACTCATGGAGAGTTACGAAAGTCAAGATTTTTTGATAATCTTAACCGCATCTCCCCCTCAGCGGTTATCAAATCCTGCTGGCTGTTGATGCCTATCATTTCGAGAGTATCAAGACCGATTACAGCAGCGATTTTTTTATTCATTCGATAGCTATTCCCAACAATATCAGTCAAATACATCTCATGCTGGGCGTTGTGAGCCGTTAGACTACCAATCGCATCCACCAAAAATTGCTTCTCAACGCAATAAATACCGGAATTAATGATTTTAATGTTTCGCTGACACTCTGTTGCATCAGTCTCTTCCACTATCCCTTCAACCTGTTGATCCTCAGATAGCAGAACTCGACCATATCCCGTTGGGTTCTCCATCTTAACTGCAAGCACAGTCAAGTCGTTTTTCGAAATAAAATGTGTGCTGATCAGTAATTCAATTGTGGAGAGCGAGACTAAAGGAGTATCCCCACATAAAATAACAACATGCCTAATCTGCGCATCAAGATAAGGAATGACGCACGAAACCGCATGGCCTGTCCCCATCTGATTTTTCTGAAATACATACTGAACGTCATATTTTTTTTCTATTGACGACTGAACGATTTCTGACTGATAGCCAACAACCACATACACATTTCTACCGGCAAACTCTGTGGCTGTTTCCACAACATAATGAACCATTGGTTTTCCAAGCAGTTCGTGCAGTACCTTGGCCTTATCGGATTTCATCCGTTTTCCAAGACCTGCCGCCAAAACAATAAACGCCAAGCCGCGTGATAACATCGCCATTTCTCACCCATATACCAAACAATGCCGACTATAGTATAATCAGCATCATTACCTCATCGTTATTGTCCAAAACAGAATTTGACAGGATTTAATTTTTATCTGAAAAACGTAAACATACTGCCGTTCACATTTGAACTTGTCAACAGCAAAAAGAGCAGATCATCTTGTACGATGATCTGCTCTTTATTGTTACAGGAACACGAAAGAATATGTCTTTAACGGGTTTCAGCCAGTTTTACACGATACAGCGCCCTGTCTAAAGCTGCTTTCGCTCTGACAAAGTCCACATCTTCTTTAGGCTTGCCTTCAAGACGGCCCATGGCGCGCTCGTAGGCCGATTTCGCACGCAAAAGATCAATATCTCGTCGTCTTTCCGCCGCCTGAGCCAAAACCGTCACTTTGTCGGGAAGCGCTTCAGCAAATCCACCGCTTACAAAAACAAAGCGCTCAATCCCTTTAACGTCTTTATAACGGACTATTCCCTGTTTTAGAGTTGTTAAAAATGGTGTATGGCCTATAAGCACACCGAATTCTCCCAAGCTTCCAGGAGCTATTACAATCTGTGCTTCTTCGCTGACAACAGATTTCTCTGGAGTAACAACCTCAAGTTTTATATTTCCAGCCATTCATTTGCCCTCAACCTGTATTTATTGTGCTTCGGCCATTTTTTTGGCTTTCTCTACAGCGCCTTCAATGCCGCCAACCATATAAAAAGCCTGCTCCGGAAGATCATCATGTTTTCCGTCACAGATTTCTCTAAAGCCTCGAACGGTATCTTCGATTTTACAATACGCACCCTTCATACCGGTAAAGGTTTCAGCAACATGGAAAGGCTGAGAAAGAAATCGTTGAATTCTTCTGGCTCGAGCAACGGTTATTTTGTCTTCGTCAGACAGTTCGTCAATGCCCAGAATTGCAATAATATCCTGAAGTTCTTTATATTTTTGAAGAACCCTTTGAACAGTTCTGGCTACAAGATAATGTTCTTCGCCAATATATGCAGCATCCAAAATTCTGGAGGTGGAATCCAGCGGATCAACCGCAGGATAAATTCCAAGTTCTGCAATCTGGCGAGAAAGAACAACCGTTCCATCCAAGTGAGCAAAAGTGGTTGCAGGAGCTGGGTCAGTCAAATCGTCCGCAGGGACATAGACGCACTGAACAGCCGTAATAGCGCCCTTATTGGTGGAGGTAATGCGTTCCTGAAGCGTACCAAGGTCAACCGCCAGTGTGGGCTGATACCCAACAGCGGACGGCATACGTCCCAACAGCGCGGAAACTTCAGACCCGGCCTGGGTGAATCTAAAAATATTATCAATAAAGATCAGAACGTCCTGCCCTTCAACATCCCGGAAGTATTCTGCAGCCGTAAGAGCAGAAAGCGCAACTCGGGCTCGGGCACCGGGGGGTTCTGTCATCTGCCCATAAATCAGGGCAGCCTTGGGAAGAACACCGGAATCCTTCATTTCGTGATACAGGTCATTTCCTTCGCGTGTTCTTTCACCAACACCCGCAAAAACGGAGATACCACCATGATGCATGGCAATGTTATTAACCATTTCCATCATGATAACGGTCTTCCCTACGCCGGCACCACCAAAAAGTCCCATCTTTCCGCCTCTTGGAAATGGCACCAACAGGTCAATCACTTTTACGCCGGTTTCCAAAACACGAACAGTTGTGTCCTGTTCAGTAAATTTGGGGGCTTCACGGTGAATCGGCATCATTTTTTCCTGGCTGATGGGGCCAAGACCATCGACCGGTCTTCCAACAACATTTAATACACGTCCCAAACCCGCCTTACCAACCGGCATCATAATAGGGCTTCCGGTATCCTTGACAGGCATTCCCCGAACAAGGCCATCTGTAACATCCATGGCGATCGTCCGAACAATGTTGTCACCCAGATGCTGAGCGACTTCAATCACGAGATTGTCAGCTTCATCATTAATTGCAGGATTGCTTACCAGCAGTGCAGTCAAAATGTTGGGCAACTGTCCCTGTTCAAACTCAACATCAACGATAGGTCCCACCACCTGTTTAATATATCCAATCTTCTGTCCCATCAAATATCCTCCTATCCTTCGATATGCTGCATCAATTATTTAACCTTTAAGCGCTTCGGCACCGCCAACAATATCCATCAGATCAGCCGTAATTGCAGCCTGTCTAGCTTTGTTATACGCGAGAGTCAGGCTTCCGATCATGTCATTGCAGGCTGTTGTGGCATTTTCCATCGCCATCATTCTGGCAGCATGTTCGCTGGTAGATGTTTCTAAAAATGCCCTATGCAATTGAACATATACATTCATTGGCAACAATTCGCCCAGCAGACCCACAGGTGATGGTTCGCAGATATGTTCAGCCAGATAGGCCTTGTCTATATCTGCAACGGGGCTTTCTTCGGATTCAAAGGGGGTAATCGGCAATATTTTCTCAACTAAAGGCACTTGTTTGGACATGGATCTGAACTCTGAATAAACAACGTAAACCTCATCATAAACGCCGATCAGAAATTGATCAACCAGCTTACGCCCTGCTGTCGATGCAGTATTAAAACCGATAGTTGTCCCAATAATTCCAAGATGTTCACTGACAATGGGCATTTTGGCTTTTCTTGACCAATCCCGACCTTTTTTGCCAAAATTCGTAAAAGAAATTTCCAGTCCTTTTTCCGCCATTTCCTTCGCAAATTTCTCTGCTTTGGTAACCAGATTGGAATTAAAACCGCCGCATAATCCTCTGTCTGATGTACATAAGACGATGTGAATTTTTTTAACTTCTTCACGAGGTATCAGCAACGGGCTTGCGCCCTCCCCTGCTTTTTCCGCCAGGCTGGTCAATACTTCAGCGAATTTATTCGCATAAGGACGAAAAGCCTCCATGTTTTGTTGCGCTCCACGCAATCTGGAAGCCGCTACCATGTTCATGGCTTTTGTAATTTGTTTGGTTTTTTTAACCGCGCTTATTTTATTTTGAACGTCTTTTAATCTTGCCATATCAATTCGTCCTTAATAAAAAACACCAGAGATGTTAGTATTATCAAGCATTATTTAATCGTATCTTTAAATTCTTCATCATATTCAGTCAAGGCGGTTCGCAGCATTTTATCTATCTCTTCGGTAATGACTTTTTTATCCGCCAGTTCCGTAAAAGCCTTGGGATGCCGCTCTTCAATGAATGTGTAAAGACCAGCCTCATATTTTGCCAGAACATCTATGGGGTATTTATCAAGGAAACCACGCGTCCCGGCAAACAGGATGGTGACCTGTTTTTCCATGGGAAGGGGTTTGTACTGCGGCTGTTTCAGGATTTCTACCAGACGCGCTCCACGTGTAAGCTGATTCTGGGTGGATTTATCCAGGTCGCTCCCAAATGCTGCGAATGCTTCCAGTTCCCGGTATTGGGCCAGATCGAGTCGAAGTGTGCCGGCCACCTGTTTCATGCCTTTGGTTTGTGCTGCACCACCGAC
>JBAXVB010000870.1:0-1796 GCA_037129415.1 Deltaproteobacteria bacterium
GCAGTGTATGCGGATAAACGCGGCTTTTTCATGGAAACTTATCACCAGGAGCGGTACCGGAAGGCCGGTATTTCGCAATCGTTTATTCAGGACAACCTTTCCTTTTCAGTGAAAGGCACGCTAAGAGGGCTTCACTTTCAGATTAACCAGCCCCAGGCCAAACTGGTCCAGGTAATTTCCGGTGAAATCTTTGATGTGGCGGTGGATATCCGAAAAGGCTCCCCAACATTCGGGCAGTGGGCAGGTGTGCATCTGTCCAGCGAAACGAGGCGACAGTTGTTTGTTCCCGAAGGTTTCGCCCACGGTTTCTGCGTACTCAGCGAAACCGCCTTGTTCCTGTATAAGTGTTCAGATTTGTATGTGCAGGCGGATGAAGGCGGTGTTTTGTGGTCCGATCCTGACATCGGCATCAATTGGCCCATAAAAGATCCCATCATTTCAGACAAGGACAACCGGTTTCCCTGTCTTTCGTCACTGCTTCCACACCAACTACCCAGGAGGTAGCCCGATGAATATTTTAATCACCGGAGCCAAAGGACAGCTTGGGACTGAATTGTTGCGCCAGGGTTCGGACAGAGGTTTTTCAGCATTTCCCGTGGATCTGCCAGAGGTGGATATTACCAGCTCAGATCCTGTTAGGGCGGCCATCCATGATGCAGGAGCATCTCTGGTGATCAATTGCGCAGCTTATACCCAGGTGGATATGGCCGAGTCGCAGGAAATGCTGGCTTATAAAGTCAACAGCCTGGGGCCTGCCATTCTCGCTCATGTATGCTCTGAGGCAAAAATTCCCCTGATTCACATTTCAACCGACTTTGTGTTTGACGGCAGGCAGCGAACGCCTTACCGAGAAACAGACCCGGTTTCGCCAATTAGCGTCTATGGCAAAAGCAAGGCAGCGGGAGATGCCGTGGTGGAAAAAATTCTGAACCGGCACATTATTTTAAGAACTGCCTGGCTATATGCCCTTCATGGCCAGAATTTTGTCCGGACCATCCTGAAACTGGGAGCCGAAAGGGATACAGTTAAGGTGGTTTCAGACCAACTGGGCTGCCCGACCTGTGCAGTTGATCTGGCGGAAACCTTGTTGACTCTTGCGGAAGCCATCCGGACTCAAGGGGAAATCGCCTGGGGAACCTATCACTACTGCGGAAAAGGCGTGATTTCATGGCATGAATTTGCTCAGGCGATTCTGGATATCGCCAAGCCCTATATTTCTTTAAAAACCAGCCAGGTTGATCCCATCACCACCGATCAATATCCAACACCGGCAAAGCGGCCTGCCTATTCTGTCCTGAACTGCGAAAAAATTCAGAATGAGTTCGGGATTTATCCCAAACCCTGGCGGGAAAGTCTTGAAAAAATGATTTACCTTATGCTGGCCGCTTCTTGAAAAGACATCAAAAAATTGAGCTTCTTGCTCCCGCAGGAAGTTTTGAAAAGCTGAAAATCGCCATTCATTACGGGGCCGATGCGGTGTATCTTGCCGGCAAGGATTTCAGTTTAAGAAATTTTGCAGGCATGTCCCTTCCTGAAATTGAAATGGCGATTCGGTTTGCCCATGATCTTGGGAAAAAAGTGTATGTCGCCTGCAACATCTATCCCAGAAATCACGAATTGGATGCCATAAGCGACTATCTATATCAAATTGGTCGGTTGGGGCCGGATGCCGTTATTGTGGCTGATCCAGGAATATTCATGATGGCTCGCCGCATCATTCCCGAAATTCCCATCCATATCAGCACCCAGGCCAATGTAACCAATCTTGCCGGCGCTATATTCTGGAGAGATATGGG
>JBAXVB010000871.1:0-1796 GCA_037129415.1 Deltaproteobacteria bacterium
TCCACCGGATCGGAAAACACCGCTTCAAAAAGTTTGGCGTGTGGCTGATGAACAGGGTGCTCCGGAGTTTTCAATTATTCATTCCTGATGCTTTCGCACGGTAAGGCACCCGGTGTCTGGAAGACATCCCGGGATCGCCGCACCCCAGTGCGGCTTGCGTTCTACTATTGTCGTCATAATTGCCGCACTGGGGTGCGGCGATCCCAGAGGCGATTTGCCACTAATCCATCATTAGGGCGAATACAAGATTCGCCCCTACGAAATAAACCCGAATGGGCGAAACAATGATCAATGCCTTCAATTAGGAACAACTCCATATTTTGTAACAACAAAACAGGTATTTCCATTGGTGGAAAAAGCTGGACTGTATTCCATATCAACCGATAAATGAGTGATTCCATCGGCAAGCAGAAGACCAGGAATATGGATTTTTAAATCGTCGAGTGTTGATATTTCAGATGTTTTACACTCAATTCCTGGAATTCCGTCCGCTGCAACTGATGGTTAGATATAAGTTTTGGTCTTCAGTGGTTGTACAGTTTAAAACTCCCGTCAATCCAAACGATATAAAAAGTTACTCCGTCTCTGTATCCCAAGCACCTGCCGTTATGGAATCTGAAGCACAGGAAGAATTCGATATCGTCGCTGATCTGAGCGGGGACCGCAACATTGAGAGATTCTCTGGCGATCTTCTCAGGTCCGATACCTGTTCGGGGAGACATTTTCCAGATTCCCCATGTTAGCTGACTGACAAGATTCAGTTGCTTGACAAAGCCCGATAACTGTTCAACATTACAAGAGGCGACTCCGTAATCTGTCCGAAGAAATCGGAAAGAAAAAACAGGATGTAGCGCATCCGGAGACTGCACCTCACTCTTCGGCTCCTTGATATATTTGACGCGGCTGACTTTTTGTTTTTTTGATTTAGCCATTTTCAAGCTGGGTTATGAAATATTCTTTGAGTTTTGCGTGGGAAATCTCTCCGCCGTTTGGTGTATCTTTCCACGGAGGCTCTTCATGCGTCAAATCCCGAAGCTTCCACGCGGAAAATTGACCAAAAACAGTGAAAATATCATTCAGCAACTCTGTTTCGGACGATTCAAACTCTGATATATCAATATCTTCGGGGGCCGGGATGCCTGAGTTGCCATGTTTTTTGTATTCGTAATACACATTTGCGACGACCGGTCCGTGAATCCATGATAAAATACGGTCCTCGAACAAGGGGGTATCATGGAGAGCGATATGAAACCCCTGAGCATAGTATAACAGCTTTTGGAGTTTCATATTCGAAAGGCACTCCCCCGAATCTTCATCGGAAAGTTTAAGGAAATAATTGGCAATATCATACGCGCTTTTCATGGTCTCACCTCATTCAAAGTTTGGTGTTGATATGCCCTAACGAAAGCTGCTTGTCAATGCTTTTGATTGTAACCCTTATTCCGGATGACGTTTTCTTTAGAGCTAAACGAGCCAAAGATATTGGGATATTCTTCGTTGGCCAAATAGGTGGCTTCTATGATGGATGAGCGGCAAATCACCTCTGGGATCGCCGCACCCCAGTGCGGCAATTATGACGGCGCTCTTGTAGCGGCTAAAACAAGAGGCGCACTGGGGTGCGGCGGTCCCGGGATGGCTCCCAGGTATTGCAGTTGGTATTGGGATATCTATTGGCGCCTGACACCGTTCACTGGCGGGAGTTGAGCTTGCCCAGTACAACGCCTTGGTTAGGGTTTCTTAACGGTTTTACTTGTTGTTGCAACTTCTTTTTCAGTTCATGGAAATTGTTTTCATCA
>JBAXVB010000872.1:0-1794 GCA_037129415.1 Deltaproteobacteria bacterium
ATGATATGGTCGAATCAACACCAATGATCCCGTCTGGACAGGCAGCGATCAGATTGGCGGTGATGTTATCTTTGACCATTGTCGAGAAAAATACTGTTTGGATCATTGTCATTCTCTCTCAGAAAAGTTGAAAACTACAGATACGTTGGCATTATCCAGAACCTCTCTAACTTTAAAGGCCAGGTACTTCGAAAGGTTTCTGGATGAAGTTTACGCCTTCATCCAGCACGTTTCTGACCATTGCGGCCATATCGTTAAGCGAAACGGGTTTCCTTGGAAACCCTTTGATCCCCATGGCCATTGCTCGTCGCTCATCGTTTTCATTGCTGAAACCCGTGCATATAATAACCGGAATTCCCGGTTTGATCAAAATCAATTCCCTGGCCAGTTGATCCCCGGTTATATTCGGCATGCCCCTGTCGCTGATATGCTCGAAAGATTCATGTATAATTAGCCTCACTTTTTTTGTTCTCAGCCGCATCAATTGGGGGGGGAGTTACCGCCGCTGTGCGGAGATATCTATTCAGAAATCTGTGCTTATCATGAATTCTATTAAGCATTAAATCACCCGAAGGATGCTTATTTCACAGTTCTTTTTTCATTGCTTGAATCAACCGGTCGAACTGCGCTTCCAGTTCAGGGATATGTTTCCATGCAGCGTGCAAGTCTCCGGCTTTGGCCGCTTTCTCCATTTCGAAAGCCACCTCCCGCAGGCGCTCTCCTCCCATATTAGCTGAAGCGCCTCGGATGGTGTGGGCTTGGTGTTCGGCGCCTGTTACATCTCCGGTTTCCAGATATCCCTTCATCGTTGAGATCCGCTCCGGGATGTCTTTCAGAAACCTTTCAATCAACATTCGCGCCAGATCTTCGTCATTCATCAACCGAGCCATCAAGCCGGCCCGATCGAAAATCAATGATGAACGGGAGGCATCTTCTTCAGTTTCGTTCTTTTTCATCACTTCTGCGCATCGGTCATCATTTTCCTGCGGCAGCCATTTATCCAGCACTTCCGCCAGCGCCTGAGGCGATATCGGTTTGGTAACATAGTCATTCATGCCCGCCTCAATGCAGCGATCCCGGTCGCCCTGCATGGCGTGGGCCGTCATGGCGATAATAGGAATTACGAATGATGAATTACGAATTGCGAATAATGAGGAAGAATCGTCTGTTTGCGCTTTATTCGTAATTCCTAATTCGTAATTCCTAATTATTTTTGTGGCCTCGAATCCGTCCATCACGGGCATCTGTACATCCATAAGCACCAGATCGTAGGGCAGGGTTTTCAAAGCATTGAGCGCTTCAGCGCCGTTAGCTACCGCATCCGCTCGCAAACCCAGTTTCTTCAGGATGCCCAGCGCCACTTGCTGGTTGGTGATGTTGTCCTCGGCCAGCAGAATACGCGCCTTACAACCAGCGAACAGGTTTAGTGTCTCTCTGGCCGTGTGGCGTGTGGCGATTAGCAGCGGCTCAGGCTCCGCTCCGTCACGATTCATCAGAGCCAGGGACAGAACATCCTTTAGTTCCTGGTGTCGTATCGGCTTGGTCGCATATCCCGCAAAGCCAATCTCCTCCAGACGCCGGGCATCGCCCCGTCTCCCAAGAGAGGTCAGCATTACCATCCGGATATCATTCATGCGGTTGTCCGCCTGGATGATCCTGCCCAGAGTCTCGCCATCCATACCTGGCATCTGCATATCAATCACGGCGATGCGGAAGGGGTCGTTCTCGTCAATCGCCTTGTAAAGAATCTGAAGCGCCCCTGAACCGTCCATCGCCTCGGTTGGACGCATACCC
>JBAXVB010000873.1:0-1793 GCA_037129415.1 Deltaproteobacteria bacterium
GATCTGGTTTCACCTTTTATTCCCAGGGGCGATCAGCCCCAGGCGATTGAGCTGCTTTGTAAGCATCTTCTTTCCGGCAGCAAACACCATGTGCTTTTGGGAGTTACCGGGTCGGGAAAGACATTTACCATGGCGCAGGTCATTGCCAAACTGGACAGGCCGAGCTTGGTCATTGCTCCCAACAAGACCTTGGCCGCCCAGCTTTACAGTGAATTCCGCTCGCTATTTCCGAATAACGCCGTGGAATATTTCGTCAGCTATTATGATTACTACCAGCCGGAAGCCTATCTTCCCACCAGCGACACCTATATTCAGAAAGATTCCTCGATCAACGAAACGATCGACAAGATGCGCCATTCCGCCACGATGTCGGTCCTGACGCGACGGGATGTCCTGGTTGTAGCCAGCGTGTCCTGCATTTACGGGCTGGGAGCGCCGGAGGACTATCTGGCAATGCGGGTTCCCATTGAATGCGGGATGGAAATGCCTCGTGATACTTTTTTGCGAAGCCTGGTGGCCATTCAGTACGAACGAAACGACGTGGATTTTAGCCGTGGGGGGTTTCGTGTCCGGGGCGATCGGGTGGAAATCTTTCCCGCCTACGAAGAGGACAAGGCCATTCGTGTGGAGTTTTTCGGCGATGAAATAGATGGTATCTACGAAATTGATCCGCTGAAAGGCTCCGTTCTAAAGAAACTGAGTCATACAGCCATCTTTCCCGCCAGCCATTATGTCACACAGAAAACCACGCTTCAGCGGGCGGTTGATTCAATTCTGACGGAACTTAAAGAGCAGGTTGCGTTTTTCCGGCAGGAAAACAAGCTTATCGAAGCCCAGCGGATCGAGGAAAGAACCAATTATGATATCGAAATGATGATGGAGATCGGATATTGCAACGGTATCGAAAATTATTCCCGGCATCTGACCGGAAGACTTTCGGGATATCCTCCCCCTACCCTTCTGGATTATTTTCCGGAGGATTATCTGGTTTTTTTTGATGAAAGCCATATTGCCGTTCCGCAGTTGCGCGCCATGTATCAGGGAGATCGATCCCGAAAAAACACCTTGGTCAGCTATGGATTCCGGCTTCCGTCCGCCATGGACAACCGGCCCCTTAAATTCGAAGAGTCCGAAGAGCGGATACATCAGGTGGTCTATGTTTCGGCGACTCCTGCGGACTACGAAATGGAAAAAGGCAAAGACGCCTTGGTCGAGCAGATTGTCCGGCCCACCGGACTCATTGATCCTGAAATCGAGGTTAGAAGCGCGCAACATCAGGTGGATGATCTTTTGGAGGAAATCGGAAAACGCATAAAGCAGAAAGAACGTGTGCTGATCACCACCCTCACCAAACGTATGGCTGAAGACCTGACAGAGTACTACAGGGATCTGGGAATCCGGGTGCGCTATCTGCATTCGGACATTTCCACGCTGGAACGGATGGATATCATCCGGGATCTTCGGCTGGGGGAATTTGACGTACTGGTGGGCATCAACCTGCTTCGGGAAGGTCTGGACATCCCCGAGGTGTCGTTAGTAGCAATTCTGGATGCGGACAAGGAAGGTTTTTTGCGTTCTACACGGTCCCTGATTCAGACCTGCGGCAGGGCTTCCAGAAATCTTCAGGGCAAGGTCATTCTCTATGCTGACAGGATCACAGATTCCATGCGCCGGGCGATGGATGAAACGCTGCGTCGCCGCGAAATCCAGACAGCCTATAACCAGAAGCACCACATCATTCCGGAAACCATCACCAAAGAAATCACTTCCATGTTTGAAACCGTAACAGACGC
>JBAXVB010000874.1:0-1791 GCA_037129415.1 Deltaproteobacteria bacterium
CCAGGACAACGAAGCCACGGCAACCAGGTTGAACAACGCTCTTGTGTCGGCTGTATACCAGGACAACGAAGCCACGGCAACCAGGTTGAACAACGCTCTTGTGTCGGCTGTAACCGTTCACTCCCCCTCCCAGCGGGAGGGGGTCGTGGGGAGGGCAAGTGGTTGGCATAACAGCATTTCCCCCCTCCCAACCTCCCCCCGCTGGGGAGAAGGGTCTGAACGGCGCCAGCGCTACGCAGCTCCTTGGCGCCCCTCGTTGAATACCGGGGACTTGGCTACTGTGGATGCGGATGGGTTTATTTACATAACGGGAAGGCGCTCCGGATTCATTAAAAGCGCAGGCCATCGCATCAGCCCTCATCGTGTGGAAGCTGCCATCGCCGCCTGGGAAAACGTGCTGGAAGTGGCGGTTGTGGGAGTTCCGGATATGCTTCTTGGAGAGGCTATCAAAGCTATTGTGGTTCCCAGGAATCGTCATCAGAAACTGGAACCCGAGGCAATTATTGCTTGGTGTCGTGGGCATCTTCCGGAATACATGGTACCAAGGATTGTGGAGATCAGTCCCGGATTGCCAAGAAATTCCTCCGGTAAGTTAGTTCAGAAATTATGATATTTTTTGGGTTGGAATGCTTATGAAAAATCTAATTCTGATTGGGGCCAGTGGCATTGCCCTTGAAATCATTGATTCGGTTGATGCGATCAACGCAATTGAGCTATGTTGGAACATCATCGGGATTCTGGATGATGATCCGGATCGCACTGGCGAATCGTTTTATCGCGGCGTTGAGATTGTAGGAACCAGTCAGGATATAGAACGATACATTGAAACCGATACATTTTTTCTGATCGCTTTTTGTTCCGTGCCAAATTTTATGCTGAGACCGGAATATGTGAAGCAGTTAACCCGAAAATATCCGGATATTCGTTTTGCCACCATCATTCATCCTTTGGCCTGTATTTCACCGAGCGCAAGCATCGGATCTGGTGTTTTTCTGGCGCCGCATATTGTCGTGGATGCCAATGCCTGCGTGGGAGATCACTGTCTGGCGCTTTTTGGCAGCGTCATTAGTCGCTGGGTAAAAATCGGTGATTTTGTTTTTATTTCCGCCGGCGTCAATGTCATGGGATCCGTACAGGTGGGCGAATGTTCTTTTTTAGGGGTTCGCACCACGATTATCAGTGATATTGGAGATCATGTGCTGGTAAATGCCGGGGCGCTGGTATCCCGACAAGTTGCCAGCCATGCCATTGTACAGGCCCCCTCAAGTGGTGAAGTCACCTATTTTAAGAGTACTGAAAAACTACAACGATTGCTTGGGAGTCTATGTCACCATTAAAGCTGCACCACATCGGTATTGTGGTTAAAGATATTAACCGGTCACTGAACCAATTTCAGCAAGATTACGGATTTTCGCCTTCTACGGAGGTGATTACGGTTGACAATCAAGGCGTTCGTGTGGTTCTGCTTTCCTGTGGCGGCGATGCAGCCATTGAACTGATTGAGCCTCTGGATGAGCATTCTCCAGCTTACACGGCTGCCCAGCAAGGTGGTGGACTCAATCATCTCTGCTATGAAACCGCTGATTTTGACAAATATCTTGAACGATTCAAGCATAAAATCGTCAGATCAGTTCGGCCTTCACCCCTGCCCCTGTTTGGCGGAAGACGCACGGCCTTTATCTTTCGTCACCACCAGTTAATCGAGCTATTAGAAAAAAGCCGTTGACCGTGAAAGGTATACTGCGAACGGGCATAATCTGCGCTTTCCATAAACTCCCTCTCCCAGCGGGG
>JBAXVB010000875.1:0-1788 GCA_037129415.1 Deltaproteobacteria bacterium
AAGTTTTGTGGGATATGCCGGCATTGTATTTTAATTGATTTTATCATGAATCTATGTAAGAGAACCGTTCACGGTCAACGGTAAGAAGTATTATTCAATCAATTTGTGGTCAGGGAGAAATAATGAAAGTACTGGTAAGTGATAATCTGGGAGAAATCGGCATTGAAATGTTTCAAAAGGAAGAGGGGATTGAGCTTGATGTCAAGACAGGGCTGTCTCCGGATGAGCTAAAAAGCATAATCCATGCTTATGACGCGCTGGTGATTCGAAGCGCCACCAAAGTAACTGAGGAGATTATAAAGGCGGGAACCAACCTGAAGGTTGTGGGCCGCGCCGGCATCGGACTGGACAATGTGGATATTCCGGCGGCAACCAAGCAGGGTATCGTCGTGATGAACACGCCGGGCGGCAATGTGGTGACAACTGCTGAGCATGCCATTGCCATGATGCTTTCACTCACCCGGAACATTCCTCAGGGAACCGCATCCATAAAAGCGGGCAAATGGGAAAAAAAGAATCTTCAGGGAAGGGAGATATTTAACAAAGTCCTCGGGGTTATCGGATTTGGTAAAATCGGGTCGATCGTGGCGGACCGGGCCAGAGGGCTTAAAATGCGGGTCGTTGTCTATGATCCGTTTGTCATAAGGGATCTCATTGAAAAAGCAGGATTTGAATGTGTGTCACTGGAAACCCTGTATCAAATTTCCGATTACATTACCGTTCATGTGCCAAAATTGAAAGACACCCTCGGGTTTTTGAACAAATCCGCTTTTGATCAGATGAAAGATGGGGTCATGATCGTCAATTGCGCCCGCGGTGGTATTGTGGATGAAGCGGATCTGGTAGATGCCATCAAATCCGGAAAAGTCGGCGGCGCCGCCCTGGATGTCTTTGCAACGGAGCCTCCAGGCAAATCCCCCTTGTTTGAGCTGGACCGGGTGATTGGCACTCCACATCTGGGCGCCTCCACCCAGGAAGCCCAGACCAACGTGGCGGTCGCCATTGCCGAGCAGATCATTGATTATTTAAAAAATGGCACTATTCGAAACGCGGTCAACGTTCCTTCCATAACTGGAGATCTGCTGGTCAAACTGGGGCCATTTCTCTCGCTGGCCGATCAGATCGGAAAACTGCAATCTCAGCTCATTCACGGGCCGCTGAAAGAAGTCATCATTGAGTTTGCAGGAGATTTTCAGGGACTGGATCTGACCCCGGTTTCAACCGCTGTTCTCAGGGGAATTCTGATGGCTGCGGTCAAAGACGATGTGAATTTCGTGAATGCCCGCATCATCGCCAAGGAACGTGGCATTAAGGTCACGGAGACGGTCAGCTCCGAGTCCGAGGATTATGTCAATCTGATTACCGTAAAGGCCATTACCTCCGAGATGACCAATACGGTTGCAGGCACCCTCTTTGGCAAAAAAGAATCCAGGATCGTTCGCATCAACACATTCCGGCTGGAAATGATTCCGATCGGCCATCTTGCATTGATTCACAATATCGACAAGCCTGGCTCCATCGGCGAGATCGGCACCTGCCTGGGAAAACACAAAATCAACATCGGCCGAATGCAGGTCGGACAGGAGGAGGAAGGCAACCGGAATATCATTTTTCTGTGTACCGATACTCCCATTCCCAGTGCCGTGATTGATGAACTGCGGTCTCTGCCTTCGGTCAACAAGGCGATTCCTCTGGAGTTTTAATAAGAAAATTATGAGTTATGAATGGCTAATTTCATAATTCATAATTCATAATTCATAATTCATAATTCATAATTCATAATTCATA
>JBAXVB010000876.1:0-1782 GCA_037129415.1 Deltaproteobacteria bacterium
CCACCGGTAATCGTCAATCTGTTTCAGTGCGATCGTCATAGCTGTCCTTGTTGTCAAAACCCCAGAGATTGCTGTTTGGATTTGGTCGAACGGTGAATTGTAGTTGCTGTTGTCGTTGCTGTTTCGGAAGGAGACAGGGGATCGTTTTCAGATATCTTTTGGTACGATACCCGTATCCTGTCCCCAGGTTCCAGTATAATTTCCTTGATTTCATAGAGTATCATGTTGATTTCCTGTCGGGTCATTACTGGAAAACCATGATGGGCGCTTAAATATTTCAGGGTTTTTTCACGGGTTTGGCATTCTTCGATAAAACTGCGGTGCGAGGCGACCCGCTCGGATATCCGGGAGTTGAGAAATGAACGGCAATTCTGTATCTGATTCGTAATCACATCCTTGAATTCGCTGTCCAGTTCAACCCCGATACTGTTCCTGCAGGCAGCCATCGCCGCCAGGATGGTGGTTCCTGTTCCCAGGAAAGGATCCAGAATCTTGTCTCCTTTTACGGAGTACATATTAATCATCCGGTACGCAAGCTCCAAGGGGAAGGCGGCGCTTCGCTGGCGTACTTTATCGTCACTTAACTTCTGCGTTGTTCCCTTGAAATCCCAGACATCCGAAAACCATTTGTTCCGCTCTTCCCAGAAATAAGCGCTTTCCTGCCGAGCCATTTTTTCCGATACGGAATCAAAATTGCGTTTGCCTCCCTTTCGAAACACCAGAATGTATTCATGCTCCAGCGTGATATAGGCTCCAGCCGGAAGCATTCCAGAACCCATGAATTTCGTTGGGGCGTTGGTCTGTTTGCGCCACAATATCACGGGCAGCGCATTAAAGCCGATACCCGTACAAAAAGAAATTATCCGGGAATGATTGGAGTAAAGCTGAAACTTCTTGTCGATGGTCCGGACAGCATCCCCTACATTGATGCAGAGAAACGCGCCATCCTTCAACACACGATACAGCTCTGTCCATACGGCGTTCAGTTCTTCGTGCATCAGGGAAAACGCAGTGTTTCCCTCCTCACTATCAAGGGCCTCTTTTATGGGAATGGAAAGCGATTTAAAGAGCTCATCCCACATCTGAATCATCGGATAGGGTGGCGAGGTCACCACCAGATCAATGGATTGGTCCGAAATTTTGGAGAGCCTTTTGGCATTGCAAAACATAAACTGGTGTTCTGTGGTGATCAGCATTTTACCCCTTATTACGATCAGACATCTAAAATGACAATGGCTTCCCACCCTGTTGGAGTGTTGGTCACCTGAATGCGATGATAGGTGACGGCCTTGATTTCATGGTTCAGTCGATGTTTTGCGGCATCAAATGCGTCAACGCCAATTCTCGCGTGCAACTGGTATTCAGAAATTTCCACCACATTGACTTCCTTTAGCAGCAGTTCCTTGCATGACCAGAAGTTAAGGAGTTCACGTAGCCAGTTGACCATGAGATCCGCCCAGTCCGATCCGGTTACCTGAACCGGATATTCGAAAGCAGGGTTTACGAGGCTGATGTCGGCAATCAGATCGAAAAGAGCCAACCCGGCGTTTTCAAAAAGCGATTTTAAATCCTTGCCAAACACCTGAATGCCGCAGTCTGCTGTCGGGTCGATGCGTCTGTAAATCATTTTTGGTCCTGAGAATTCAACAAGATGGTCATTATATCAAATTGGTTCGATCTCGGCAAGTTGTTGATCAAACAGTTTTTTACCTGCCTCATGAGAAGTGGTGAGGGTTTCCAGTTCGCCAAACAGGCATTCAATCAGTTGCTGGGAATGATGGA
>JBAXVB010000877.1:0-1781 GCA_037129415.1 Deltaproteobacteria bacterium
GCCATGGTGCGGGAATTTTCCCGAAAGGTCGTGGCTCCTGAAGCAGCAGAGCGCGATCAGAACAAGGAATTTCCAGCTCAGATTTTAAAAAAAATGGGTGAACTGGGGTTCATGGGCATGATGATTCCCCCGGCTTACGGCGGCGAGGGCGCGGATACCATCAGCTATGTACTGGCGCTTTCAGAAATCGCCTATTCCTGCGCCTCAACCGCCGTAGTTATGTCGGTACACAATTCGATTGTCTGCGAGAGCATTTACCATTTTGGTAATGAGGATCAAAAACAGCAATACCTCAAACTCCTTGCCGCCGGAAAAATCATTGGCGCCTTTGCTCTGACAGAACCCCATGCCGGCTCCGATCCCGTGGCGCAGATCACCACTGCCGTTCGCGATGGGGACAGCTACGTCATCAATGGGGTCAAGCGATTCATTTCCACTGGTAAAAACGCCGGGCTGGTGATTGTCACCGCCAAAACCGATGAGACCCTGCGTCACAAAGGAATCAGCGCATTCATCATTCCACGGAAAACTCAGGGCATGATTGTAGGAAGAACTGAGGATAAAATGGGGCTTCGCGCCTCGGACACCACAGATCTGATTTTTGAAGACTGCCGGATACCGGTGGAAAACCTGCTGGGCCAGGAAGGAGACGGCTTTAAAATCGTCATGAAGGGACTGGACAGCGGCCGCATCGGCATTGCAGCCCAGTCCATTGGCGTTGCGCAGGCGGCCATGGATGCCGCCGTGAAGTATGCCAAGGAAAGAGATCAGTTCGGCCAGAAAATCTGCAAATTCCAGGGGCTTCGCTGGATCATAGCAGACATGGCCACTGAAATCGAAGCTGCACGTCAGCTTATGCTTTCAGCAGCGTCCATGAAGGACCGGGGGGAAAAATATACGGCTCAGGCATCCATGGCTAAACTTTTTGCCTCCGAGATGGTCAACCGGGTCACCGGCAAAGCCCTTCAAATTCATGGTGGATACGGATTTATCAAGGATTATGCAGTGGAACGATTTTTTAGGGATGCGCGGGTATTTACGATCTACGAAGGTACTTCCGAAATCCAGCGCATCGTAATCTCGGATCATGTCCTGAAGGACAAACGGCTTCCCTGATGACGTAAAGAAATGATGAATGCGGAAGAATCTGCAACAGATGATTCCCGTTCATCATTCATCGCGCGCTTCCCTATTCCTGATATTCATTCTTGATCGCAAGAATCTCATCGAACGCTCTTGTGCCCGCTAATCTAAAATACTAAAATCGAAAGGATTCCCCATTGACAATCTGATCGCACTGTTCGGAGCATTGCATTTTCTTTTTCAATCTGTCAGAAATGAATAAAGAGTCACAACCATCGTAACCGTTCACTCCCTCTCCCAGCGGGAGTGGGCCGGGGGGAGGGGCTGAACGCTTACCAACCATCAGTTGCGGCCGACTCGAAATACCGAACATCAAGCTTGTGTAGCAGCAGAGCCGACAAAGGTGTAAGCTGGAATGCAAACTGGAATGACAGAAATGACGTTACTTGCTCAAACTGAAGATACATTTTTCAATGGCAGGATAAAGGTCTTGCAGCACCGGGATGGATACCGGTTTTCCATCGATGCTGTGCTGCTTGCCGCATTTTCAGCCCCAGAGGCCGAAGATCGTATTGTGGATTTAGGCACCGGATGCGGCATTATTTCCTTGATACTGGGATACCGACATCCGGCGGTAAGCATCACTGGAATTGAAGTTCAACCGGAGTTGGCGGAACTGGCAGCGCAAAATGCAGAAG
>JBAXVB010000878.1:0-1778 GCA_037129415.1 Deltaproteobacteria bacterium
TTTGAGAAACGATTCTTGACGGTATTTCTAAAACAATGGATTCCATGGTGGCTCCTAAACTCTTAGGACAGAGGGAATCTTGAAGAGGTTCAATCCCAGACGAACCAACAAATCAATGCTGTCCAGATCAAACGGTGTGGCCAAAATTTGGATGCCCTTTTCCTGGCAGCGCGTTAACAACCCGATATGTGCGGTCTCTCCAGTTCCAACTTCCGAACCATTTCAAGCTGGGATTCACCACTGTCTGTAGTCTCTTTCTGATAATCCGCTTTGGGCGCATGGGCAGCAATTACTTTTTCCGCTTTAAATGTCTGAAACTTTACTGCATCTGCTCCAGTTGCTGCTGCCACATCCACCATCTGTAGGGCCATATCCAAACTGCCGTTGTGGTTGACACCGGCTTCGGCGATGAATTACACGAAATTGACGAACTACACTATCCCTCGTTGATGGAGGATCGCCAGATAGTCGGTGCGCGACAATTCACCAGCCAGCAACTTTTTCAATTGTGGCGCGCTGATGCCCATCTGCTGGGCCATAGTCGATAGGAGATCATTGCTGATCTCATGTGCGCCGTGAGAAATCAAGGTACGAACTACCTGCCGCCCGTCCAATTCAAGTATGTATATCTGATGCCGTCCCGTACGGCGAGCGAAGCCCAACACGTTCACCAACAGTTGGTCCATTTTCCGCACAGACGTAGACATCAGGGTGATGTCTCCAGCATCGCAAACACCTTGCGCAAGGTCGTCAGTTGCTTACTTAGTATCTCGCCTAAATGATCAGCGTCCGCTTCCAGAGTCTCATAATATTCAACGATGACGGAGCGATAATCATCCATCGCCGCCTGCGGTGTCTTGCCCACACCATAGAGTGGGATTTTCTCATCTCGCATCAGAAACACATCGGCGTTACGGGCGATGGTGGGCTCTATAATAACCGCGATGGCACGGTCAAGCGCCGCCTGCACCTGAGTTGCCTCTGTATACAGCCTTACCTGAGCGCAGGCAGGCAACGTAGCATAAACATCAATAAATGGTTGCATGTTCATCTGAGTCATGTACAATTCACCTCCTCGCTATCATAACAATCTTCTTTCCATTGCAAAGAGTCGCGGACTCCATTGCATTCCTGCGATGTCGTTGTATCGGTGTAATAATCAACGCAAACGCAGTCCCCGTGAATTACTGAAGTGGACCAATGTGTCAAGACAAAAAAGAGTCGAGTTTAAGATGGTACCCGATTAATCCGCAGCGGAATGGCGCTGCCCCGATTTCTACTTCACCTTGAGTCTTTTTTACTGTAAACAATGCCTTTTTGACCCCCCTCTTTTTCGGTATACTGCGAACTGGCATAATTTTACGTTCTTGATCCCCCACCCCAACCCTCCCCCGCTGGGAGAGGGAGTTTATGAAAAGCGCAGATTATGCCAGTTCGCAGTATAATTTATCTTGCCATTTAATGGGTGTGTGGTAATTTGTTTGCGCCTGCCCGGAGGGTAAGGCAACGCTGGAAGCGACCCGAGGCCGGGTTAGGCGGCAGAGGCATGAGACCGCACACAGTTGCTGTGCGGTCTTTTCAATCCTCATGCTTTTGCCTATAAAGCGTTAAAATCCTGGGGGTTTGGTGGCAAGCCCCCATTATAACTGACAGAATTCCTTGCCAGACGGATGTAAGTGATATCCGTACTCCATACCTGGTTGGGTCGTATCACGCCAGACCCCTGAGCAGGTACGGATATATCTTGTGCTGCGGATGAGGGCGGCTGGTGTTCGGTC
>JBAXVB010000879.1:0-1772 GCA_037129415.1 Deltaproteobacteria bacterium
TCAATCATCATGATGGCGTTTTTCTTCACAATCCCGATCAGCATTATGATCCCGACAAATGCATACAGACTGAGATCAACCTTAAAGATATAAAGGGTTAAAAGCGCGCCGAACCCTGCGGAAGGCAGTCCTGATAGAATAGTCAGGGGGTGTATAAAGCTTTCATACAAAATTCCCAAAACGATATAGATCACCAGAATGGCCATAACCAACAGGCCCAACATTCCCTTGAAAGATGCCTGAAACGCCTGGGCCGTACCCTGAAAATTGCCGCTGATCGTTGCCGGAAGCAAGGTTAGCGTAATATTTTCGACTTCAGAAACCGCATCTCCCAATGAAACATCGGGTTTGAGATTGAATGAAATGGTCACAGATGGAAACTGTCCGGAATGATTGACCGAAAGCGGTCCCACACCCGAAGTTAACGTTGCTACCGTATCGAGTGGAACCAGATTCCCGCTGGAAGACCTAATGTACAGCAGCGAAAGTGCGGACGGCTCTCTCTGGTACTGTGGAAGCAGTTCCATAATAACCTGATAGCTGTCGGTCGGTGCGTAAATGGTTGACACCTGGTTTGATCCGTAAGCGTTTTGAAGGGCGCTTTCAATTTGATTCGCCGTAATTCCCAGGGCGGATGCCTTATCCCGATTGATATCTATGCGTATTTCCGGGTTGTCCATCTGAAGATCGCTGTTAATATCCTGGATGCTGGATATTTCTTTCATCTTGTTCTTAAGGATAGACGCATAGCGATATAACTCGACAGTATCTGGCCCTTGTAATGTATATTGATAAAGACCTTTGGTAGCCCTTCCGCCGATATTGATGGCGGGCGGATTCATCAAGAATACCTGAATTCCAGGCACCTTCGACAGTTTGGGCCTGAGTTTCTGAATCAGCTCATCAGCGCTTTCCTTTCGCTCTTTCCTGGGTTTAAGACGCATGAAAAATCTTCCGGAATTCCCGGCCCCACTTTGCCCTCCCGCACCCACAGAAGACATATAGGTTTCAATGGCTGGTTCTGCAGCCAGAATCTCGTGCAAGGCGGATTGATGACGTACCATCGAATCAAAGGAAATGTCCTGGGAAGCCTCGGTAAAACCCGTAATCTGGCCGATATCCTCACTTGGCAAAAACCCCTTGGGACTAATGCCGAATAAATGCACGGTCGCAAACAGAACAGCTACCGAAATCAGAAACGTAACCCAGTGAAATCGAAGCGCACCCTTCAATGTTTTTTCGTAGAACCAGAGCATGCCATTGAAAAAGGACTCCGTAGCCATATAAACCCGGCCATGATGAACCTCCTGTTTGGGTCTTAAAAAAAGGCTGCACAGCATGGGGGTGAGACTAAGCGATACAAATCCGGATAAAAGAATGGCCACTGTTATTACCAGAGAAAATTCCCGGAATAGTCTGCCGACAATCCCGCCCATAAAAAGCACAGGAATAAATACTGCTGCAAGGGAAATGGTCATGGAAACAATGGTAAAGCTGATTTCTTTGGATCCGTCCAGAGTAGCCTGAAGAACGCTCTTTCCCATCTCCAGATGCCGGACAATATTTTCAAGCATTACAATAGCGTCATCCACAACAAATCCGACCGCAAGGGTTAAGGCCATAAGCGACAGATTATCCACACTGAATCCCATCAGATACATGGCCGCAAATGTAACGATAATCGACATGGGAAGCGCCATGCTGGGAATGATGGTGGCGGATAAGCTTCGAAGAAAGATAAAAATAACCAGGATGACCAGCACAATAGTGAG